>NZ_JAXBQT020000014.1:88887-147073 GCF_047520755.2 Stenotrophomonas sp. FR010 | reverse complement strand
ACCCAGCGCCTGACCGTGGAGAACTCCAGGCCGTAGCGACGAGCAACGGCTTTGACCGATGTGGAGGTCTTGCAGGCCTCTTTGGCGACCTGCAGTTTGAAACGCGCGTCGTATCTGTTCATGTATCCCTCGGGGTTGGATCTGATGTCCAACTCCCGGGGGTCACTTCACCCTGGGGGCTCGATGGCGCCATCCATGGCGCCAACGGTCCTGCCCACCCACACCGCCCCGCCTCTGACAGGTTTTCGCGATCTGTCGGGGTCGCATCCCGTTGCTGCGCAACGGGCTCTGACCCCATTTCCGGCTGACGATGAATAAACTGGACGCATGTCCATCGAACTCCGTCACCTGCGCTACTTCCTCGCTGTCGCCGATACGCTGCACTTCGGCCAGGCGGCGGAGCGGTTGGGCATGTCGCAGCCACCGCTCAGCCAGCAGATCCGCCAGCTGGAAGAACTGATTGGCGCGCGCCTGTTCGTGCGCAGCCATCGCCGCGTGCAGCTGACGCCTGCGGGCGAGCTGCTGCAGGAACGTGCACGCGCCATCGTGCAGCAGGTGGAAACGGCCGTGGACGAGGTACAGCGTGCACAGCGTGGTGAGCAGGGTGAACTGCATATCGGTCTGACTCGCGCCACGCCACTGTCACCGCAGATTCCGCGTTCGATCCTGCGCTACCGTCAGCAGTACCCGCAGGTGCGGCTGCAGCTGAGCGAGATGAACACGCTGCAGCAGATCGACGCGCTGCTCGACGGTTCACTGGACGTGGGCATCATCCGCAAGCGCGCGCTGCCGCCGGAACTGGTGGCGCACAGCCTGTTCGTCGACACGCTGGCGCTGATCGTGCACGCCGACCACCCTGCCCTGCGCAGGCTGTCGAAGCAGGGCACGCTGTCGCTGCGCGACTTCGCTCAGGAGCCGTTCGTAGCGTTCCGCCGCAGCGCCGGCGCGGGCATCCACGACCACATGATCGCGTTGTGCGCGGCGGCGGGCTTCACGCCGCGCATCGTGCAGGAAGCCGGTGAAGCATCGACGTTGATCAGCCTGGCCGCCGCGGGCCTGGGTGCGGCGATCCTGCCGTCGTCATGCGATCACATACGCGTGGAAGGATCGCGCTTCGTGGCACTGGCCGATGCCGGCGCGCATTCGGAAGTGCAGCTGGCCTGGCACCGCGAACGGGTAACGCCGCTGATCCGTAATTTCGCCACGCTGCTGCGCGGGGCGTTCGCCGGTAGAGTCGACTGTTAGTCGACTATCGCGCGCAGCGCGGGTTTTCGCGATCTGATGGAAGAGCAGTCGACTGACAGTCGACTCTACCTCGGCAAAGCCGCTACACCGTGGTTGCCGGCCAACGGCCGGCACTACCGTACGCGGTGGATCACGCGGTGACCGGCTGCGGCGCGCGCTGCTGCAGTGCCCAGACGATGCCACCACCGATCAGGGTCAGCACGGCAGCGAACAGGCACACACCCAGCCAATCCCAGGCCGCATAGGCCAGGCCACCGACCCCGCCCAGCACGCTGGATCCCAGGTAGTAGGCGAACAGGTACATCGCCGAGGCTTCGGCGCGCATCGTACCGGCGCGGCTGCCAACCCAGCTGCTGGCCACCGAGTGGCCGCCGAAGAAGCCGAACGTGACCAGCGCGATACCCAGTGCCATCGCACTCAGCCACGGCATTGCCAGCAGCACGATGCCGGCGCCGATCAGCGCGAACGAGATCGACAGGATGCGGCCGCGGCCGTAGCGCGTGGCCTGCTGGCCCATCCACGCCGAACTGAAGGTGCCCACCAGGTAGACACTGAAGATCAGGCCGACCACGGTCTGGCTGAGGTGGTAGGGCGGCGCCAGCAGGTGGTAGCCCAAGTAGTTGTAGAGGGTGACGAACACGCCCATCAGCACGAACGAGGTGGCGAACAGCCACGGCAGGCCCGGGTCGGCGAACAGCATGCGCCAGCGCGACGGCAACTGGCGCAGGCCGTCACGACGGGGATGGAAGTGGCGCGACGGCGGCAGCTGAAGCCACAGCAGCACCGTGCTGGCCACCGCGATGATCGAGACCACGCCGATACCCCAGCGCCAGCCCCAGTGGTCGGCGATGATGCCGGCCAGCAGGCGCCCGCTCATGCCACCGATGGCATTGCCGCCGATGTACAGGCCCATCGCCAGGCCCAGCGCACGGCTGTCCATTTCCTCGACCAGGTAGGTCATCGCCACCGCCGGCACGCCGCTCAGCGCCAGGCCGAGCAGCGTGCGCAATACCAGCAGCGTGGTCCAGTCATCCACCAGCGCCGAGCTCAGCGACAGCATGGCCGAGGCCAGCAACGCGACGATCATCAACGGGCGGCGGCCGACTGCATCGGACAGCAGACCAGCCAGCAGCATCGCCACGGCCAAGGTGCCGGTGGTCAGCGACAACGACATGGCGCTGCCGGCGGCGGACACGCCGAAATGGCGGCTGAACTCAGGCAGCAGCGGCTGCACCGTGTACAGCAGGCCGAAGGTGGAAAAGCCGGCCAGGAACAGTGCCAGCGCGGTGCGACGAAAGGCCGGTGTGCCCTGCTGGATGCGGGTCTCGGCGCTGGGGTCGACAGTGGGGGGGCGGCGTTCGACGGCCGCCGCGGTTTCGCCAGTCATGGGATCGATGGGCCGGTGGGGGCGGCCAAGCGCGGGAGGGAACGGGCCTCAGACTAGGCCCGTCTATCCAGTCGATCCATAACCTGATAGGTCATGATTGATATACGAGAAGTATCAATTCAGCTTACAGGCGCTGCCACTCGAAGCCGTCGCCCCGGCGGTAGTACACCGCCACCGCGCGGCCGTAGAGCTTGTCGGCGTCGACGAAGCCGAAGAAGCGGCCATCGAAGCTGTTGCCGCGGTGGTCACCCAGCACCAGCACCTTGCCAGCCGGCACCACCAGGTCGGCGATGTCCGGACCGCCGCCCATGTCCAGATCAAGGCGGGCACGTCGCTCGCCGAAGGCTTCCACGTCCTGCAGGTCGGCCATCTGCAGCGGCTGCCCGTTGATGCTCAGATGGCCTTCGCGCATCTGCACATGGTCGCCCGCCACTGCCGCCACGCGCTTGATCAGGCGGGTGCCGTCGGCCGGTGAATCGAACACCGCCACTTCACCACGCTGCGGAACGCCGGTGGTCATCAGTTCCTTGCCGGTGAACGGCAGGCGCAGGCCATAGGCACGCATGTCCACCACCACCCGGTCGCCGGGCTGCAGGGTCGGCTGCATCGAACCACTCGGCACCACGTAATGGTTGGCCAGGGTATCGCGGGCGGCGGCGAGCAGGCCGAGCATCACCAACAGCGGCAATGCCTCCTTCTTCAGCCAGGCCACGGCGCGTTGGGAAAAGGGGGGACGGGCAACAGCATCCATGACAGGCTTCGGTTGGGTGGTGGCTGCATCAGACCTCATCCGGGCGCAAGAGGTTCCCGCGCCGCGCTCCTGTAGAGCCGAGCCTACGCTCGGCTTGTTCTTTGTAGCGTCGAGGTTGCCCGACCGGGGCGCAGAGCAGCCGAGCGTAGGCTCGGCTCTACATGAAGGGTTACGCAGGTTTTACGCCCCGGCCCGGCCGCGGGCATCGCACCTTTACGGGCAGCACGCGCATCGTGTGCCCACCGCGCCACACGGCGCATTCCGCAAGGTGTTGTATGACCCTCTTGGTGATCCGCCACGCCTCTTCGTCTGCACCGCGCCCCCAACTGCCGGCACAGCTGGCCGGCCATCGCGTGCTGTGCAGCGACTGCGCCAGCCTGTCCGAGGTACGCCAGTGCCTGTGCCAGCCGCAGGCGCGCTCGGCCGACTGGGTACTGCTGGATGTCGGTGCCGCCGACGAGGCGCAATGGCAGGCCGAAGGTGGCGCGCTGCAGGCGGCGCTGGAACGGCTGCCGGCGCAGTACATCGAGTTGCAGGCACCCAGCGAACCTGGTCTGGATGCACGCCTGCGCCTGCAGCACGGCCCCGCCGCCGTGGTGGTCGACCAGCGCAGCCAGCAGGCCGGTTACCCGTTGTCGCTGGCCATTGTCGGCCGCCGCCTGGCGCAGGAGGGCTGAGTCATGTCGATCTTCATCATCCGCGGCCCGGAAGCGGCCGGCGCGCTGATCCGCACCGCGATGCCCCTGCCGGCGCCGGTACTGAAGTCGCTGGTGCATCGCGCGATCGACGCCGGAACCAGCGTGGCGATCCGTGCCTGTGGCTCGGAACAGGAACTGCTCGATGCGCTGCGTGTGGCCGATCACAGCCGCGGCGAGGTGACGCTGCTCGATCCGGGTGCGTGTGCCAACAGTCTGCGCCTGCAGCGGCTGCTGCCCTATCTGCACAACGCGTACGTAGAGGTGCATGACGACGGCGCAGTGGCCGAACCGTGCCTGCCGGCCGGTGTCGGCCAGCGCCTGGGCATCGCTGCTGGGTATGGTGCGCAGAGTTATGTGCTGGCGCTGGATATCGCGCTCGATCACCTGGGCCTGGCCGAGCAGGCCAACCGGGTGCACGTGGGGACGTGATCCGCTTGTGTAGAGCCGAGCCCATGCTCGGCTGCGTCTCCAGAAAAAGCCAGCCGAGCATGGGCTCGGCTCTACACAAAGAAAAACGGCGGGGTCGCCCCCGCCGTTTTCGCTTTCTTATTTCAGCCCGCGGAACTTCAGCAGCGGTTCCACCGACGGGTCCTTGCCGCGGAAATCGCGGTACAGGGTCGACAACTCCACGCTGTTGCCGCGCGAGAGGATCTTGTCGCGGAACTCCTGGCCGTTGGCCGCCGTCAGGCCACCGTGTTCGGTGAACCACTGGTAGGCGTCATGGTCCAGCACTTCGGCCCAGAAGTAGGCGTAGTAACCGGCCGAGTAACCACCACCCCAGATGTGGTCGAAGTAGGTGGTGCGGTAACGCGGCGGCACCTGCGGCAGGTCGACCTTGAACTTCTTCAGCGCGCTGGCTTCAAAGGCGCCGACATCCTGCAGCGGTGCGTCGGCCTTCTGCGTGTGCCAGGCCAGGTCGAGCAGCGCGGCCGACAGGTATTCGGTGGTCGCATAGCCCTGGTTGAAGCTGCGCGCCTTGAGAATCTTGTCGACCAGTTCCTGCGGCATCGCCTCGCCGGTCTTGTAGTGCTTGGCGTAGTTGGCGAACACCTTCGGGTCCAGTGCCCAGTGCTCGTTGAACTGCGACGGGAACTCGACGAAGTCACGCGAGGTGGCGGTGCCGGCGATCGACGGGTACTTCACGTTCGAGAACATGCCGTGCAGCGCATGGCCGAACTCATGGAACATGGTGGTGACGTCGTCGAAGCTGATCAGCGCCGGCTGGCCGGCGGCCGGCTTGGTGAAGTTGCAGACGTTGTAGACCACCGGCTTGGCACCGGTCAGGCCGTCCTGCTCGACGAACACGTCCATCCAGGCGCCGCCGGACTTGCTGTCACGCTTGAAGTAGTCGGTGTAGAACAGGGCCAGCGAGGTGCCGTCCTTGTCGAACACTTCGTACACCTTCATGTCCGGGTTGTAGGTCGGAATGTCGGTGCGCGGCTTGAAGGTGATGCCGTACAGCTGGGTGGCGGCGTAGAAGACGCCGTTCTGCAGCACGTTGTCCAGTTCGAAGTACGGCTTGATCTGCGACTCGTCCAGATCGTACTTGGCCTTGCGCACCTGCTCGGCGTAGAAGTCCCAGTCCGAAGCGGCGACCTGGAATCCGCCCTTCTGCGCGTCGATGACCTTCTGGATCTCACCGGCTTCGGCGCGCGCCTTGGCGGTGGCGGCCGGCACGGTGTCGGTCAGCAGCTTGAGCGCGGCCGCCGGAGTCTTGGCCATCTGGTCGCCCAGCTGGTAGTCGGCGAAGGTGTCGAAGCCGAGCAGCTTGGCCTTCTGCGCACGCAGCTGGGCCAGGCGCTGCACGGTCTGCCGGGTGTCGTTGGCATCACCGCGCTCGGCGCGGGTTTCAGAGGCCTTCAGCACGGCGGCACGCTGGTCGCGATCGCTCAGCGAGCCGAGCACCGGCTGCTGGGTGGTGTTCTGCAGCGGCAGCAGGAATTTGCCATCCAGCTTGCGGTCCTTGGCGGCGGCCGCAGCATTGTTGATCGCGCCCTCGTCCAGGCCGGCCAGCCTGGCCTTGTCGTCAACGACAACAGCCGCAGCGGCGGTCGCGGCCACCAGGCGGGTGTGGAACTGGGTGGAGAGCGTGGTCTCTTCCACGTTGAGCTTGCGCAGGGTCGCCTTGTCAGCGTCGGACAGCTGCGCACCGGCGCGCACCAGGCCATCGTAATAGTGCTCGACCAGGCGCTTCTGAACCGGGTCCAGCTCCAGCGTGTCACGCTGGTCGTACAGCGACTTCACGCGCGCGAACAGCTTCGGATCGAGGTTGATCTCATCCTGGTGCGCGGCCAGCTTCGGCGCCACTTCTTCCTGGATCTTCTGGCGCGCATCGTTGGTGTCGGCCTGGACCAGGCCGAAGAAGATGCGCGACACGCGGGTCAGGGTCTCGCCGCTGCGCTCCATCGCCACGATGGTGTTGTCGAAGGTGGCCGGCTCGCTGCTGTCGGCGATCTTGCGCACGTCGGCCAGGTGCTGGCGCATGCCTTCTTCGAACGCCGGCAGGTAGTCGCTGTCCTTGATCTTGTCGAACGGCGGGGCCTGGAACGGCAGCGTGCTGGCACTCAGCAGCGGATTGGTGGAGGCTTCGGCCGGCTGCTGGGCCGGGGTCTTCTGGGCATCGGACACGGGGGTGGACTCCTTGCCGGAACAGGCCGCCAGCGCCAGGCTGATGGCGGCGGCCAGGACTACGGTACGCGACATGTAAAAACGCTCCTTGGGCAGACGGTATGGATACCAGCCCTCCACCCTACTCCTGTCGCGCTCGCCCGGCATGTGCCGGACGTGGCGTCTATGCGGCGCCCTGCGGCCGGCTCAGACCGTGCCGCGGGTCTTGCCGATCCAGGGCCGGTAGAACTCGCGGATGGCAGCCATGTCGGCCACATCGTCGCCGCTCGGGGTGAACAACGGACCGATGCCGATGGTCTTTTCCGGATAGTGGAAATACGCAGTCAGGATCGGCACGTCGGCCATCCGGGCGATCTTCAGGAAGCCGGCCTTCCAGTCCTTCACCGCCTTGCGGGTGCCCTCGGGGGTGATGGCGAACCACATCTTCTCGTTGTTGCGCAGCAGGTCCACCGCCTGGCCCACCGTGCCCTGTGGCGAGCTGCGATCGAGCGGAATCACGCCCAGCCGGTGCAGCAACGGGCCCAGCGGCCACCAGAACAGCGACGCCTTGCCCAGCACCTTCACCTTCATGCCCAGCGCGATCTTCGCCGCCATGCCCCACAGCCCGTCCCAGTTGGACGAATGCGGGGCGATGATGAAGACCAGCCTGGGGATATCAGGCAGGGTGCCGGTCACCTTCCAGCCCCCCATGCGCAGGGTGCAGCGCGCCAGCCAGCGCAGGAAGGCGTTGGGTTTGACCTGCGGCATCTGCGGCGGCACGGCCGGCAGCAACGAAGTCGGGTTGTTCAAGCAATCACTCCCAGTCACGTGATGAGCGCCCGCGCTTGATCTGCGCGCGCCCGCGTTTGGCGTCCAGACGACGCAGTTTCGACCCGAGGGTCGGCTTGGTGGCCTTGCGCGGTTTGGGCACGCTCAGCCCGGCCTGGATGAAGGCCGCCAGCCGCTCGCGCGCATCCTCGCGATTGCGATCCTGGGTGCGGAAACGTTGCGCGTCGATGACCAGCACGCCTTCGCCGGTCATGCGCCGGTCACGCCGCGCCAACAGCCGCGCGCGCAACGGTTCGGGCAACGAGGGCGAGTTGGCCACGTCGAAACGCAGTTCCACCGCAGTGGACACCTTGTTGACGTTCTGGCCGCCGGCGCCACTGGCGCGCACGAACCGCTCGACGATCTCGCCGTCGGGGATTTCAAGCTGCGCGCTGATGGTGACCGGTCCACTGCCCATCCGCGCATTGTAGCGGCAGCCACGTGGTGGAGTGCGCCATCGCGCCCCGTATGCCGCCGATCAGGCGCCGAACACGCCGCCTTCGCCTGGGCTGCAGGTATGCTGGCGGTCCCATGTACCGCAGGAAGCCCGCATGACCCGCTTCGCACCCGCCCTGCCGTCCCTGCTGCGCCGCGCCGCCCTGCTGCTGGCACTGGCCACGGCCAGCGTCCCGGCCCTGGCCGCCCCGCCGACCGACGGCGACATCAACCGCCTGCTGTCGGCCTCGCGCGCGCAGAGCATGATCGACACCATGGTGCCGCAGATCGAAGCCATGCAGCAGCAGCAGTTCCAGCAGGTGGCCGCACAGCGCCAGCTCACCGCCCAGCAGCAGGAACAGCTGAAGCGGATCCAGGCGCGGACCAGCCAGACCCTGCGCCAGGCCATGTCGTGGCAGCAGCTGCGGCCGATGTACGTGGACCTGTACAAGAAGACGTTCAGCAAGGAAGACGTGCTGGCGATGGCCGAGTTCTACGAGAGCGCGGCAGGCCAGAGCCTGCTGGACAAGACCCCGGCACTGATGCAGAACGTGATGGTGGCCATCCAGGCGCGCATGCAGCCGCTGTTTGCGGACCTGCAGAAAGACCTGGAAGCGATCGTCAACGAGCCGGAAAAGAAACGAGAATGAGGTAGTGCCGGCCGCTGGCCGGCTCCCCAGTACACCTGGAATCACGCAGCTGCCGGCCAGCGGCCGGCACTACCGTCAAACTGCGTCCACCTGCCAGCCGAACAGGTCCAGTGCCTTCTGGAACTGGCGGTCCAGCGGCGCACTGACATCCACGTTGCCGCCCTCCGGATGCGGAAAACGCAGGCGCTCGGCGTGCAGCAGCATGCGGTGCACGCCCTGCATGCGGAAGATGCGGTTATGGCGCCCATCGCCGTGGCTGGTATCGCCGATCATGTGATGCGACAGGTGCTTGAGATGACGGCGGATCTGCCGGAAGCGCCCGGTCTGCGGCTGGCAGCGCAGCAGCGCGTAGCGTGAGCTGCTGAACTCGCCCACCGGCACCGACAGCTCGCCAGTGGCCAGGCGCTGGAAATCGGTGATCGCCGGCTTCTTCACCGGCTTGCCCGGCCCGCCGTCCAGATCATGGTCCACCCGCCAGGACAGCTCGGCCGGCCAGCCTCGGCAGACCGTCAGGTAGTCCTTGGCCACTTCGCCACCCATCAGTGCCTTGCCCAGCGAACTGGCGGTTTCGCGGTCGAAGGCCAGCAGCAGGCAGCCACTGGTGGCCCGGTCCAGGCGGTGCACGAGGAAGATCGGCCGCCCCAGCTGCTCACGCAGGCGGTCGGCCAGGAAATCATCTTCGCCACGGGCCAGCTTGCTGTCGTGGACCATCAGCCCGGCAGGCTTGTTGACCACGGCCAGGCGCTCATCCAGGTGCAGCAGCTGCAGGGGCGCGGTTTCAGTCTCGACCGCGGCGAGGGTGTCAGGTTCGGTACTCACCGCGGGATTATAAGGGTGCCCTGTATGGGGTCAGATCCCTTTTCCACGGGAAAAGGGATCTGACCCCGGGTCTGTGGCGTGGCAATCAGGCGTTGCGCACGGCCAGCAGTTCGCCGTTGCCCACCGGCACCACGCTGGTGCTGAAGTCCGGATCGGCATCCAGCAGCAGGCACAAGGGTTCCATCTCTTCCGCGTGCGAGGTCGCGTTGTCCACCACCAGCAGGCCCCCCGGTCGCAGCACGCGGCGCAGCTGCGGCCACCAGCCGGCGTACTGCCCGCGGTCCGAATCGAGGAACAGCAGGTCGATGCTGCCTTCGGCGGCCCCTGCCAACCACTGCCCGGCATCGCCATGCACCAGCGTGATGTGCGCGGCCAACCCGCTGCGCGCGAACGTGGAGCGCGCCATCGTCACCTTGTCCTCGGCGAATTCCAGCGTGGTCACGTGACCGTCGATGGCGGCGGCGGCTTCGGCCAGCCACAGCGTGGAGTAGCCATTGGAGGTGCCAATTTCCAGTACCCGTCGCGCGGTGCCGAAACGCACCAGCACCGACAGGAATTCACCGGTATCCGGCGTGATGTTGAGCATGCGCCGAGCGCGCTCGGTTTCATGCGCGTCGTTTTCAGCACCGAAGTGCATCAGTTCGTTCTTCAATTCCGAAAGCCGCATCGTCATCGCTTCTTTCAATTGCCGCAGCAAGGGTAAGCATTGTGGCCTGTCCGGCCACATTTCGTATTCCTCCTAGCCCCGCGCCGCGTTCACGTTGCGATAGTTCCCGCCTTCTTCACGCGGGACGGTGCACCCGCCCGCTGCCCTCTTGGTTTCCGCAAGGACACGGCCATGGTTCTCGACATTCTGGCAATCGGCGCCCACCCCGACGACATCGAACTCGGTTGCGGCGGCAGCCTGGCCAAACTGGCCCGCGCCGGTGCACGCATCCATGCGCTGGTGCTCAGCCGTGGTGGCCGTGGCTGTCATGCCGGCATCGACCGCGGCGACGAATCGCACCGCGCGTTGCGGCGCCTGGGTGTGGCCGAGGTGATCCAGCGAGACTTCCCGGATACCCGCTTTCCTGCCTGCCGCAACGACATCGTCGCGGCGATCGAGCAGGCCTGCGCGCAGATCACACCGCATCGCGTCTACACGATGTGCGGCGAAGACCATCACCAGGACCATCGCACCGTCCACGAAGCGTCGATCATCGCCTGCCGCAGCATCCCGCAGATCCTCTGCTACGAGAGCCCCAGCACGTTGCCACAGTTCGCACCGCAGGTATTCGAGGACATCAGCGCACAGCTGGACCTGAAGATCCATGCCTTGCGCGAGCATGCCAGCCAGGGCGATCGCCACTACATGCAGGAGGATCACCTGCGCTGCCATGCGCAGTTCCGCGGCCAGCAGATCGGCATCGGCCCCAGTGAAGGCTTCGTGCCCTACCGGCTGGTGCTGTGATGAAAACGCTGCTGTTCCTGGCCATGTGTGCCTTCATCCTGGTGCGTGTGTGTGTGCAGGCCTTGCGCCGCCCCAGCACGCGCCTGTACAGCATCGATGCGATCGTGCCGGCCTACAACGAAGCCCCCTGCCTGGAGCGCTCGTTGACCAGCCTGCTGCAGAACCCCTACGTGGCGCGGGTGATCTGCGTGAACGATGGTTCCACCGACAACACCGCGCAGGTGCTCGATGCGCTGCAGGCGCACTGGCCCGGGCGCCTGGTGGCGGTGCATCAGTCCAACACCGGCAAGGGCGGCGCGCTGATGCATGGCCTGCAGCACGCCACCGCCGAGCAGGTGTTCCTGACCGACGCCGACACCCATATCGATCCGCGCGGCCACGGCCTGGGCCACCTGCTGGACGAGATCGAGCGCGGTGCCGATGCGGTCGGTGGCGTGCCGTCGTCCAGCCTGCAGGGTGCCGGCTTCCTGCCGCATGTGCGCGCCAGCCTGAAGCTGCCGATGATCGTCATCAAGCGCAGCTTCCAGCAGTGGCTGGGCGGCGCCCCCTTCATTGTCTCCGGTTCGTGTGGCCTGTTCCGTACCTCGGTGCTGCGCAAGGTCGGCTTCTCCGACCGCACCCGCGTGGAAGACCTGGACATGTCCTGGTCGCTGGTCGCGCAGGGGTACCGCGTCCGCCAGAGCGTGCGCTGCGTGGTCTACCCGCAGGAATGCAACACGCTGGTGGAGGAATGGCGGCGCTGGCGGCGCTGGATCGTCGGCTATGCGGTGTGCATGCGCCTGCATCGCGGCCTGCTGCTGACCCGATTCGGCCTGTTCAGCATCCTGCCGATGATGCTGCTCGCGCTGGCCGGCATCGTGCTGACCCTACAGGTCTGGTTCGGTGCGGCCCAGCTGCATGGGCCGGGTGGCCTCGCCCTGTCTGTGATGCCGCTGTTCTGGATTGGCATCGTCATGTTGCTGGCGGTGATCAGTGCGATCCACCACCGCCGGGCGTGGCTGGTACCCGCCGCCGCGTTCTCGATGTTGTACGTGCTGCTCGCCTACGCGATCTGGTTGATGCACGGCGTGGCCGGGCTGTTCACCGGACGCGAACCGCTGCGCGACAAACCGACCAGGTATCCGCATGTGGTGGAATGACCTGGCCGCGATGGCCGCCGCGCTTTCGACGCTGCCACCGCACGTCGATTCCACTGCACAGGTTTCGCCGCGCGCGATGGTGCAGGGCAAGGTGAGGATCGGCGCCGGCAGCCGCATCTGCGACGGCGCCCAGCTGCAGGGGCCGGTATCGATCGGCCGCGACTGCCTGATCGGCAACAATGCGCTGCTGCGCGGCCCACTGCGTATCGGTGACGGCGTGCGCATCGGCTTTGCAGGTGAACTGAAGAACGCACTGATCGGCGACGGCGCCTGCATCGGCCCGCAATGTTTCATCGCCGACAGCCGCGTCGACGCCCGTGCCTACCTGGGCGCGCTGGTACGCACCAGCAACCATCGCCTGGATGGTGCGACGGTCGCCGTCCACATCGGCAATACCGTCATCGACAGCCAGCGCGACAAGCTCGGCGCCTGGATCGGTGAGGGCGCCGCGCTGGGTGTCGGCGTGATCATCCTGCCCGGTCGCATCGTCGCGCCGGGCAGCCAGTTCGGACCGCGCATCACCGTGGAACGAAACCTGCCGCCCGGTCGCTACCGGCTGCTGCAGTCGCTGCATTCCCAACCCCTGGAGTAACCCCATGCGATTGATCATCCGTGGCGCACTGCCGTGTGCCCTGCTACTGGCTGTGTCCAGCGCCCACGCCGGCATCGACCGGGTCTCGGTGCAACTGGACCATGCCGACTACACCGACGGCTTCGGCAAGCGTGACGTACAGACCGTGGACGTGGCCGGCCGCAGCGGTGACAGCCGTTGGCATCTGGGCCTGGCCCATGGCGAACGCGACTACGGCAGCAAGCGCTTCGGCGGCAATCGCGTGCAGGGTTCGCTGCACCAGCGCTGGAGTCCTCGCGTCTCGACCCGTACTGCCTTCACTGCCTCCAACGATGACCCGGTATTCGTCAACCGCCAGGTCAACCAGGACCTGCAGTGGCACGTGGCACCGCAGACCGTACTGAGCGTGGGCGGCAAGTACGCCCAGTACCATGCAGGCGCGTACGTGAGTGGCTGGTCGGTGGGCGCAGCGCATTACTTCCCGCGCGTGACCGCCTCACTGCGCCACGAGCGGCATCGCCAGTCCAATGGGCCCGACGGCCATGGCACCACGCTGTCACTGCGCCTGAAGGATGCGCAGGGCCGTGGCTCGACCCAGCTGTGGCTGGGCAGCGGTACTTCCGGCTACACCGCCGATTCCGATCCGCTGCTGCTGCGCGAACACGATGCACGTCGTGCCTTCCTGCGCCGCAGCCAGCCGCTGGGTAAGCATCTGGTGGTGGACATGGGCATCGGCAAGACCTGGCACAGGACACGCCTGGACCGCTTCCAGAGCGTGCAGTCACACCTGGGCCTGGGCTATCACTGGTAGAGCCGTGGCCGGTCGGCGGCGTGTGACGCCGCCGACTGTGGATAAACAGGGATCAGCGCCACCACGCGCGCGCCAGCGCCGCCGCGCCAACGGCACCGGACACCCAGCTCCACATCGGCAGGTCGCCCCAGTACCAGCCCGGCGGCTGCAGCACGTACATCAGCGCAGCGATGGCCAGCAGGCCGACGCCGGTGATCGCGCCGACCGCGCGCTTCTGCAGGCGCTGCACGCTGGCATCCAGCGCAACCAGATCGCGCGAGCGCATCGCCAGCTCGTGGCGCCCCTCCACCTGCTGGGTCAGCCAGGCGTGTACGAGGCGCGGCATGTCCGGTGCGTGGGTCATGATTTCCGGCAACCGCTTGCCGATCTCGCGCACGACCCGGCGTGGGCTGTAGCGCTCGCGCAGGATTTTCGCCAGCACCGGCTTGGCCACCGCCCAGATATCGATCTGCGGATCCAGCTGGCGGCCGACACCTTCGATGTTCAGCAGGGTCTTCTGCAGCAGGATCAGCTGCGGCTGCAGGGTCAGCTGGTAGCGCTGCGCCACGCGGAACAGCTTCATCAGCACTTCGGCCAGCGAGATCTGCGACAGCGGGCGGGTGAAGTACGGCTCGCACACCGAACGCACGGCCGCTTCCAGATCATCGATGCGCACGTTGTCCGGCATCCAGCGCGCCTGCACGTGCAGTTCGGCGATGCGGCGGTAATCGCGGTTGAAGATGGCCATGAAGTTCTCGGCCAGGTAGTACTGATCCTCCTGCGACAGCTGGCCCATGATGCCGAAGTCCAGCGCGATGAATCGCGGGTTGGCGCGGCGGGCCGGATCGGTGTCGACCCAGATGTTGCCGGCGTGCGCATCGGCATGGAAGAAGTTGTCGCGGAACACCTGGGTGTAGAAGACCCGCACGCCCTTGGCGGCCAGTGCCTTGCGGTCGATGCCGGCCTTGTCGAGCGCAGCGATGTCGTCGGACGGGATGCCCCACACGCGCTCCAGGGTCAGCGCGCGCTCGGCGGTATGGCTCCAGATCACTTCCGGCACGTACAGGTCGTCGCTGTTCTCCCAGAAGCGGCGCAGCACGCTGGCATTGGCGCCTTCGCGCTGCAGGTCCAGCTCGGCGGCCAGGGTGTTCTCGACTTCGGCCACCACTTCGCGCGGTCGGATCTTGTCGGCACGCGGATGGGTACGCTCGACCAGCGCGGCCAGCGAGTTGAGCAGGGCGATGTCGGCATCGATCTGCTTCTCGATGCCCGGGCGCAGCACCTTGACCACCACCTGGCGGCCATCGGCCAGCGTAGCCGCATGCACCTGCGCGATCGAAGCCGAGGCCAGTGGTTCGGTATCGAAGCTGGCGAACGCCTCGCTGACCGGCAAGCCAAGCGCTTCCTCGACAATGCGACGCGCGGTGTCACCGTCGAACGGCTTGACCCGGTCCTGCAGCAGGGTCAGTTCGTTGGCCACGTCCGGCGGCACCAGGTCGCGGCGGGTGGACAGGATCTGGCCGAACTTGACGAAGATCGGGCCGAGGTCCTGCAGCGCCAGGCGCAGGCGCGCACCGCGCGACTGTGCGGCGATGTCGGCCGAGGCACGCGGCACGAACGGCTTGGCCAGGCGCAGCCAACGCTCGGCCGGCGTGCCCTGCAGCAGGTCGTCAAGGCGGTAACGCAGGATCACCCGGCCGATGCGGCTCGCCCGCAGCACGGCCTTCATGCGGCACCCCGCAGGCGCTGCACCCGCGCGCCAAGACGCTCGACGTCATCGCGCAGCACGTCCACATCATCGTGGAAGGCATCCAGTTCGGCGCGCGGCACCACGTCGCGCGATTCCTCGGTGATGAATTCGGCGGCGCTGTGGGCCAGGTCGATCGCACCCTGGCGCGCGTGCTGCAGGGCGCTGCGCAGGGTGTTGGCGACCTGCACGCCCAGTACCTCGCCAAACACGCTGACGAACGGCTGCTGCCAGTCCGGGTCGAAGCCCTTGGCCAGCTGCTGCAGGCGCCGCGCCAGTTCGGCGTCACCGGCCACGCGTACACGGCCCTTGTTGTTGGACTCGCCGCGCCGTGCGTTGGCCAGCAGCGGCAGCTGCGCCAGCACGCCGGCCAGGCTGCTGCGCACGGCCAGGTCGGCTTCCTGCGCATCCACCGGGCCGACCCCCAGCTGGTCGCCGTCGACGCTGATGCGCATCGCCAGCGACGGCGCTTCCAGGGTCAGGTCGATGTGCCGGCCATCGAGGCTGGCCAGGGCATGGCGGGTATCCGGATCCAGCGCCAGCGCGCGGTTCAGGGCGATCTGCAGGGCGCGGCCAGCGACCGGCTTGAGGGACTTGAGCAGGGAAAGAGCCATGGGCGCATTCTACCTGCGTGGGTGGGGGGCTTGGGCCGGGCTGCCGCCCGGCACCCGCAGATGCAACAGCCAGGGCAACATCAAAAGCTGGCTATCCGTGGGATGGCGGGGTGGGTCCGGTTGCGGGGGACGCTGCAAGTACGTCCATGTAAGCTCGGTCGCGCCATCCATGGCGCTCACGCCCCCGCAACCGGACCCACCCCGCCTTCGACAGCTTGCTGCGATCTGTCGGGACGGCGTTCTGTGTTGCTGTTGGTGGGTGTCGACCTTGGTCGACACGGCAGATCCACGCCATGCGTGGATGGATATCCGGTTCATCTGTGCCTCACGCGGAGGGCTGATGAAGGTTCATGCTATGAGGCCACGCAACGCACAGGACATCGCATTCCCCATGGCACGGACCCGGGTCGGCATCATCTTCGGGGGCAAGTCTTCCGAGCACGAAGTTTCACTGCAGTCGGCGAAGAACATCCTCGATGCGCTCGATCGCGAGCGCTTCGAGCCGGTGCTGGTCGGCATCGACAAGCAGGGGCAGTGGCACCTGAGCCAGCCGGACACGTTCCTGATCAATGCCGAAGATCCCTCGCGCATCGCGCTGCATCGCTCCGGCACGTCGCTGGTGGTGCGCCCGGGCGCCGAGCAGGGGCAGCTGCAGCCGTGCGATGCGGCCTACGCGCTCGGCCAGGTCGATGTGGTGCTGCCGATCGTGCACGGGCCGCTGGGCGAGGACGGCGCGCTGCAGGGCCTGCTGCGCATGGCCAACCTGCCCTTCGTCGGTTCGCCGGTACTGGGCTCGGCAGTGGCGATGGACAAGGACGTGACCAAGCGCCTGCTGCGCGACGCGGGGCTGCAGGTGGCGCCGTGGCTGTGCATCCGCCGCCACCAGGTGGCGGAAGTGGATGTCGATGCGGTGATCGCCCAGCTTGGCCTGCCGCTGTTCGTGAAGCCGGCCAACCAAGGCTCGTCGGTAGGCGTGAGCAAGGTCAAGGATGCGGCGGGCTTTGCCGAAGCGCTGGCACTGGCGCTGCACTACGACCACAAGGTGCTGGTGGAATCGGCGGTGATCGGCCGCGAGATCGAGTGCGCGGTGCTGGGCAACGAACATCCGCAGGCCAGCCTGTGCGGCGAGGTGGTGGTGCACGACGAGTTCTACGCCTACGACACCAAGTACATCAACGCCGATGGTGCCGAAGTGGTGGTACCCGCGGATATCGATGCTGCAACCCAGGCGCGGATCCAGCAGATCGCGCTGCGGGCCTACCAGGCGCTGGAGTGTGCCGGCATGGCGCGCGTGGATGTGTTCCTCACCGCGGGCGGCGACATCACCATCAACGAGGTCAACACGCTGCCGGGCTTCACCCGCATCAGCATGTACCCGAAGCTGTGGGGTGCCAGCGGCGTGGACTACACCACGCTGATCACCCGCCTGATCGAGCTGGCGCTGGAGCGCCATGAAGCTGATCGCGAACTGCAGAGCGCTGTATAGCGTTGTTGTCGCCCGCAGAGTCGAGCATGGCTCGACTCTGCCGAAAGTGATACCGGCCAGCGGCCGGCACTACCAGCTAGCCTCGCTTGCGGAACATCGAGATCACCGCAAGGATCAGGAACACCACGAACAGGATCCAGGCGATGTTCGTTGCGGCGCCGGCAATTCCGGAGAAACCCAGAACGGCGGCGATGATGGCGATGACAAAGAAGATGATGGCGTAGTGCAGCATGGCGCTCCTCGCGGGTGGTCGAGCCTTGGATGGCGTGGGTCCATCCTCCCGGTCCTGCGGTGTGCAACCAGTGATGGCGATCTATGCAGCAGATGAAGCCTTCAGCCTGCGCAGCCCCTCTTCGATGCTGACCTGCGGCACGTAGCCGAAGTCACGGCGCGCCGGTTCCATGCTGTACCAGTGCGGCGTGCACAGCTGCTCGGCCAGGAAGCGGGTCAGCGGCGGCTCGCCGCGCAGGCGCAGCAGCGGCCACAGCCGCTCGCAGACGGCGCCGATGCGGTAGGCGGTCTTGAAGCTGATCGCCTTGTCCACGGATGGCGCACCCACCGCAGCCAACAGCTTGTTCACCAGCTCGCGCATCGGCAACGGCTCGCCGTTGGAGATGAAGTAGGCCTTGCCCGCACACGCAGCGCCCGGTGCCAGGGCGTCAAAGGCGAGGAAGTGCGCCAGCGCGGCGTTGTCGATGTAGGTGGTATCGACCTTGTTGTTGCCATCGCCGACCAGGCGCAGGCGTCCCTGCCGCGCACGCTCGGCGAGCCTGGGCACCAGCTGCTGGTCACCGGGGCCCCAGATCAGCCGCGGGCGCAGTGCCACCGTCGCCAGCGACGCATCGTTGGCGGCCAGCACGCGCTGTTCGGCGATTGCCTTGGTGGCCGCATACGGCGCCTGGAAATCTTCGCCGTACGGCACCTCGTCAGCCCCGAGGCCTTCCACCGGGTGCGTGGCACGATGGGTCACGCTGGGCGTGGAGGTGTAGACCAGCCGGTTGATGCCATGCACGCGGCAGGCCGCGAGGACGTTGTCGGTGCCGACCACGTTGGCCTGGTGGTAGCTGTCATAGCTGCCCCATGCGCCGGCCTTGGCGCCGTTGTGGAACACCGCATCGACGCCGGCCACCGCATGCAGCACCGCCTGCGCATCGGCCAGATCACCGCGGATCTGGCCCACGCCCATCGCCTGCAGTTCCGGGTAATGACTGCGGTTGAACGCCAGCACCTGGTGGCCACGCTCGACCAGCCCGCGGCACAGCGCCTGCCCAAGGAAACCACCGCCACCGGTGACCAGGATCTTCATGCGCGCTTCTCCAGTTCGGCGCTGGCCCAGACGGCGAGCTTTTCGCGGCCGATCTTGGCGTTGTGACGGATATCGACGGGGAACGCCGGATGCACCAGGAAGTGCTGCAGGCCGGCCTCTGGCAGGCGGGCGGCCGCGTGCGCACGCAGCGCTTCCTGCAGCGCCGGGCTGTCGGACCGGCCGCGCTGCAGTTCCACGCACAGCACCGGCACCTGCGCGCCGGCGGCGCCGACGCCGACCAGTGCCGTGCGCGCCACGCCGGCCACGGTGTTGAACACCGGCTCGACCTGCTCGGTGTACAGCGGCCCGCGCGCGGTTTCCACGCGCTGGGTCTTGCGCCCGCAGAACCACAGGCGGCCCTGCACATCGAAATAACCGACGTCGCCCATGCGATGCACCACGCGGGTGCTGCCATCGGCCAGCGTCTCGCGGATCTTCGCCGCCGCGGTGGCCTGCGGGCGGTTGAAGTAGCTGTCGGTGGCGGTCGGCCCGGCCACGGTGATTTCCCCCACTTCCCCCACCGCCAGCACGCGCGCCTGCGACCAGTCCGGCAGCGGTGCGTCGTCGATGGCGATGATGCGCACCTCGTTGGGGGCCACCACGTTGCCCACGCAGGTGCCGGCACCGGCCTCGGTCGCCGCACGGGTGCGCTCCAGTTCGCGGCCTTCGACCACCGCCACCGGCAGGCACTCGGTGGCGCCATAGGGGGTCCAGAACTGCGCATCGGCCGGCAGCAGGCTGCGGATGGTGGCGACCACGTCCGGCGGCACCGGTGCCCCGGCCGAGGTCACCCGGGTCACCGTCGGCAGTGGCCGCCCGTGCCGGGCCAGCACCCGCATCAGCGCTGGCGAGCCGAACAGCTGGGTCACGCCGAAGCGCTGGATGGCATCGTGCAGGCGTCCCGGGTCGGCCTGCGCCGGCCGCGTCGGGTCCATGTCCGGGATCACCGAAGTCAGGCCCAACGCCGGGTCGAACAGCGCGAACGGTGGGAAGGTCGGCAGGTCCACCCCACCCGCTTCCATGCCGAAGGCACTGCCCAGCAACTGGATCTGGCCGACGAAGTGGCGGTGGCGGTAGACCACGCCCTTGGGCACGCCGGTGGAGCCGCTGGTGAACAGGATCGCCGCCATGTCCTCGCCATCGGTATCGGCCAGCATGGCCCCCCCCTTGGCACCGGCACGTTCCAGCGCGGCCAGGCTGGTACCGCCCCAGCCGAGGCGTCGGCCGACCGTCACCAGCCGGGTGGCCGACGGCGCCCAGCGCAGCACCAGCCGCGCCACATGCGCCAGCGGAATGCCGATGAAGGCCTGCGGCTGCGCCTCGTCCAGGCACTGCTTAAGCGCGCGCCGGTCGATGCCCGGATCGACCAGCACCGGCACTGCGCCCAGCTTGAACAGCGCGAACATCAGCAGGAAGAACTCCGGAGAAGGCCGCACCATCACCACCGTGCGCACGCCACGGCCGATCCCGTAGCCGGCCAGGCCGGCGGCCATGGCATCACTGCGGGCGTCCAGCTGACGGTAATCGAGGGTGACATCGTAGGCGGCCATGCCGTTGCCGGCGCCGCGGCGGCCCGGGCAGCGGATGGCGATCTGGTCGGGGCGTTCACGCGCCAGTTCAGGCAAACGGGCCGCAATGTTGCAGGGTCGGTTCATCCGTTCATTGTCGCCGCTTACGGAATTTCTTGCGCGGCGGCCCACTTCGTGGAAAATCCGCACCCTCGTTCCCGATTCCGACTGCCGCCCGAGGCGGCTTGCCCATGCAACATCCCTGCATGACCTGCGGCGCCTGCTGCACCCAGTACCGCGTGGCCTTCCACTGGATGGAATCGGACGAGGTCACCCCCGGCGGCGTGCCGCACCAGCTTACCGAGGTGCTGGACCCGCATCGCCTGTGCATGCGCGGCACCCATTCCAAGCCGGTGCGCTGCGTCGCGCTGGATGCGCAGATCGGCGTGTATTCACGCTGCACGATCCACCCCAACCGGCCCAGCGTGTGCCGTGAGGTGGATGCATCGTGGGAATACGGCAAGGCCAGCCCGCAGTGCGACAAGGCGCGCATTGCCTATGGCCTGGATCCGCTGACGCCGGCCGACTGGCGTTGGCGCGATGACGCCGACAATGACGACGATCATCCGGACGACAACGGCAACAGCCCGTCCTCGCCGCCGCAGGCACCGGTCGCCGCATAATCCGGTGTGCCGACCAACGGTCGGCACCCACCCATACCTTCCACTTGTGGGTGCCGACCGTTGGTCGGCACACCGCTCAGATCGGGTTGGCGTCCAGGAACGCGCGGATCTCCGGTACCAGCACTTCGTGCTTGTCTTCCAGCACATAGTGGCCGGCGTCCTCGAAGGCATGCACCTGGGCCTGCGGCAGCGCGGCCTGGAAGCCCTTCAGGAAATGATGGTCGAACACGAAGTCGCGCAGGCCCCAGCCGAGGAAGGCGGGACGGTCGGCGAACGACGGCAGCGCCTTGCCGGCGCGTTCCAGCAGCGACCAGGCCTTGTCGGCCGGCGACAGCGGGATGTCCTGCATGAAGCGGATGGTGCTGATGCGGTTGGCCCAGCTGTTGTACGGCGACACGTAGGCGCGGCGCACATCGGCCGGCATCCTGCGCTCCACCCCAAGCCAAGAGGCACCGGACGAGAACGCGTTGAAGGTGCGGATGATCCACTCGCCGATCTTCCAGTGGCGACCCAGTGCGATCTGCCACGGCATCTTCTTTGCCGCCGGCATCGGGAAGGCAGCGGTGTTGAGCACCACCAGGCGCTTCACCTGCTCGTGGTGCGACAGCGCCCAGCCGAACCCGATCATGCCGCCCCAGTCGTGCACGGCCAGGGTCACCGGGCCGGTGATGCCCAGGTGCTTCAGCAGCGCATCAAGATCGTCCACGCGCGACTGCAGCGTGTACTCATAGCGGCTGTCGTCCGGCTTGTCCGACAGGCCCATGCCGATGTGGTCCGGCACGATGCAGCGGTAGGTGTCCGACAGGCCGGCCACCAGCGTGCGCCAGTAGTAGCTCCACGACGGGTTGCCGTGCACCATCACCACCACCTCGCCATCGCGCGGGCCCTCGTCGAGATAGTTCATCGACAGGCCGGGGCGGACCTCGAAGCGCTGCGGGTGGGCGGGGTAACCGGGAAGATCGCGCATGCGGAGCACCTAAGGAGAGTCGCGGCGCAATGTAGAGCCGAGCCGTTGCTCGGCTGCTCTCCGGTCCGCTGCGGAAGAGCCGCGCTGCGCGCGTGAGCCGAGCATGGCTCGGCTCTACAGGAGGTCGGGCAGCGGGCTGCTTACCAGACCACCTCAGCCATCGAGCAGTTCAGGCCCGAGCCAATACCCAGAAGCGCGATGCGATCGCCCTTCTTCAGCTTGCCCAGCTGCTTGAGCTTGCTCAGCACGATCGGCACCGAGGCCGGGCCGATGTTGCCGTGCTCGCCGAAGATGGTCATGACCTTCTTCGGGTCGATGCCGAAGTTCTTGATGAACGCGGCGGTGTGCGGCTGGCTGACCTGGTGGATCACGAACTGGTCGAGCTCTTCCACGGCCCAGCCGAGTGCGATCTTGGCGGCGCTGAAGGTCTTCTGCGCCAGCTTGATGCCTTCGATCAGCAACAGGCGGGTGTCGGTGACCATGCGGTCCAGGTTGCCCAGGCACAGCTGGTTCCACTCGGTGGCCGAGCGGGTCACGCCGCCCTTGTAGCGCGGCGCGTCCGGCACCAGCTCCGCGCGCGCCATCACCATCGCGGCGGCGCCCGACCCGGTGGTCAGCGCGGCCAGCTCGTTGCGGAAGTCATCGGCGGTGACGTCCGGGGCGGTCATGCGCTCCAGGGTCTTCTCGTACACCAGGTTGGCGGTCTCGCCGTCCACCACCAGCGCGTAGTCGATATCACCGCGCTCGATCATGCGCGCCGCGATGTCCATGCCGTTGATGAAGGCCAGGCAGGCGTTGGCGACGTCGAAGGTCATGCATTCGTCGCTGACACCGAGGTTGCCCGACACGATCGAGGCCGTGGACGGCTCCAGGTAGTCGCGGCTGACCGAGGTGTTGACCAGCAGGCCGACCTGGGTCGCGGTGATGCCCGCGTCTTCCAGTGCCTTGCGGCCGGCCATGGTGGCGGCGTCCGACGCCAGCACGCCGTTGTCCCACAGGCGGCGGGCGTGGATGCCGGCGATGTCGCCAAGCACATCGGTGCGGATACCCAGGCGATCCAGCGTCGGCTGCAGGCGTTCGTTGATTTCCTTGGTCGTCAGCGTATGCGGTGCGTCGACGTGTGCCAGGCCGGCGATCGAGACATTCTTGAAGAGCATCGAGGTTAGCGCCAAGGCTCAGGCAAAAGGGGGCGCTATTCTATAACCCCCGCGCTTTCACCGCATCTTTACGAATTCAGCCTCGGCCGTATGGTGAAGCGTTCAGCGCGGCGGGCACTGGAACGCGGCGAAGCGCTGGCTGCCATCGGCGGGGGCCGCAGCGGCCTGGACGGCATTGGCGCCGGCGCTCGGGGCCTCGTTGCGGGCCAGGGTTTCCAGCTCTTCCTGCACCCGCAGCGGGTTGCGGTTGTAGAAGCCGACCTTGCTCTTCACGGTGACCACCACCTCGCCCTTGGCGATGCAGCCGGCAGGAACCGGCCCTGCCGGCAGCACGCGGGTTGCCTTGCCGGCCGGTTCGATCGGCACCCAGGTACAGGCGGTGACGGTGAGCAGCAGGGAGGAAAGCAGCAGAACGCGCATGGGCAGATCCTGGAAGGGTATGGGGGGATTCTGCCTGAACAGCCTGAATCGGGGGTAGCCGGGGCCGGGGTCAGAGCCCCCTGCGGGGGATCCGACCCCAGATCGGCAGAGGGGTCGGATCCCCCGCAGGGGGCTCTGACCCCGGATGCATGACGGGGTTGCCGGCCAGCGGCGGGCACCCTGGGGAGGCCTGCCCGCCGGGGGCTGGCAGGCACATCCCTTATTTCTTGACCGGGTTGCCTTCGGCGTCGATCACCGTCACCTCGCCCAGGTTCAGCGCGCGCACGGCCGCTTCGGTCTGCTTGAGGTCACCCACCACCACCCAGGTCAGAGCCTGCGGCTTGATCTCGGCGGCGGCCTGCTGCACGTGCGCCGGGGTCATCGCCTCGATCTCGGCCTTGCGACGCAGCACATAGTCGTCCGGGCGCTTGAACTGCACGATCGAACCGATGGTCGACGCCACCGCACTGGCGGTCTCGTAGGCACCGGGCAGGCTCAGGGTCTGGATGTTGCGGATGCGGTTGACCTCGGCAGCGGTGGCCGGCTTGCTGCCATCGGCGAACGCGGCGATTTCCTTGCGCATTTCCGCCAGTGCCGGGCCGGTCTTGTCGATCTGCACCGGCGCGCTGGCCATCCACGGGCGCTGGCCCACCGAATTGACCGCGCTGCTGCGCGCACCGTACGACCAGTGCTTGTCCTCGCGCAGGTTCATGTTCAGGCGCGAGGTGAAGTCGCCGCCGATCACGCCGTTGGCGATGTCGAAGCGGGTCGAACTGGTGGCGCTGGAAGGTGCCACCACCTGGCCGGCGAACAGGTTGGCCTGTACCGCGCCCGGCTGGTCGATCAGGAACACGCGCGGGCCCTTCGGCAGCGCAACGTCGGTGGCCGCCTTCACCTGCGGGGCCTCGCCACTGGCCTTCCAGTCGCCCAGCTGCTTGTCCAGCAGCGGCACGATCTCGGCCAGGGTGGTGTCGCCGACCACGATCAGGGTGCCGTTCTGCGGGCGCAGCCAGTCGTGGTGGAAGTCGACCAGGTCCTCGCGGGTCAGGCCGTTGATCGCCGCCTCGTCACCGCTACCGGTAAACGGAATGGCATACGGGTGGCCCTTGCCATACAGCAGCGGGGGCAGCACGCGCATCGCCACCGCACCCGGGTTGACCTTCTCCTGCTGGATGCCAGCGATCCAGCTCGCCTTGACCCGGTCGATCTCGCCCTGCTCGAAGCGCGGCTCGCGCAGCAGGTCGCGGTACAGCGCCAGCGACGGTGCCAGGTTTTCCTTCAGTGCCGACAGGTCCACGCTCATCGAATCCAGGCCGGCCGAGGCATCCAGGCTGGCGCCCAGTGCGTCGGCGGCATCGGCGAAGGCCAGCGAGCCCAGCTTGCCGGCGCCTTCGGTCATCAGGCTCATGGTGAAGTTGGCGGTGCCCGGCTTGCGGCCCTGGTCGGCACTGAAGCCGCCCGGGAACTGGTAGCTGAACTGCACCACCGGAATCTCGTGGCGTTCGGCCAGGATCACCTGGGTGCCGTTCTTCAGCGTGGCACGCTGCAGCGCCGGGAACTTCAGCTGCGGGAACTCGCGGGTCTGCGGCACGCCGGCCTTGCGGTCGACCTGCTCGGGCAGGGTGCTGTACTTCGGGTCCACCGCCGGCACGGTGAACGGCTTCGGCGCCTGGCTCGGGTCTTCCTTCAGCGCCACGCGCTCACCCGGTGCGATCACCAGGGTGTGACTGCCCTTGTCCAGCCACTGCGCGCCCAGCCGGCTCAGATCAGCGGCACTGGCCTTCTCGATGTTGGCCAGCGAGGTGCGGAAGCAACCCGGGTCGCCGGTGAACACCGCGCACTCGGCCAGTGCGTCGGCCTTGCCGCCGAAGCCACCGATGCGCTCGATGCCGCGGATGAAACCGGCGCGTGCACCGGTCTTGGCGCGCTCCAGTTCGGCCGCGGTCGGGCCCTGCTTGATCAGCCGGTCCAGTTCCTCGTCGATGATCTTCTCGACCTTGGCCGGGTCCTGGCCCTGCTTGACCGTCGCCATGATCACGAAGTTCGAGCCCAACTGCGAGGTCGACAGGCCCGACGCGATGCTGTCCACCAGCTTGTCCTGGTGCTGCAGGCGCTGGCTCAGGCGCGAAGACTTCGCACCGCCCAGCACCTGCGCGAACAACTGCAGCTGATCGACCTCGATGGTGCCGACCTGCGGCACGTTCCAGGCGCGGTAGATGCGCGCCTGCGGCACCTTGTCGGTCATCGTCTCGCGCGTGTCGGCACTACGCTTGGCCACGTTCACCGCCGGCTGCGCCATGGTCGGGCCGGCCGGGATGCTGCCGAAGTACCTGGCGACCTTTTCCTTGGCGGTGGCCAGGTCGATGTCGCCGGCCAGCACCAGCACCGCGTTGTTCGGGCCGTACCAGGTACGGAACCAGGTCTTCACGTCATCCAGCGACGCCGCGTTCAGATCGTTCATCGATCCGATCACGCCGTGGTGGTACGGGTGGCCCACCGGGTACAGCGCCTTGTTGAGCTGGTCCCAGGCCTGGCCGTAGGGCTGGTTCTCGCCCTGGCGCTTCTCGTTCTGCACCACGCCACGCTGCTCGTCCAGCGCGGCCTGGTCGATCGCACCGACCAGATGGCCCATGCGGTCCGATTCCATCCACAGCGCCATGTCCAGCGCGGTGGTCGGCACGTTTTCGAAATAGTTGGTGCGATCGGTGTTGGTGGTGCCGTTCTGGTTGGTGGCACCCACCTGCTTGAACGGTTCGAAGAATTCGCCGTCGTGGTTTTCGCTGCCCTGGAACATCAGGTGTTCGAACAGGTGCGCGAAGCCGGTACGGCCAGCCGGCTCGTCCTTGCTGCCCACGTGGTACCAGACGTTGACCGCAACGATCGGCGCCTTGCGATCGGTATGCACGATCACGCGCAGGCCGTTGGGCAGGGTGAACTGCTCGTACGGGATATCGACCTTGGCCGGGGCGGCCGGCTTGGCCGCCAGCGCATGGGAAGGCACAAGCGTGCCCAGGGCGGTGCTGAGGGCGACAGCCAGCAGTGCAGCGCGCGGGCGAAGGGCGAGAGACATATCCGGATCCTTGGTCACGAAGGTGAACCCCGATCCTAGCCTGCGCGCGCGGCGGCCGGAATCGGTCGCCAGTCACTGGGGGTGTTTGCCCAGATGGCCATCCTGCCCGACGCCCACGGGCGCTCTTGAAACGTCACAGACGCCGGCTGAAGGCGTCCGGACAGTGTCCGCGGCTTATCGAATGGACAGGTGTCCGCCCACCGGACACTTTCGGGACCACATAAAAGCCTTGCAAATCAACAACTAAAAGTTGGCACGCGGATTGCTTGGTACTTCCTGCGCCAGGAAGGGCTTCAGACAAAAGCTGACTGAAGACTGAACAAATGCAGGAAATCGAAAATTTCTCTTGCATGCCCAGAACTGGTGTACTACATTACTACCACACCACTTCTCACCAACACTAAACAGGCCCCGTCATGAACGCCAAGACCATTGCCATCGCCATCGCCCTGATCGCCGGCACCGCGGTTGTTTCGTCGGTGCAGGCCTCCGAATCCATCAAGACCCTGTCCACCGTGCAGGTTCGCCCGGCCGCCGACCAGCTGGCCCAGCAGGCCTGGGAACAGGCCAGCGGCATCCCGACCCTGGCCACCGTGGAAGTGCGCCCCAGCGCCGACCAGCTGGCTGAGCGCAACGGCTACGTCGCCGCCCCGGTCGCCGCCGCGATGCCGATCACCACGCTGGCCTCGGTGGAAGTGCGCCCGAGCCTGGAACAGCGCGTCGCCCTGGCCTCCGAACTGGAAGCCCAGCGCTACGCCGCGACCCTGGCTGCCGCCGCCACCAACGTCGCCAACTCGGTCATCGTCAACCTGCCGGCCCTGCAGGTGCGTCCGAGCGCCGCCGACCTGCAGGCCCTGGCCACCGAAACCGCCCAGGTCCTGCTGCGCCCGTAACCGGTGCCGCCCTGCCCCGCGCAGGGCGTGCGCCGTAAAGGCGGCGGTCGTCGCAGGTACACTGCGCCGATGAATGCCGCGCCCCAGTTCCACGTGATCCTGTTCCAACCGGAAATCCCGCCCAACACGGGCAATGTGATCCGGCTCTGTGCCAACACCGGCGCGCAGCTGCACCTGGTCGAGCCGCTTGGCTTCGCACTGGAAGACAAGCAGCTCAAGCGCGCCGGGCTGGACTACCACGAGTACTCGCGCCTGCAGGTGCACCCCGACCTGGACACCGCGCTGGCGCGGATCGCACCGAATCGGTTGTTCGCACTCAGTACCCGCGCCAGCGTGCGCTACGACAGCGTGGCCTTTGAAGACGGTGATGCGTTCCTGTTCGGCCCGGAAAGCCGTGGCCTGCCGCAGGAGGTGCTCGATGCCCTGCCCGACGGCCGCCGCCTGCGCCTGCCGATGCGGCCGGACAACCGCAGCCTCAATCTTTCCAACACCGTTGCCGTGGTGATGTACGAGGCGTGGCGGCAGCATGGGTTTGCCGGTGGGGCGTAGCTCACGTGTGTCACTTTCTTTGCTCGCGCAAAGAAAGTAACCAAAGAAACGCGCCGCCATCGGCGAGCCGGTACCCTGCGCTCCTCGGCCCGCTTCAAGGCGGACCCGACAGCCGCGCAGTAGATCCATGCCATGCGTGGATGCGTTCCGCCTGGATCAATCAGGGGCGCGCGCCATCGCGTTGCCCGGAACGCGTGCGATTGCCCACAGAAGAAAACTCCAAGCCATCAATATCGGCATGCGCACCGCATATGCCCAAGCCCGTTACCGTCGGGTCGATCCCGCCGGATGAGACTCTCAGCGCACCTGCATGTTTCTCGATAGCCACTGTGCCCAGTTCGGACTGATGAATGAGTTTTCCGCCTTCTGGCTTCATATGCAGCACGAAGGAGCAGACGTGCTGCATCGACTGGGTACTGTGCAGCTCAACCCTATAGCCCAGTGATTCTTCGACAATCGACAGGCTGTCCCTGAACCTATCGCGGCAACTGCGTCCGCTGCCCGGCTCGGTACACAGATCGCTCGCCTGCAAATAGCTGCCTGCCCATGCCGCATCATCCCTGTTGCCTGCCCATGCCATCTGCAGCACGGAGGCTTCGAAGAGCAGCGGGAGGCACAGCAGTCTTACAGTGGAATTGTTCTTCATTCAGTTTGCATCTCCGGATAGGCGTCCGTTGCCGCCCACCCTACCCGGCAATGCCGGCCAGCGGCCGGCACTACCGGTGCACTCAGAACGCGTTGATGCCGGTCAGTTCGCGGCCGATCACCAGCTGGTGCACGGTCTCGGTGCCCTCGTAGGTGATCACCGATTCCAGGTTCAGCGCATGACGGATCGCCACGTGCTCGGTGGTGATGCCCGCCCCACCCAGCAGATCGCGACACTCGCGGGCGATGTCAATCGCCATGCGGCAGTTGTTCCACTTGGCCAGGCTGACCTGCTGCGGCTGCAGCTGGCCGGCTTCCTTCAGGCGGCCCAGCTGCAAGGCCAGCAGCTGCGCGGTGGTGATGCGGCGGGCCATCTCGGCCAGCTTGATCTGCGCGCTCTGCGTGGCCGCCAGCGGACGACCAAACAGCACACGCTCCTTGGCATAGCCCAGCGCTTCATCCAGGCAGGCAATCGCCGCACCGATCGGCCCCCAGCTGATGCCGTAACGGGCCTGGGTCAGGCAGCCCAGCGGCCCCTTCAGGCCCTTCACGTTCGGCAGGCGATGGCTGTCGGGCACGCGCACGTCATCGAAGAACAGCGCACCGGTCAGCGACGCGCGCAGGCTCATCTTGTGCTTGATCTCCTGCGTCGTGAACCCGGCCATGCCCTTCTCCAGAACGAAGCCCTGGATGCCATCCTCGGTCTGCGCCCAGACGATGGCCAGGTCGGCCACCGGGCCGCTGGTGATCCACATCTTGCTGCCGCTGATGCGCCAGTCACTGCCGTCGCGCACCGCGCGGGTCTTCATGCTGGCCGGGTCGGAACCACCGTGCGCCTCGGTCAGGCCGAAGCAGCCGATCAGTTCGCCGCGTGCCATCGCCGGCAGCCACTGCTGGCGCTGTTCCTCGCTGCCGTACGCGTAGATGGGATACATGCACAGCGAGCTCTGCACCGAAACGAAGCTGCGCAGGCCCGAATCCCCGCGCTCCAGCTCCTGGCAGATCAGGCCATAGCTGACCGCGCCGAGGCCACCGCCGCCGTACTCGGTCGGCAGGGTCGCGCCCAGCAGGCCCAACGAGGCGATCTCCGGCACCAGTTCGTCGGGGAAGCGGGCCTGGTCGAAAGCATCGCCGATGATCGGCAGCACGCGCTCGTTGGTGAAGCGGGCGACGCTCTCCTGCACTGCGCGCTCTTCCTCGTTGAGCAGGGAACGGACATCGAACAGATCGTACGGATGCAAAGCCATGGCACTCACACGCAGTCAGGACCCGGCCATTGTCGGTCATCCGGGCAGAGCGTGCCGACCAAGGTCGGCACCCACCAGAGATGCACCGCTACGCTGCAATGCAGCAATCATGACGTGAACATGGCCGATCTAGCTCGATCACGCGCGGCCCGGTACCCTGACACATTCAAACAACCGTTTCGCCCGTGGCCGCACGCGCGATTCCCAGGCACCGCCGGTGGCCCCGATGCCGGCCCTACCCACGAGTCATGCAATCGATGAGCGCTGAAGCCAACGCCCTGCCCCCGCGTGAAGTAATGGAATTCGACGTGGTGATCGTCGGTGCCGGCCCCGCCGGCCTGGCCACCGCGATCCGGCTGCGCCAGCGCGCGATCGAAGCCGGCCGCGAGCTGTCGGTGTGCGTGCTGGAGAAGGGTTCCGAACCGGGCGCGCACGTGCTGTCCGGCGCGGTGATGGATCCGCGCGCGCTGACCGAGCTGTTCCCGGACTGGGCCGAGCGCGGCGCTCCGCTGAAGCAGAAGGTCACCCGCGACGAATTCCTGTTCCTCAGCGAGACCGGCGCGCGCAGCACCCCCAACGCGCTGCTGCCGGAGTGCTTCCACAACGAAGGCAACTACATCATCAGCCTGGGCGAAGTGACCCGCTGGCTGGCGCAGCAGGCCGAGGCGCTGGAGGTTGCGATCTTCCCGGGCTTCGCCGCTGCAGAAGTGCTGTACGGCGACAACGGCGAGGTCATCGGCGTGGCCACCGGCGACATGGGCATCGAGAAGGACGGCAGCATCGGTCCGGCCTTCGAGCGTGGGATGGCGCTGCACGCCAAGTACACGATCTTCGCCGAAGGTGCGCGCGGCCACCTCGGTCGCCAGCTGATCGCCCGCTACAAACTGGACGAAGGCAAGGACCCGCAGGCCTACGGCATCGGCATCAAGGAGCTGTGGCAGATCGACCCGGCCAGGCATGAGCCGGGCCTGGTGGTGCATGCGGCTGGCTGGCCGCTGGACAGCGACACCTACGGCGGCGCGTTCCTGTACCACGCCGACGGCGGCAAGGTCGCCATTGGTTACGTGGTCGGCCTGGACTACAGGAACCCGTGGCTGAGCCCGTTCGAGGAGTTCCAGCGTTTCAAGACCCATCCCTCCATCCGCAAGCACCTGGAGGGCGGCACCCGCATCGGTTACGGCGCCCGTGCGATCACCGCCGGCGGCCTGCTGTCGCTGCCGAAGACGGTGTTCCCCGGGGGCGCGCTGGTCGGCTGCGAAGCCGGCTACCTCAACGCCAGCCGCATCAAGGGCAGCCATGCCGCGATCAAGACCGGCATGCTGTGCGCCGACGCCGCGTTCGACGCGCTGGCCGCCGATCGCCAGCACGATGAACTGTGCGCCTACCCGAAGGCGTTCGAAGCCAGCTGGCTGTTCACCGAACTGCAGCAGGCAAAGAACTTCAAGCAGTGGTTCAAGAAGGGCCAGACCGTTGCCACGCTGATGACCGGCGTGGAGCAGTGGCTGCTGCCGAAGCTGGGCGTGCGCAACCCGCCGTGGACCCTGCACCGCACCCAGCCGGACCACGCCTGCCTGGAGCCGGCGTCGCAGCACAGCCGCATCGCCTATCCCAAGCCCGATGGCGTGCTGACCTTCGATCGTCTCAGCTCGGTGTTCCTGAGCAGCACCAACCACGACGAGAACCAGCCCAGCCACCTGACGCTGAAGGATCCGAGCATTCCGGTGAAGGTGAACCTGGCCGAGTACGCAGGTCCCGAAGCCCGTTACTGCCCGGCCGGCGTGTACGAGTTCGTCGGCGACGCCGACAACGCGCGCCTGCAGATCAACGCGCAGAACTGCGTGCACTGCAAGACCTGCGACATCAAGGACCCGACCCAGAACATCGTCTGGGTGACCCCGCAGGGCGGCGGCGGCCCGAACTACTCGGGCATGTGATCGCCACGGGCTGCGACCACGTGTCGCAGCCCGGCCGCTCCACCGCACCGCTATCCTGCCCGCCCATGCGTGCCTCCCGCCTGCTCACCACCGTTGCCGTGGCCCTGCTTGCCACGGCCTGCCAGCGCCCGCCTGCGGCGCCGGCGACGCCCGAACAGGCCCGGCAGCAGGCCATGCAGCGCGCGTTCGAACTGTGCGCAGGCTGCCACACCGTGCAGCCTGGCGGCATCCACCGCTTCGGCCCCAACCTGCACGGCGTGATCGGCCGTCGCGCCGGCAGCCTGCCCGATTACGGCTATTCCGACGGCATGCGCCGCGCCGACATCACCTGGAGCGCGCAGACCCTGGACGCGTTCCTGCAGTCGCCCACCCACGTGGTGCCCGGCACGCGCATGTACAACGCCTTTCCCAGCGCCGAACGCCGCGCGCTGGTGATCGCCTACCTGCAACAGCAGTCGGCTCAGTGACCCAATCGCTGCAGCTGGTGCTGCAGGCGCTCCACGAACGCCGTTACAGCGGCGAACACCGGTGCCGGATCGGCCTCGGTCGCATCCTGCAGGCGCTCGACCAGCGCGTTGGCCTGCCCGGCCAGTGCGCTTGCCCCGATCGCCCCCAGACCGCCCGCCTGGCGATGCAGGTGGAGCGCCGCAGTCTCGCGGTCACCGGCCCGCACGGCGCGCTGCACCGCCGCCAGATCACTTTCACTGGCCTGCAGCAGGCTGTCGCGCAGCTGCTCGGCCACGGCGCGCGAGCCATAGCGCTGCTGCAGGGTGGCCAGATCAGGCAGCACTTCAGCGTCGTCGGCGACAGTCTCCTGCACGGGCGCATCGAACGACTGGCCCTGTGCCTGCGGCAGCCAGCGCAGCAGCGCGGTGCGCAGCGTGGCCAGCGACAGCGGCTTGGCCAGCACCTCGTCCATGCCGGCCTCGCGGCAGCGGCGCGCATCGTCGTCCAGCACGCTGGCGGTCAGCGCCAGCACCGTCAGCCGCGGCTGGCCGGTACGGCCCTCGCGCTCGCGCAGCAGGCGGGTGAAACCGAAGCCGTCGAGTACCGGCATGCGGCAGTCGGTAATGACCAGATCGAAGGCCTCCGATGACAAGCGGTCCAGTGCCTGCTGGCCATCGCCCAGCAGCACATGGGGTACGCCCAGCTGCTGCAGCCGCCACGCCATCATCGCCTGGTTGGTCGGGTGATCCTCGATCACCAGCACGCGTGCCTCGCGCAGCGCCGGCGGCAGCAGCGCCGCCTGCTCCTGCTCCGCAACCAGCGCTTCAACGTCACCCCTGCCTGCCTCCACCAGCGCCAGCCGCACCTCGGCGCGGGTGCCCTCGCCCAGCGTGCTGTGCAACTCCAGCTCGCCGCCCATCATCTGCACCAGGCGCTGGCAGATGCTCAGGCCGAGGCCGGTACCACCATGGTCGCGCTGGATGTAGGCACCGGCCTGGGTGAACGGCGCAAACAGGTGCCGCAGCTGTTCCGGTGCGATCCCGGTGCCGGTGTCGGTGACGCTCAGGCACAGCGGCTGGCTGCCGTCTTCGGCGGTCGGGCCCAGTACCTCCAGCTGCAGCCGCACTTCGCCGCGTGCAGTGAACTTGATGGCATTGCTGAGCAGGTTGAACACGATCTGGCGCAGGCGCACGCCATCCACTTCGTGCGCTGCCGCCAGCTGAGGGTCGATCTGCACGTGCAGCTCCAGCCCGCGTGCACTGGCCTGCGCCGACATCAACCGGCACACGCTTTCCAGCAGGGGCCGCAGCGGTTGCGGCACCGGCTCCAGGCGCAGTGCACCCGCTTCCAGCCGCGAGTAATCGAGGATGTCGTCGAGGATCTGCCGCAGCATCTGCGCCGAATCCTCGATCACGCCGAGGATGCGCTGCTGCTCGCTGTCCAGCGGTGAGTGCGCCAGCACCTCCAGCATGCCCAGCACGCCGCTCATCGGCGTACGGATCTCGTGGCTCATCGTGGCCAGGAAACGCGATTTGGCCTCAGCGGCCTGCTCGGCGTCCGCCTTCGCCGCCGCCAGTGCATCGGCCTGCATCCGGGCTTCGCTTACATCCACCCAGTACCCGCTCCAGATCACCGCGCCTTCTTCGGCGGCGTAGGGATGGGCCTGGCTGCGCACCCAGCGCACGCCTTCCCCGTCGCTGCGCAGGCGGAACTCCAGGATCAACGGCGCAAACTGGTGCGCGGCCTGCTCGATGGAATGCAGGATGCGCGCGCGGTCCTCCTGCTCGACGCGTTCCAGCAACACCCTCGCATCCTGTTCGGCCTGCTGCCGGGTGATGCCGAACAACGCAGGCAGGTCGCCGGCGATGAACGGGAAGCTCAGCGTGCCATCGGCATCGCGGCGGGCCTGGTAGACCACCGCCGGCAGGTTGTCGGTCACCTCGGCCAGGCGCTGCTCCAGCTGGCGGCGTCCTGCCACCTCACGGCGCAGCCGCCAATGGCCCACGCCATGCACCAGCAGTGCGGTCAGCAGCACCATCAGCACGGGCACGCCCCACCGCAGCAGATTGCTCCAGTCGACCCCATTGCGGTACTCCACCGCCAGCCAGGCGCTGCGCAGCGCCTCGCGCTTGCGTGGGGTCATCTGCAGCAGCAGGCGATCGAAGGTCGTGGCCAGGGCCGCATGGCGGCGATCCACTGCCAGCGCCAGCTGGTCGTTGAAACCGGCCGGAGCCGCGACCTGCATCCGCCCCGGGAAACGGCTGCGCAGCAGGTGATCGACCACGGCAAGGTTGCCGACATAGGCATCGGCTTCACCCTCAAGCAGGCGCTGCAGCGCCTGCTCGGCACTCCGCGCAGCAATGATCCGGGCCTGCGGCGCCTGTTGCTGCACATAGCCACGCACGCGCTCCGGGTCGGACAGCAGCACGCGCTTGCCCTGCAGGTCGGCCAGGCCCAGCAGCGACTCGCCATCGCTCCTGACCACAATCACGTTCGGCACGCTGATGAAGGGCTGGCTGAACACCCAGTCCGGGCCCAGGTAGCGCGAATCAACGGGTATGCCCATCACCGCCTGCAGTTCACCGCGGCGGGCCTTCTCACGCACCTCGTACCAGTCGTGGCTGTTCTCGACCTTCAGGTTGGCGCCGGCCTGCATCAGGCGCTGCAGGTACTCGCTGGCCAGGCCACTGGGCCGGCCATCCTCGCCGGTGAACGACAGGGGCGCGGCATTCGGCGCGAAACCGATCATCAGCGGCTGCTCCAGCACACGCTTCTCGGCCTGGCTCAGCGCCAGCTGCGCCGATGCCGACCAGTGCGGCGGTGACAACCAGCGTTGTGCGAGGGCATCGCGCTGGGCCTGGCTGGTCGCGGCCAGCGCCAGGTCCAGGGCTTCGGCCAGGGGTTGCTTGCTGTTGGGAATGCCGAAGTGCAACCGTTCAGGGGGCAGGTCGCTCGGCCGCAACAGCGCCACGCCCTGCAGGCGCCGGCTGGCAATCAGCTCGGTGGCGACGAAGGCATTGCCGATGTAGACGTCCGCTTTGTCGTCTATGACCATCTGCAATGCGCTCAACGTGTCATTTGCGACAAGCTGGCGGGCGCGCGGGAATCGGGCGCGCACCTGCGGACCGGTCAGGAAGTCCTGTTCGATCACCACCCTCAGCCCATCCAGGTCCGGCATGTCGGAGGCACGCAGGTCATCGGGCCGGCCCACCAGTGCGAGCGGCGCCTCACTGTAGGCGGCGGTATAGACCATGCAACGGGTGCGGTCGGCACTGAGGCCGACATTCATCACCACGTCGATCTCGCCACGACATGCCGCATCCAGCACGGATGTCCAGTCCGGATAGCGGCGCGCCTCGACCTTCACACCGAGCTGGCGAGCAAGATGCGACAGGTAGTCCGGTCCCAGCCCGACCTGCTCGCCATCACGGAGGGACTCGAAGGGCGGCCAGCCGCTGTCATACTGCCCGACAACGATGGTCGGATGCGCCACCAGGTATTCGCGCTGCAACGGGCTGAGCGGCAGCAGGCCAGGGGCCGGCTGTGCCTGGGCCACGGGCAGCGCCAGCACCGCCAGCAGCAGGAGCAGCCCGCGAACAGCCCACCTACGCATCTGCGTCGATCTCCTAGAATCCTGCCAGGGACCGCGATGGTCGCGGTCCGGCGTGCCCGATGGCCATACTAGAGCATGAGCTTGCGCATCATCATCGCAGACGATCACCCCGTGGTCCGTATCGGTACCCGCGCCGTCATCGAGTCGAGCGGCGTCGGCCGCGTGGTCGGCGAGGCCGACAGCGCGCAGGCGCTGATGACCCTGCTCGCCAGCCAGCCCTGTGACCTGCTGGTCACCGACTACTCCATGCCGGGCAGCCCGCAGGCCGACGGCTTCGCCATGATCGGCATGATCCGCCGCCGCCATCCCGACCTGCCGGTGCTGATGCTCAGCGTCTCCAGCAACCTGGCGATCCTGCGCATGGTGCTCGACAGCGGCGTGCTCGGCCTGGTCGACAAGAGTTCGTCGATGGACGAACTGCCACAGGCCATCCAGTCGGTCTACCGCGGCCAGCCCTACATCAGCCGCAGCCTGCGCGAGCGGGTGGAAGCGGCCGGCAGCTGGCGCATGCGCGAGGGCGACGGCAAGCCGCTGTCCCCGCGCGAGGTGGAGGTGCTGCGCTTGCTCGGCACCGGCATGACGGTAAAGGAGATTTCGCTGCTGCTGCACAAGAGCGTCAGCACCATCAGCCGGCAGAAGGGCGATGCGATGCTCAAGCTGGGGCTGAAGGGCGATGCCGAATTGTTCGACTATCTGCGTGACGGGAAAATTTGAGACGCGATTCACATAATCGCACCGGCAACAATGCGAGGTCGAAGGAATCGACCGGCGCATCCGGCCGCCAGCCGCGTCACCGTGGAGACGCGGGCCGCCAGCGGGCAGAGCCTGGCGCTTCGCCGCGGTGCGGTGCAGAGCGCGCCTGACGTGCTGCGGCCGCAGCAGGAGACCCCGCAGGAGCAGGCGCGGCAGGCCCAGAAAGCGATGGGCGTCGGACATGCCAACGCCTTGGCAGAGAAGGGAGGGGCCACCTCCGCGGCCCTTTTCCTTTCCGCCAGCTGAGCGGCCGCAGCCGCTTTCAGCCTTGCTTCATGCCGCCTGCCGCTAGATGAATGCGCAAGCCGCTCGGTGCACCAGGCAATGTTCCGGCAATGTTGGAACGCCAGCGTGGACATCACGGCAGCCGGGGCGCCCCACGCCCTCCCTGCCCAGCGTGGCATGCACCTCACAGGAGAACGAACATGCTCAGTACTTCCACACTCAGCCTCCGTGGTCTGGCGATGGCTCTGGCGCTGGTTGCCGGTGTCGCCGTGGTCAGCGATGCCAGCGCGATGTCGAGGAAGGACAAGCGCACCCTGGTCGGCGCCGTGGTCGGTGGCGTGGCCGGCAACCTGCTCTCCAACGGTGATCCTGCCGCCACCGTCGGTGGTGCCGTGGCCGGCGGCGCGATCGGCAATCTGACCACCTCCGACCGCCGCGACCGTCGTTATTACGACAATCGCTACTACGACAACCGCTACGACCGCCGTTACGATCGTGGCTACTACCGCAGCGGCTACTACAACCGTGGCGACGACCGCCGCTGGCAGCGCGAGCGTTACTACGACAACCGCTACTACCACGACCGCGGTCGCCATCGCGGCTGGTAAGCGGCACGGCGGCGTTACTCTGCCGATGGCAGAAGCGGGCGGGTCGATGACCCGCCCGTTTGCGTTGGCCGCGCGCATGGCGTTGAATGCGCAGCCTTGGATGTGACTTTTCCCTCTCGGGCTGCGGCATGACGTCTACCTCCCACCGCGTGCAGGGCCTCAACAACGACGAGGTCGCTGCCGACTGGCCACCGATCAGCGCGGCGGACATCGCGTGGTTGCGACAGTGCTATCCGCAGCTGGACAGCGGCAGCCAACCGCGCTGGCACAGCCCGCGACCGCTGTCGGCTGCCGCCATCGTCGATGGCACGCGCGGCGCGGTATTCATCAAGCGCCATCACCACAGCGTGCGCAACGCGGCCTGCCTGGAAGAAGAACACCGCTTCATCGCCCATCTCGACGCTGCTGGCGTGCCGGTGACGCAGGTGCTGGCAGCGACCGATGGTCACACCGCGGTCGAACACGGTGACTGGACGTTTGAACTGCACGACGTCGGCGCAGGCGATGACCTGTACCGCGACGCGGTGTCGTGGTCGCTGCTGACCGATGTCGCGCAGGCCCACGAAGCCGGACGCGCACTCGCACAGCTGCACCGCGCCGCCGCCAGCTACCACGCGCCCCAGCGCAGCACCCATCTGCTGGTGGCGCGCGACGACCTGATCCGCGCCGACGATCCGATCGCCGCAATCAAGGCAGGTCTGCACGCGCGCCCCGGCCTGGCCCGCTATCTCGCGCGCATTACGTGGGAAGCACAGCTGCGGCGTGACGTGCTGCCGTGGCACACGGGACTGGCCGAGCGCCTGCGCGACGAACCACGGCTGTGGGCGCACAACGACTGGCATGTCTCCAACCTGCTGTGGCGCGACGGGCAGGTCAGCACCGTGCTGGATTTCGGCCTGGCCTCGCCCACCAGTGCACTGTTCGACCTGGCTACCGCAATCGAGCGCAACGCCGTGGCATGGCTGGAGCTGGAGCGCGGCATGGAGGCGGTGCGCATCGATATCGCGCTGGCGTTGCTCGATGGCTACCGCCAGGTGCTGCCGCTGTCGGCGGCACGCGTGCACCTGCTGGCCGACCTGCTGCCGATGGTGCATTTCGACTTCGCACTGTCCGAAGTGGAGTATTTCGAGGGCGTCACAGGCTCGACCGCCAATGCCGACGTGGCGTGGCAGCCCTTCATGCTTGGCCATCCGGCGTGGTTCCATACCGCCCCGGGGCAGGCACTGCTGCAGGCCCTGCACGCCGCCGCGTGATCCAGTTGATGCAGCGTTGGGGTCAGATCCCTTTCCGCAGGAAAGGGATCTGACCCTGGGTGGCGCTCGCAAATCCGTACCATTTGTAGTGAAATGCTCACCTGAAGCGGGGGTGCCTGGATCTGCCAGGCTGAGAGAGTCCCTTGGAACCTGATCCGGTTTGCACCGGCGTAGGGAGCTTTGAGCCGCAGCCACACCCCCGTCATGGGTCAGTGCACCTGCGCGCCGTCGCTTCGTCTCCCTTGTTGTCCGAAGACGAACCGAATGAACCGCTGCCTGCGCCCCACCCTGCTCTCCCTCGCCCTCTGCGCTGCGCTGCCACTGCACGCCAGCGAGGCCGAGGCATCCCCTGATGCGGCTGCCACCGGCGCCGAGCGCTCGCCGACCGAACTGGCGGCGGTGCGCGTGCAAGCCGGCAAGCCGAAGGCCGATACCTCGCGCGTGAACGCCTTCGGAGGCGGCAGCTGGAAGGACACGCCCGCGTCGATGAACGTGCTCGAGCGCGATTACCTCGACCGCCGCCAGGTACGTTCGCTGTCCGAGCTGGCCAGCAACGATGCCTCGCTGGGTGATGCCTACGCGCCGGTGGGCTACTACCAGAACATCGCCATCCGCGGCTTCGCACTGGACGCGGCCACCGGCTACCGCTTCAACGGGCTGTCCATCGCCGGCGAACAACGCCTGGCGCTGGAGAACGTGCAGTCGGTGGAGATCCTCAAGGGTGAAGCCGGCCTGGCGGCAGGCGTGATGGCGCCGGGCGGGATCATCAATTACATCGGCAAGCGCCCGGCGGAAGTGCGCACCACCACGCTCGGCACCGATTCGGAAGGCTCGCGCTACGTTGCCGTCGATGTCGGCCACTGGATCACCCCGCGCTTCGGCGTGCGCCTGAATGCCGCATGGGATTCCAGCCATTCCTACGTCGAGCACGCCGATGGCCGCCGCAACTTCTACTCGCTGGCCGCCGACTGGCTGATCGGCGAGCGCGGCAAGCTGGAAGTGGATGCCAACTACCAGACCAGCTCGCAGCGCTCGGTGTCCGGCTACCAGCTGCTGGGCGCGCGTGACCTGCCGCGCGGTGTCGACCGCGAGCATCTGCTCGGCTACCAGCCGTGGCAGCGCCCGGTGGATATCGCCAGCACCAACATCACCGCGCTGCATACCTACGACTTCAACGACGCCTGGCAATCACGTGTATCAGTGGGCCATAGCCGTTCGGTGATCGATGACAACGTCGCCTTCGCCTACGGCTGCTACTACGCCGCACAATGTGCCGATGGCAGCGTGCCGGGCAACTACTTCGCACCCAACGGCGACTATGACATCTACGACTACCGCAGCCCGGACGACACCCGCCAGAACCAGCAGGCCCGTGCCGAACTGCGTGGCCGCTTCGAGACCGGCAGCATCGGCCACCAGCTGACCGTCGGTGCCGACTACTTCCGCCGCACCGTGGACAGGCGCCCGAGCGTCAACGAGTACGTCGGCACCAGCAACATCCACGAGGCACCGGTGCCGGTGTTCGCGCCGTCGCCGAAGATGCCGGGCCCCTCCGCACGGCGCCTGGACAGTCGCCAGACCGCGTTCTTCGCGCTGGACCGGATCAGCTTCGGTGACGACTGGCAGTGGCTGGCCGGTGGCCGCTTCGTCCGCCTGGACGAGCGCGCCTACGACAAGCGCGGCATCCCGCAGCGGCACAGCCGCCTGTCGCGCTTCCTGCCACAGACTGCGGTGGTGTGGAAAGCCACCGACCAGCTCAACGCCTACGCCAGTTACGTGCGCGGCATTTCGCTGGGCCAGGAAGCGCCGTTCTGGACCAGCAACGCCGACACCTTCCTGCCGTCGGTACAGTCGCGCCAGCTGGAAGTGGGCGTGAAGTACGTGCCGGTCGAAGCGCTGACCCTGGGTGCGGCGGTGTTCCGCATTTCGCAGCCGTACCAGTACGCCAAGCCCGACAACAGCGATGTGGGCTACACCTTCGTCGAGGAAGGCACGCAGACCCACACCGGGCTGGAGCTGACCGCCAACGGCCAGCTGACCGATGCACTGCAGATCGTGGCCAGCGCCAGCGTGCTGCAGGCGCGCGCGCGCGATACCGGCACGCCCACCTATGAAGGCCATCAGCTGGTGAACGTGCCGAAGGTGCGTGCCAGCGTGCACGTGGCCTATGCACTGCCGTTCGTGCAGGGCCTGGATGTCACTGGCGGGTGGCGCTATGCCGGTGCCAACGTGGCACGCGCCGACGGCGCCGTGCGCGCGCCGGACTACTCGGTCTTCGATGCCGGCCTGCGTTTCCAGCATCGCCTGCACGAGCGTGCGGTGACCTGGAACCTGTCGGTGGACAACGTGTTCAACCGCTTCTATTGGCGCGATACCGGCAGCAGCGGCGGTGACTATTACCTGTTCCCAGGCGCACCGCGACAGGCGCGCCTGTCGGTGACGTTCGCGCTGTGAGCAGCGTGATGCTCGAGTGGAGCGCCGCGCTGTGCAGCGTGCTCGGCGTCTGGCTGATGGCCCGGCGCCGGTTGTCTGCATGGCCGGTGGGCCTGCTGTCGGTCACGCTGTATGGCCTGGTGTTCGCCGAGGCCAAGCTGTACTCGGACACGCTGCTGCAGGTCGCCTTCGGTGGCTTCCTGGTCTACGGCTGGCTCAACTGGCGCCAGCACGCCGCCGATGAGGGCAGCATCCGCCTCGTGCCACTGGCGCGAGGCAAGCTGCTGCGCGACCTGGCCTTCGGCCTGTGCGGTGGCGTGGCGCTGGGTGCGGCCATGCACACCTTCACCGATGCCGCGCTGCCGTGGCTGGACGCGATGCTGACCGCACTGAGCCTGGTCGGCCAGTGGTGGCAGGCGCGCCGCCACGTCGCCTGCTGGTGGGTATGGATCGCCGTGGACGTAGTCTATGTGGGTGCGTACCTGTTCAAGTCGCTGCACGTAACTGCCGCGCTGTACGTGTTTTTCCTGGGCTTGGCCGTGTTCGGCCTGCGTGCATGGAGCGCGGCCGCGCGCGAACCGCAGGTGGCGCCGGTTCGTTGATGCGGATGGCCGGGCTGTGCGCTGGCCATCCACAGTAGAGCCACGCCATGCGTGGCTGAAGGGTCACCGGTAGGCCCATCCACGCATGGCGTGGATCTACCGGTCAAGCACCAGACCCAATCGCAGCGGTTGGCGCATGTCGGCCGGCGGAGCCGCCTGCAACGGCGCGGCCTGCAACGTCGCGCGCAGGTCCGCATCCACCTCGCGGTCACCCAGGCTGTCGAACTCCAGCTTCGAGATGCGGCCGTCCGCCGCAATCCACAGGCTCACCGGCAGCGGCGTGGGTGTATCCGGGTGTGCACGCAGCCACTCCACCACGCGCTGCGCCTGCGGGTCCTGTTCCTGCTGCAGGCGCTGCTGCAGCTGGCCACCCACGGCGGCGGCGTAGGCCATCCAGTGCGCAGGGGCTTCGTGTGCGGACGCCGCGGCACTCCCCAGTGCCAGTGTGCCGAACACCGCAGCCAGACGCCGCCACCAGCGGCGGATGCCGGTCCTGTTCCCTGCCATGGCCATCGCCTGCCTCCTGCGCTCCCATCCAGCGCGCCATGGTCGGCGCCATAGATGACAGGCAGATGGCGGGCCGTGATGGCCCGGCGCGATCACTCGCCCAGGTCGGCCAGCACCTTGCGCGAGGGCGCGAAGAAGGTCACGCCGGTGGTGGCGGTGGAGAAGTCGAGGATGCGGTCGTGCAGCGGCGCAGGATTGCCGATGAACATGCGCTCGAGCATCTTCTCGATCACCCACAGGCGGCGCGTGTAGCCGATGAAGTAGGTGCCGTACTCGCCGCGCCCCGGGTTGGCGAACGGCATGTTGTCGCGCAGGATTTCGTGCTCGCCGTCGGCGTCTTCGATGGTGCACAGCGTCTTGTGCGATTTCTGCGCATCGGCCGGCGCATCATCCAGCTCGATGTTGTCGTGCTTGGTGCGGCCGATGATCGCCTCCTGCGCCTCGGTCTTCTGCGCGCGCCAGGCATCGAGGTTGTGCAGGTACTTCTGCACCACCACGTAGCTGCCGCCGGCATGCTCCGGGTCTTCATCGCCAACAATGGTGGCTTCCGGCAGCGACAGTCCTTCCGGGTTGGCGGTGCCGTCGACGAAGTCCAGCAGATCGCGGCCATCGAAGTAGCGGAAGCCGGCCACGTCATCGACCGCTTCCACCGCATCACCGAAGGCCATCAGCAGGTTGCGCTCGAACGCCACGATCAGGTCCATGGTACGTGCGCGGATGTGGTACAGCAGGTCACCGGGCGTGGCCACAGCGGTGTGGGTCGCGCCCTTGATCTCGCGGAACGGCTTCAGCTCGCGTGGCGGCGTGGAGCCCACCAGCGGCTGCCACACGCGATGGCCGATGGCCACGTTGCAGGTGAAGGTGCGCTCGATCTCGCGGATGGCGGTGTTCTTGATCAGGTCATCGGTGCTGGCCAGCACCTCGCGTGCCTTGGCGATCGACGCCTCGTCATCCTTCACCTTCAGCACCAGAAACGCCGCCGAATGGGTAAGCGGTGCGGTGATCTGCTGCGGCTCGTTGTCGAGCGTGTGGTTGAGGGCGGTGATCGGTGCGGGCTGGGAATTCACGGCAGTTCCTGCTGGCTTGAGGCGGGTGCATCGTCAATGGCGACGTGCCGGGATCATAGCGGAACCGCCTGACCGGCGACGGAGCGTTTCTCGTTCCGTCCTGCGAGCAGCACCGTGCATTCCCGCGCTACATGGAACTGCTGCGGCCCTGCACTCTCCGGACGCACACAAAAGAAGAAGCCCGGCGCGAGGCCGGGCTTCGGTTGGCGTGTGGGAGAGAGAGAGAGTCACACGCCAGCACAACACGCTCTAACGACGGGCGTTTGTTACCAGGTGAAGCGCGGGCCCACGAACCACTCGCGGTCGCCGGCCTTGGCCAGCTTCACTTCGCCACTCAGGCCCCAGTTCTGGTTGAACTTGGCGGTGGCGCCGACGCGGCCGTAGAACTCGCCGTCCGGGTTGATGCCGTGCTTCTTGGTGTAGTCCTCGTAGCCGGCCATCACGTAGCCTTCCACGTACGGGTTGAACGCGGTGCGCACGCCGACTTCGGTGGAGTAGCCGTTGAAGTCCAGGCCGTGCTTCATGTCGAACTTCTGGTACGCGACACGGGCGACCAGGTCGGTGTTCGGTGCGATGCCGTAGTTGTAGCCAGCACCGATGCGCCACTGGTCGACGTCATTCTTGAACGTGTCGGTCTCCTGCGCGCTGTAGTCGCCGAAGATGTGGAAGTTCGGGTGCACCGCCACGGAACCCTTCACCTTCCAGCCATCGGCGTCGCCGCCCTTGGCATCGGTGTTCACGTAGCCGCCTTCAACGTAGTTGTACGACAGGCCATCGGTTGCCGATGCAGCGAACGGCAGGGCAGCCAGAAGGCCCAGGGCGAGCAGCGAATTCTTGTTCATCGGGACACACCTTTAATTATTTTGGTTTCGTCGGCCGCCTCCCGGGAGGGGGGGAGAGAGGAGGCGGTCGACAGGTGTGAATTATCCGTTAGGGGGTCTAATCGACCCTGAATATTGAACTGACTGGTGTATAAATAAGGCTGGCGTTCAGGGAACTCCTCATGCCGCACGCATCAGTCGCGTCACTGCTGTTTCCGCTTCATGCCCGGCGCACAGTGTGGGCTTTGCTGCTCTTCGCCCTGCCGATGATGCTGCAGGTAGCCAACGCAGCCGAGCGTACCCGCCCTTCCGGGCGCATCGTGATTCAGACCGACGATGTCACGCGCTTCTTCAGCGTGCTGGATGCAAGCGGAGGGAAGCCGAATGCCGACGATCTGCAGCGCGGCTATCTGCATGCGGGTACGGATGCACTACGCAGCTTCACTGACAGCCGTATCGGCTCGATGGATCGTCTTGCAGATGCGATCCAGCACAAACCTGCTCTGTTTGCCAAAGCCCGTACCTGTGCGACGGCACTGCCGGAGATCCGCGAGCGGGTTGCCAAGGCACTCGATCGGTTGGGCACGCTGTTTCCCTCCGCACGTTTTCCGCCGGTCACCGTGCTGGTGGGTCGGGGAAACAGCGGCGGTGTCACCACGCCCGACGGCGTGGTGATCGGACTGGAGGCACTGTGCCACGCCGACTGGATGCAGCCCGACATCGGCGATCGATTCGTGCACCTGATCGCCCATGAGTACGTGCACGTGCAGCAGCCCGGTGCGAGCGTCGATGTCGCGCAGCCCACCCTGCTCTATCAGACGTTGCTTGAAGGCGGCGCCGAGTACGTGGGCGAACTGATCTCGGGGCAACCGGCCAACGCGCATCTGCGTCGTTGGACGCAGGGCCGCGAATGCGCCCTGGAACGCCAGTTCGCCCGGGACAGCGCTGGTACTGATCGGTCGCAATGGCTCTACAACGGAGCGGGCGACGAAACGCGCCGCGGCGATCTTGGCTACTGGATCGGCTACCGCATTGCCGCTGACTACGTTGCCCGCGCCGATGACAAAGCTGGTGCCGTCGCCACGCTGCTGACGGTGCGTCCGGAAAGTGCGCCGGCATTGTTCGCCGCAAGTGAATGGCGCCCGGCGTGTGGGCCAGTGGAAAACGGGTAGGAATGAAGCCGTCTTCAGGCTGATGAATTGGGCGATTCGAGCAACGGCAAGGCCATCGCCTCTGTGCACATCAGCTCGCCTGATCTCACTCGTTAAGCTTTGCTGATGAACATATTTCACAACCCTTCCACGTCTTCCAACTTCAGCTGAAAGCGCCTGTCAGCATGGGGAACAAACGCCGCTATATTCCAGCTTCCCCAGACGAAGGAGGGAGTGCAATGAACCTGAACCCGCAACACATGAAGACGGCCCGCGCACTTGCTGTAGCGCTCATCGCCACCGTGAGCCTTGGCGCTTGTGCCACCTACAAGGACGAGTTCGCAACCATCAACTCGCGCCTCGATCAGCTCGATGTAAAGGTGCAGGGCGCTGCACAGAGTGCCGAGTCCGCCAACCAGTCGGCACAGCAGGCCAACCAGCGCCTGGACCAGATCGAAGGCCGCGTGCAGCAGCTTGAAAGGGCACCCGTCGGACGCAAGCCGCGCGGCTGATCGCTCCCTCACCGTTTGAATTGATCCACCTCTGTATCGGGAACCAGTGGCCCTCGCCGGCCACTGGCCTCCTTCCACCAGGATTGCATTGCCAGGAGCCTTCCCATTCGTACCTCCTCCTCCCCTGCACGCCGCGCCTTCCATGCCGCTCTGGCCATGGCACTGGCCGTTGCATGCAGCGGCGCAGCCAACGCCAGGGACAAGGACGCACCCGCAGCACCGGCGGCCGCCGTTGATGAACTTCCGCCCGACCAGAGCGTCTCCGAAACAGTGATCGAGCTGGCCGGCTGGGTGGTCGCCAGCAAGGACAATCAGGGTTATCCGTTCGCGATCATGGACAAGGCCGCGGCGCAGGTCCTGGTCTTCGGCGGCGACGGCAAGCTGCGCGGCGCCGCGCCGGCGCTGTTCGGTTCGGCCATCGGCGATCATTCCGCACCCGGCGTCGCCAAGCTTGCCCTGAGCGCGATTCCCGGCCACGACCGCACCACGCCTGCGGGCCGCTTCATCGGCGCCTATGGCCCCTCCGACGATGCCGGGCGCGTGCTGTGGGTGGACTATGATTCCGCCGTGTCGATGCATCCGCTGCCGCCGGGCACCCCGAAGGAAAAGCGCGCCGAACGACTGGCGACGCCGACGCCGGACGACAACCGCGTCACCCACGGCTGCATCAACGTCTCGCCGGCGTTCTACGAGCAGATCGTGCACTCCACGTTCGAGAAGGGCGGCGTGTTCTACATCCTGCCGGACAAGGATTCGATCGCGAAGACCTTCCCGGCGTTCGCGCAGAGCCGTGGCGATGCAAAGGACGAGAACAGCAAGGGCGCGCAGCGCGCGAGCAGGTAGCGCGCGTGCTGGAACTCAGGAAGCCGTCGCCCCTGCAGCCCGCGCCAATGCCGCGGCGTGCGCGTCGCCCTTCCGCTCGCTGTAGCGGTCCACCAGGTAGTCCGACCGGCCCCGCGTCAGCAGCGTGAACTTCACCAGTTCCTCCATCACGTCCACCACCCGATCGTAGTACGGCGAGGGTTTCATCCGGCCGTCGTCATCGAATTCCTGCCAGGCCTTGGCCACCGACGACTGGTTGGGGATGGTCAGCATGCGCATCCAGCGGCCGAGCACGCGCAACGTGTTGACGGTATTGAACGACTGCGAGCCGCCGCTCACCTGCATCACCGCCAGCGTCCTGCCCTGCGTGGGCCGCACGCTGCCATCTTCCAGCGGCAACCAGTCGATCTGGTTCTTGAACACGCCGGTGACCGTGCCATGCCGCTCGGGGCTGACCCAGACCTGCCCTTCCGACCACTGTGACCATTCGCGCAGTCGCTGCACTTCGGGGTGATTCCTGTCCACGCTGTCCAGCATCGGCAGCGCATGCGGATCGAACACCCGGGTTTCGCACCCCAGGTGGCGCAGCAGCCGCTCGGCTTCCAGCGCAAGCTTGCGGCTGAACGACTGGGGCCGCAGCGAGCCGTAGAGCAGGAGAATGCGTGGCGGCCCCAGATCTGCCGCGGCGAGCTGGTGATGATTGGGCTGGGGCAATGACGATTCCAGCAGGTTGGGCAGGTCCAGGCTTGTGATTGGCTCATTCATTCGACTATTCTAGAAATATGGAAACATCGAATGCAATCACCGCCCTGACCGCCCTCGGCCATGCCACCCGCCTGGCTGCCTTCCGACTGCTGGTGGAGGCGGGCCCGGCAGGGCGCATGGCGGGCGACATCGCCACGGCCCTGCAGGTACCCCCAGCCACGCTCAGCTTCCACCTGAAGGAGCTGGTGCAGGCCGGGCTGGTGGAGAGCGAAAGCCAAGGCCGCCACGTCTGCTACCGCGCCAACTTCGATGCGATGAACGGCTTGATCCAGTACCTGACGCACAACTGCTGCGCGGGCTCCCCGGATGAGCGGTGCGCGGTCACCGAACCGGCATGCAGGTGCTGAGATGAAACCCGATCCGGTGATTCGTGCAGGCACGCGCGACGACCTGTGCTCCATCCGCGACCTTCTGCGGCAGGCGCAGTTGCCCGTGGCCGATCTGGAAAGCAGCGAGGTGGCGTTTCTCGTCGCAGACCTCGACGGCATTCCCGTGGGTGCCGTTGGATTGCAGATCTTCGGCGCGTCGGCCCTGCTTCGCTCCCTGGTGGTGTCAGATGACCGACGCAATACCGGCCTTGGGCGCGCGTTGCTGTCAGCGGCCGAGGACATGGCCCGCCGCATGCAGGTCAGGGAACTGGTGCTGCTGACAACGTCGGCAGGCCCGTGGTTCGCGCGGCACGGCTATGCCGGATGCGATCGCGCGCAGATAGCGGAGGCGATCCGCAGCTCTGCCGAGTTCACTAGTCTCTGCCCGGCCAGCGCGCTGTGCATGTCCAAGCCACTCACTGACCACGGAAGCCACATGACCCGCAATGTCCTGTTCCTCTGCACCGGCAACAGCGCGCGCAGCGTGCTGGCTGAAGCCACCCTGCGCGCCTGGGGCGGCGATCACTTCAGCGCATTCAGTGCGGGCAGCCAGCCCACTGGCCAGATCAATCCCTTCGCGCTCGCCCAGCTGCAGGCCGAAGGAATGCCCGTTGAAGGGCTGCGCAGCAAGTCGTGGGATGAGTTCGTGGATGCAGCCCCGATGGATCTGGTGATCACCGTGTGTGACGCGGCCGCTGCCGAAGCCTGCCCTGTGGTGTTCGGTGACTTCATCCGCAGCCACTGGGGCCTGCCTGATCCGGCCGCCGTGGCAGGCAGCGATGCCGACAAGGCCGCGGCCTTCGCACTGGCCCATGCCATCGTGAAAACGCGCCTGCGTGCGCTGCTCGCACTGCCCGAATCGGTGTGGTCCGAACGCGAAGCGCTGCAGCACGCGCTGGACCGGATCGGCCAGCTGCTGCCGACCGACGGCGCACAATGACGGTGCCACTGCCATGAGCCTGTTCGAGCGACACCTGACGCTGTGGGTTGTGCTGTGCATTGCGATGGGCACGCTGCTGGGCCACGTCCTGCCCGATGCCTTCGCGGTGCTGGCCTCCGCCGAAGTGGCCAAAGTCAACCTGCCGGTTGCGGTGCTGATCTGGCTGATGATCATCCCGATGCTGCTGAAGGTCGACTTCACTGCGATGCGCCAGTTGCAGCAGCACTGGAAGGGCATCGGCGTGACACTGTTCATCAACTGGGCCGTGAAGCCGTTCTCGATGGCGCTGCTGGGCTGGCTGTTCCTGCGCCATGCCTTCGCGGACTGGCTGCCCGCAGCACAGATCGACAGCTACATCGCCGGTTTGATCCTGCTGGCGGCCGCGCCCTGCACCGCCATGGTGTTCGTGTGGAGCAACCTGTGCCGCGGTGATGCCAACTTCACCCTGAGCCAGGTGGCCTTGAACGATGCGATCATGGTGGTCGCGTATGCGCCGGTGGTTGCGCTGCTGCTGGGCCTGTCGGCGATCACTGTGCCCTGGGACACGCTGCTGTTGTCGGTTGGCCTCTACATCGTGGTGCCCGTGCTGGTGGCCGCGTTGCTGCGGCGCTGGATGCTTTCGCGCAGCGGCGAGGCGGGCCTGCAGCGCGCGCTTCGACGGCTGGGCCCGCTGTCCCTGTCCGCGCTGCTGCTGACGCTGGTGCTGCTGTTCGGGTTCCAGGGCCAGCAGATCGTGAAGCAACCGCTGGTGATCGCGCTGATTGCGGTGCCGATCCTGATCCAGGTCTATTTCACTTCGGGCCTGGCCTACCTTCTGAACCGCCGTCTGGGCGTGGCGCATTGCGTGGCCGGCCCGTCAGCGCTGATTGGTGCGAGCAACTTCTTCGAACTGGCTGTGGCCACAGCGGTGGGACTGTTCGGCGTGCACTCGGGAGCGGCGCTGGCCACCGTGGTGGGTGTGCTGATCGAGGTACCGGTCATGCTGTCCGTGGTGCGGATCGTGAACCGTACACAAGCCTGGTACGAGAGACGCGAAGAGCACTGACAGATCAAAGTGTGTGGGAGTCGAATTGCGTTCTTCGCCCCGCACTGTCGCCATCGACTTGGTGGGGTGCCCGTACGCCACGTCATCAACTTCGACCCATGTCGCATATTCCCCATGCCGCTACGGCCGTTGCGGCGCCTGCGTCTGCGACAGCTTAACAGCGTGCAAAAATGCCAAAAGCGTCTTTGATCAAGCGTTGAATGCAACTGTTCTGATTGGCACCGCGCAGCAGCACGCGTACAGATGACGTGCCATCGAAAAAGGATGGCCGGGCTTCGAAAACCCGTGCGCTTGTTTAACAACGCTTGCCCGCCGGCGTCACCCCTCGTGGCGCCGGCGGGCAATCCGTCTGCCGGCTATGGCGGGCGGAGCGTGGAGGCCCTGTGCCTGCCGGTTTCAACAAGCGCCCGGTTTTCGAGCCACGTCTCCGCCCGCCACCTTTGCGTGGCGGCTGCCGTCTGTCCTGCACGGAGCATTGCCATGAGCACACCCGAATCCTCCCGACTACGCACGCAATACGTGCCCGCCAACGCGGACGCGCCTTCGGAAGCACCGCACCAGCAGGATCCTCTCGGTTTCATCGCCACCCTCGACCGCATCGGCAAGGGCGCCGCCGCCGACGGCCAACCCTGGCCCGAACGTCATCAGATGCCGGGCCGCCGCATGGCGCTGGCCGACGCGGATTGCGCATTGACCGGCCTGCGCGTGGCGCTGGAAATGCTGCTGGCTGCCGAGCGCGTGCGCCAGAACGGTCCCGACGAGGAGTACGTGGGCGACCGCGTGATGGAGGGCCTGATGATGGCCAGTCTGTCGCTGACCGCACAGGTCAGCGCACGCATGCGCCCGGAAGGGTGACACGGGGAACAACGCTCACTGCAACGCCGGGCACGGCCCGGCGCTGCGGCGCGCGCCACATCACTCGCAAAGCGCGCTGTCTTCCTTCAGCGCGGCATCCTGCAGTGGCTGGCGCTGTTCGATCTGCACACGCTGTTCCGCCGTCGGCTCGCCCAGCCACCACACACGGCAGCGCGCAGTAAGACGGCCGACCATCTTCGCCTGCGTGGGTGAGTACAGCATCGCCAACGCGGTGCCGGGGCAGTCGTGGGCCTGGCAGGCGGTGTAGAACCACCACGGCTCGCCCTGTAGCACTACCAGCTCGCCAGGGCCGCTGGGTCCGCTCAACAGGCGCTTGCGCAGCGACGGCATATCCTTGTCAGTGGATTCGGCGTCCTGCGTGCCCTTCATCAGCGCATCGAACGCGGCCAGCACCTTCGGGTCCTTGCGGCCGCAGTCGTCCACGGCACTGCCGCCGACCAGGGTGAAGAAGTGGGTCGCCAGCGGATTGTCCGCGCAGGTCAGTTCGCCGCCGGCGCCCGGGTCTTCCGGTTCGCCCTCGCTGTCCCACACCGCGGGGTCCACGCTGTCTTCGATGGACGTTTCCTTCTCGACCACCGTGGCCGTGGCGGCCGGAGCTTCGGTGGTTGGTGCTGGCGCCGCAGCAGGCGCGGCCTCGCCAGTCTTCTCCGGTGCCTGTCCGCAGGCTGCCAGCAGCGCGGCCATCATCGCCATCCCTGTGATTCGCATCTTCATCGCGTGTCCTTGTCTGATCTGCGCTGCATCCACCGAATCGGCGGCCGCGTGATTCTAACCAGCGGCGCGCTAGGATGCGTCTGAAGCCTTCCCATCATCGCCAGGGCCTGGACGCATGCGCCGCACACGACTCGCCATGATCTTCTGCAGTGCCCTGCTGCTGGCATCGCCGGCAATTGCCCACGATGCAGAAAACGCGAAGCCTGCGCAGCCTCTCCCGGACGCAGCCCTGCCCCCACCGCTGGACCGTGTGCTGCGCAACTACGAGCAGGCGTGGCGCGGGGGTGATGCCAGGGCACTGGCTGCGCTCTTCGCCGAGGATGGCTTTGTGCTGCAGAGCAACCAGCCGCCCGTGCGCGGACGCAGCGCGATCGAGGCCGCGTATGCCGGCCAGGGCAGCAGCCCGTTGCGGCTGCGTGCCTTGGCGTATGCGGTGGAAGGGAACACGGGTTACATCATCGGTGCGTACAGCTACGGCAACAACGTGGGCGATACCGGCAAGTTCACGCTCACGCTGAAGCGTGAGCGTGATGGGCCGTGGCTGATCTTTTCGGACATGGACAACAGCAACGCGCCGCCGCGGGCGCGGTGATTGCTGCCGCCGGGCGCCAACCAAGGTTGGCAGCGACCAGAAGCGGGTTCGGCAGTAGATCCACGCCATGCGTGGATAGGGCACGCACATAAAAAAACCCCGGCACCTGGCCGGGGTTTTTCGATTCACTTGAACAGCGTGTCCGGATACTCCGGTTTCTGTTCCCGCGCCAGCAGTGCGCGCAAGCCTTCTTCCGGGGTCTGCTCGCCATGCAGCACGGCACGCACACCGTCGGAGATCGGCAGGTCGATGCCATGGCGGCGCGCCTGTCGCATCACTTCGTCGGCGGTCTGCACCGACTCGACCACCTGGCCGATTTCGCGCACGGCATCCTGCAGCGTCTGGCCGCGGCCCAGGGCCAGGCCCAGGCGGCGGTTGCGCGACAGGTCGCCGGTGCAGGTCAGCACCAGATCGCCCAGGCCGGCCAGGCCCATCAGCGTTTCCGGCTTGGCGCCGATCGCAGCGGCCAGGCGCAGCATCTCGTTCAGACCACGGGTGATCAGGCCGGCACGGGCGTTGAGGCCCAGCTGCATGCCATCGGCCACGCCGGTGGCCACCGCCAGCACGTTCTTCATCGCGCCGCCCAGCTCGGCACCGACCATGTCGTCGCCGGTGTAGGCGCGGAACGCCGGGCCATGCATCGCCTCGGCCACCGTCTGCGCGAACTCGGGCACGTCGCCGTGCACGGTGATCGCGGTCGGCAGGCCCTGGGTGACTTCCTTGGCGAACGACGGCCCGGTGACGACGGCCAACGGCACGTCCTCACCCAGCACTTCGCGCGCCACTTCATGCAGGAAGCGGCCCGAACCGGGTTCGAAGCCCTTGGTGGCCCAGGCCACGCCGGCACCGGCAGGACGCAGCGGCGCCAGCGCACGCACGGTCTCGCCGAACGCGTGCGACGGCGTCACCACCAGGATCCAGGCCGCGCCCTCCACCGCCGACACCAGGTCGGTGGTAGCACGCAGGCTGTCCGGCAGCGGGATGCCCGGCAGGTAACGCGGATTCTCGTGGCGCTGGTCGATGGCCTCGACCACGGCAGCATCGCGCCCCCACAGCACGGTCGGGTGACCGTGCCGTGCGAGCAGGCTGGCCAGCGCGGTTCCCCAGGAACCGGCGCCGAGCACGGCGATCTTGTCAGCGGGAGTGCTCATCCGTGACGTCGCGGCAGGAATCAGGCGTTGCCGGCCGGCTCGGAGTCAGCCAGCGACGGTGCGTCGCCCTGCTCCTGGCGCTGGCGCAGGGTTTCTGCGTACAGGCCTTCGAAGTTGATCGGCTGCAGGAAGAACGGCGGGAAGCCGCCGGCCTGGATCAGGTCGCTGATCAGCTGGCGCACGTACGGGAACAGGATGTTCGGGCACTGGGTGCCGAGCAGCACGTCGATCGACTGCGGGTCCAGGCCGACCAGGCCGAACACGCCGGCCTGCTTCACTTCGGCCACGTAGGCGGTGCGCTCACCGGCCTGGCAGGTCAGGGTCACGGCCAGCACGACTTCGAAGGCGTTCTCACCCAGGCGCTGCACCTGCTGGTTCAGGTTCAGCTGCAGCTCCGGCTGCACCTGGTCATTGAAGATGGTCGGCGCGTTCGGCGACTCGAAGGAGACGTCCTTGACGTAGATCTTCTCGACGGTGAAAGCGGGGCCGGTAGCGGCATCGACCGGCGCAGCGGCGCCGTTGGTGATCTCTTCGGACATTTCCAGTAACTCCAGGTGAATGCAATGAAAACGATGGTCGAACTACTGCGATGGGGGCGGGACCAGGCCCAGACAAGGCCGGATCCGCCACCTGCGGCAATCAGTTGCGGCCCTTGACCAGCGGCAGTTCGGCCTGCTGCCAGGCGGGAATGCCGCCATCGAGCACGTAGACCTTCTCGAAACCGGCCTTCTTCAGCGCCTTGGCGGCGGTTTCCGAAGCGTTGCCGCTGCGGCACACCAGCACCACCGGCGACTGCTTGGCATTGGCCACCAGCTTGTTTTCCGGGCCGAAGGCACTGGCCTGGGCATTGCGGCTGCCGGCAATGTGGCCCTTTTCGAAGTCACCGCTGGCCGACAGGTCGACCACCACCGTGCCGCCCGCGTTGATCAGCTGGGTCAGTTCGGCGGGCTTGATGCCCTTGAAGCCCCGGAACAGGCGGCGGATCTCGGTGACGATGATGGCCACGGTCAGGCCGACCAGGGCCGCGGACAGCATCGGGTTTCGGCCTGCAAAGGCCAGCAACTCTTCGTAATTCACTCAGGTCACGGGTCGATTAAGCGGGCGCCGATTGTCGCACAAGCCGGACGCGGCCCGTCACTGCCCCTTCCACAGGTCCGGCAGGCCGGCGGTCTGCCACCAGCGCTTGGCCTCCGGATCCCAGCGCCAGCGCTCGACCACGACCACGGTGCGCTCGGCCTGGGTGTTCTGGTTGATCACCCCGATTTCGACCCGGCGCTCGACCAGGCCACCGTCCAGCGAGGCGCTGCTGCGCTCGCGATAGGACGACACGCGCAGCTGCGCGTATCGGTTGAGCTCGAACTCGGTCGGCGGCTTTTCCTTGCGCAGCTTGGGGTCGAGGTAGCCGATGGCATCGTCCATGCTGCCCCAGCGGATGGTCGCGCCATACGCGACCTGGGTCTCTTCCAGCAGCTTGCGCTGCTTGCGGCTGAGGTCGTCGGCCGAGGCCACGGCGCTGACCAGCAGCAGGGAATACATCAGGAACTGGATGAGGCGGCGCATCGGTGGTTTCCCCAGAACGTCTGCCTGCCATCCTACCCTTTGGCGAAGGCAACAAAGCGACCGCTGAATTCGGCGGCGGGCTTGCCATCGGCACCGGGCTGGGTGGCGATGATGCTGATGCGGGCCTTGCGGCGCTGCCGGAAGGTATTCAGGAAGGCGTCCCAGCCGGTGGCTTCGGCCGCTTCGGCGTGGGCGTGCAGGTCCTCATAGACCGGCGCCAGATAGCGCAGGTTGCTGTCGGCCACATAGACCTCGGCATCGTGGCCGGCCAGGCGCAGGCGCAGGCTGACCAGCGCCCAGCCGGACAGGGTCAGCACCGAGGCCAGGCTGCCGCCGAAGGCGTTGCCCTTGTCGTTGACGTTGGCCGCCAGCGGCGCGGTGATGCGCAGCACGCCATCGGCATAGCCGTCGAGCTGGATCTGCATGGCGCGGACCGCCGGCATGCAGTCCAGCACGTCCTGCAGGGCGGCCAACGAGGAAGTCAGGGCATCAACGGACATCGGAGCAGCGACCACGACAACGAAGGGCCCGCATAATGCAGGCAATGGTCGACCATACGATACCCACTGGCGCCACCCGTTCCGGCCCACGCTGGACCCTGATCTCGCTGCGCCCGCGGGGCCAGAACGTGGCGCTGCGCCGCGCCGTTGCCGGGCTGGGCGGGAATGTCCTGGCCCTGGCGCCCTGGCGCCTGCAGCGCCTGCATGGCACGGCTGTGGTGCGCCAGCTGCAACGCGCGCTGAACTGCGACCGGGTGGTATTCACCAGCCCGGCCGCCGTTGCCGCAGCCGCGTCCCTGCTGCCGCTGGCCGACGTGCAGTGCAGCCCGTGGCTGACCGTGGGCGAAGGCACTGCGCGCGCATTGCAGGCACACGGCATCACCGAGGTGCACGCGCCGCAGCGGATGGACAGCGAGGGGCTGCTGGCGCTGCCGGTGCTGGCCGACGTACAGGGCCTGCGCATCGGCCTGGTGACCGCCCCCGGCGGGCGTGGCCTGATTGCCGCGCAGCTGCAGGCGGCGGGCGCCACGATCGAACGTGCCGACGTCTACCAGCGTCGCCTGCTGCGACTGCCCCCGCGAACGCTGGCGCGATTGGCGCATTCAGCACAGCCGTGGGTACTGGCCGTGAGCAGTGGCGAAGCGCTGCAGCATTTCTGGCAACAGCTTCCGCCGGCCGGGCAGCAGCGCCTGCGGGCGTCTGCCCGCGTGGTGGTTGCCAGTGACCGCCTCGGCGAACAGGCGCAGGCGCTCGGCCTGCAGCGCATCACACGCAGCGCCGGCCCCACCGCTGCGCAGCTGGTGGCGGCCGCACACGCCACGCTCACCGTCCCGGCAGCGACCTGAACAGGGACGTGGGTCACGCTTGCCGCTGTCGTCGGCAACGGTGATGCTGTGCACAACGCGGCCTGCCGGCCCCCGACCGGCGACGTTGCCGACAAGGAAGCCCGATGAACGATACTCCGCCATCCCCGCCCCATCGACCCGTGCGCTGGCTGCTGCCGCTGGCCGCCGTGGTCGTGCTCGGCGCGGGCGGCTATGCCGGCTGGTACGTCTGGCAGCAGCAACAGCGCGAACAGGAAGCGCAGGCACAGACCACGGCCGTACAGCTGAAGGGCCTGGAGGCCACGCTGGATGCGCTGCGCCGTGACCAGCGCGCGACCAGCCAGCGCCTGCAGGATGCGGCGACCACCAACCGCGTGCTGCGCGACGAGATGCTGGGACTCTCGCAGCGCAGCGCTTTGCTGGAAGAGAACCTGGCCAAGCTGGCCGACAGCGCCAACCAGGGCCGCCAGGCGGTGCAGCGCGATGAGGCCGAGCTGCTGCTGACCCAGGCTGCGCAGCGCCTGAACTACGCCGACGACGTGGACGGCGCACGCCGCCTGTATGCACAGGCCGCCACCGCGCTGGCCGATCTGCCCGACGCCGACGGCCTGAACCTGCGCCAGGCGCTGGTGCAGGAGCGCGAGGCACTGGATGCGCTGGGCAGCGGCCCGCGCGTGCAGTCGCTGCAGCGCCTGGATGCTGTGGCCCGGGCGCTGCAGGGCCTGCCCTCGCAGATCACCGGCACGACCGGCAGCAGCACCGCCAAGCCCTGGTGGCAGGCCACGCTGGCACCGTTCGTGGACATCACCCCGAGCCGCCAGAACGGCCCGCTGACGGCCGCCGAAAAGCGCAACGCCGACGATGCCCTGCAGCTGGAACTGACCTTGGCGCGTGCCGCGATCGAGCGCGGCGACAGCGCGGGCCGCAACACCGCATTGGACCGCGTGGAGCAGTGGGCACAGCGGCGCTGGCCGGATTCACCGGCCCTGCGCGCACAACGTGCTGAACTGAAGGCCCTGCGCGAACTTCCGCTGCAGGCCAGCGACGCTGTTCTTGGCAGCACCCTGCAACAACTGCGCACCCAGACCGACCGGAGGTAAGCCCGCATGAAACCCCTGCAATCCCTGGTCGTGCTGTTGCTGGCCGTGGCCATCGGCGTGGTCGCCGCGCAATGGCTCGGCGCCGATGACCTGAACCGCTTCGGCGAAGTGACCCTGCGCTACGGCGGCTACGACTATCACAGCAACCTGCCGAAGGTAGCGCTGCTGGCAGTGATCACAGTGCTGGTGCTGTGGCTGCTGTGGAGCCTGATCGCTGCACCGTTCCGTGCCTGGGGCCGCTACCGCCGCAAGCAGGGCCGGGTGCGCCTGATCGACGGCCTGCAGGCCTACGAGCATGGCCAGTGGCAGCGTGCGGAGAAGCTGCTGGACGGCGCCGCCAGGGACCCGGAAGTGAGCGCGGTGGCACTGGCCACTGCCGTGCGCAGCGCGCAGGCACGGGCCGACGGCCCCGCCGGAGACGCGCTGCTGCAGCGCCTGGGTGAAAGTGACGCCACCCTGCAGGCACTGCTGCGCGCCGAACAGCTGCTGGCGCGCGATCTGCCGGTCGATGCGATCAACGCGCTGGACGTAGCGGCGATCCAGCCGCTGCCGCCGCGCGGCCTGTGGCTGCGTACCGAAGCGCTGGCACAGGCCGGCCGCGCGCACGAAGCGTATGGCCAGCTGGGTGCGCTGCGCCAGAGCAAGGTGCTGCCGGCCGACGCGAACAGCGAACTGGAGGCACGCCTGGCCGCACAGGCGCTACTGGAAGCGGCCGACGTCAACGCGCTGGCCGCACAGTGGGAGGCCACCCCGAAGGCGCTGCGCCCCACCCCGGACGTGGTGGGCGCCTATGCCAGCCGTGCGGTGGCGCTGGACTGGGATGAGCCGGCGCTGCTGGCGCTGGAACAGGCACTGGACCAGCGTTGGAATGACGATCTGGTGGCGCTGTATGGCCGCCTGCCCGCCGAGCGCCTGGCCACCCGCCAGGCCAATCTGGCGCGCTGGCGCAACGTGCACGATGACTCGGCCGCCCTGCGCCTGGCACAGGGCCGCGTGGCCCTGGGCCAGCAGCAATGGGATGCCGCCGATGCGTTCCTGCACGAGGCCATCGCCGCGGGCGCCGGTGCACCGGCGTGGGAAGCGCTGGGTGAAGTGTTCGCCCAGCGTGGCGAACACGCGCTGGCCGCGCAGTGCCTGGCCAATGCGCTGCGCCTGCAGCGCGGCGAGGACAGCGTGGAACTGGTGCGTGGCACCGAGACGCCGCTGCGCGCCACGGTGGAGGAGCAGCCCATCGTTGCACAGCCGCCGGTGTATGACGCCAACGAAGAGCGCGACGAATTCGGCAACCCGCGGTTGCCCTGATGGGTAGTGCCGGCCGCTGGCCGGCATCCACCGGAGCAA
>NZ_JAXBQT020000014.1:36587-88877 GCF_047520755.2 Stenotrophomonas sp. FR010 | reverse complement strand
TGTTGCTCCGGTGGATGCCGGCCAGCGGAGCAACAACAAAAACGCCGCCCATTGGGCGGCGTTTTCGTACCAGCGCTGCCGGCCAGCGGCCGGCACTACCGTGATGCTCAGCGTTCGACGATCGCCACCACGCCCATGCCGCCGGCGGTGCAGATCGACACCAGTGCGCGGCCACCGCCGCGTTCGGCCAGCTGCTTGGCTGCCGTGGCGATCACGCGTGCGCCGGTAGCGGCGAACGGGTGGCCGGTGGCCAGCGACGAGCCCAGCAGGTTGATCTTGTCCGGGTCGATGCGGCCCAGCGGCGCGTCCAGGCCCAGACGGTTGTGGCAGTAATCCTCGCTCTCCCACGCACGCAGGGTGCACAACACCTGCGCGGCAAAGGCTTCGTGGATCTCGTAGATGTCGAAGTCCTGCAGGGTCAGGCCGTTGCGCTTGAGCATCTCCGGCACCGCGATGGTCGGTGCCATCAGCAGGCCTTCGCCGTGCACGAAGTCCACCGCGGCCACGTGCGCGTCACGCAGGTAAGCCTGGGGTTCATGGCCATGCGCGCGTGCCCACTCTTCGCTGGCCAGCAGTACCGCAGCGGCACCGTCGGTCAGCGGGGTGGAGTTGGCGGCAGTGAGCGTGCCACGCCCTGAAACCTTGTCGAACGCCGGCTTCAGCGTCGCCAGCTTTTCCAGCGAGGTATCCGGGCGCAGGATGTTGTCGCGCTCGACGCCACGGAACGGTGCGATCAGGTCGTTGAAGAAGCCACGCTCGTAGGCGGCAGCCAGCTTCTTGTGCGACGACACCGCCCACTCATCCTGCGAGTCGCGCGAGATGTTCCACTCCTTCGCCATGTCCTCGCAGTGGTCGCCCATGCTCTTGCCGGTGCGCGGCTCGGCCACGCCCGGGAACTCGGGCTTGAGCTCGGAGAACTTGAAGCCGGCGGTGAGCGCACGGATCTTGTCGCCGGTGCTCTTGGCGCGGTTGGCCGCCAGCAGGCGTGCACGCAGTTTCTTGCCGTAGACGATCGGCACGTCGGAGGTGGTGTCCGAACCACCGCCGATGCCCGATTCGATCTGGCCCAGTGCGATCTTGTTGGCCACGGTGATGATGCTGTCCAGCGAGGTACCGCAGGCACGCTGCAGGGTGATGCCCGGGGTCAGCGGCGACAGGCCGGACGACAGCGTCGCTTCGCGGCCCAGGTTCCAGTCGCTGGAATGCTTGATCACCGCGCCCATCGCCACTTCACCCAGTTGCTGGCCATGCAGGCCGAACCGTTCGACCAGCGCGCCCAGCGTACGGACCGACATGCCGAGGTTGCCGACATCCGAATACGCGGTGTTCTGGCGGCAGAACGGAATGCGGACGCCACCGAGGATGGCGACGGGACGAGCGTTGGGCATGGAGATACCTGGCATGGATGAGGGTGTCTGCAACATGGCCTGCACGACGGAGCAGGCATAATGGAGCCAAGTGTAGCTGCCGCCCTGTGATGGGCCAACCGTGGAACCATGAGCAAACCCGACCCCGCGATGAATGCCCTTGGCGTGCTGGCCCTGGAACTGGCCGGCGGCGAAATCCCCCGCCAGGCCGTGCTCAGCGCTGAACAGGCCGGTGAACTGGCCGAACGCGTCGGCCGTGACCTGGCCAAGCTGGTGCCGCAGGTCGCCGAGCTGGACCTGGTGTTCGCCGCCGCGCATTTCGACCCGGCCGAAGTGCTGCGCCCGGGCTGGCCGATCCATCGCCGCCTGGAAGAGCTGCAGATGCGTGCCCCGGGCCGCAACCAGGGCCCGCGCCTGCTGGCCTTCGGTACCGATGCCGAGGGTGACGTGCCACTGCCGTTCCAGGCCGATGCCACCCTGGTGGGCGGTGGCCTGCGCGTGGTGCCGTTCCTGCTGACCGGCAGCGATGTGGCCACCACCAACGCGGTCGCCGATGCGCTGGAAGAAACCTTGCTGGCCAACGGCATGGCGCATGCCGACACCGCGCTGATGGCGCAGAACACCTTCGGTGCCCGCATCGAGCACGCGCGCTATTTCACTGTGAACGACCTGGCCGCGATGATGTCGATGCAGTACGACAACCAGGGCCTGGCCGCACTGTGGCCGCTGATCGAGACCGCGATCATGGCGCCGGGCGAGGACGAGTGGCTCAATGCCGCGCCCGAGCCGCTGCTGCGTTATACGCATGGCGAAGCACGCATGGCGCTGTTCGACCCGGCCGGTTGGTGCGCGCACTACAGCCACAGCAAGAACGACTGCGATCGCCTGAAGGGCATCTACGAGCAGTTCCTGATGCGCCAGCGACAGATGGCCGCGGTGCTGGAAGCACATGGCGTGCCGGTACTGTTCGTGCACTGCGAGGCCGGTCAGGACGCACGCGAGCTGCTGGCGCGCTGAAGTCGGGTAGTGCCGGCCGCTGGCCGGCAACGTCCGGATCTGCGATTGCCGGCCAGCGGCCGGCACTACCGATCAAGAAGAACGCCGGCTTGCGCCGGCGTTTTCCATTTCCAGCAGGAGCGCGCTTACGGCGCCTTCTGGATCACCGCACAGGCCAGGCGCGCGCCGGCGTTGCCGGTCGGCTGGGTCTTGTAGTCGTCCGCATCGGCGTGAACGATCAGGCCGCGGCCGATGATGTCGAAATCATCACCCTTGCCGATGTTGACGTTGCTCGACACCGGGCCGTCGATGGTGGCCACGCCCTTGTCGTCGGCCTTGATGTTGGGCATGTCGCCGCCGTGGTGCGGATCGGTGGCGACGTTGCCGTGATCCTGCTTGCCCGGGTTGAAGTGACCGCCGGCGCTCATGCCGTCCGGCGCGCTGCAGTCGCCCTTCTCGTGGATGTGGAAGCCATGTTCGCTGCCCGGCTTCAGGCCGGTGATCTGGCCGGTCACGTGGACCTTGCCATCAACCACCTTGAAGGTGACGCTGCCCTTGGTTTCGTTGCCCTGGGTCGGTGCCAGTTCGGCCGTTGCCGAAGCATCGCCCGTCGGTGCAGCCGCCGGTGCCGGGGCTGCAGCCGGCTCGGTGGTGGCGCCGTCAGCCGGCGCGGCCGGCGGGGTTTCAGTCTGCGGCGCGGCGGGCTGCTGGTTGCAGGCCGCCAGGCCCAGCGCGGCGATGGCCGCAAACAGCGAAGTGTGGATCAGACGCATTGGAATCTCTCCCTCGATGATGCCTGCAGTGATCAGCGGACGACCCGGATCACGCCACAGGCGATGCGGACGCCGGCATTGCCGGCGGGCTGGCGGCGATAGTCGTCGGCGTTGGCATGCACGACCAGTGCGCGTCCGGCGATATCGGTGGCGGCGCCTCCGCCAAGGGTAACCCCCTTGAGGTGGATATCGACGTTGGCGCGGCCCTGGGCATCGGCACGCAGATTGTCCATGTCGCCCAGGTGGTGCTTGCCGGTACCGGCGCGGCCATGCGCAGCACCACCGGGATTGAAGTGATTGCCGGCACTGCTGGCATCCACCGCACTGCAGTCGCCGCGCTCATGGATGTGGAAGCCGGCCTGCTGCATCGGCTGCAGGCCACCGACCAGGCCGGTGATGTGGATGCCACCGGGCTCCACCATCAGTGCGATGCGGCCACTGACGATGCTGGCCGAGGCCGGCGCGAGATTGGCCTCGCCCTGCTCCGCAGCACTGACCACGGTCGGCGGTGGCGGCGTGGGTTCGGCCTTCTTCGGCGCACTGCCACAGGCAGACAGCAGCACGGCGGCGGACAACGGCAGGATGGCAAAGGACAGACGCATCGAAGACTCCTTGCAGGTGACACTAAGCATTGCATCGTCCATGAACGATCAACGGTTCGGCAAGCGGGCGCGAGGATCGCGTGCAGGGACCGTTCAATGGCCCCCGCGGCGGCGCCCGGCGCCCAGCTTGCGGGTAAGGGTATTGCGGCCCAGGCCCAGGCGGGCAGCGGCTTCGGCGCGGCGGCCATGGGTAATCTGAAGCGCCGCTTCCAGCAGCGCATGGTCGACCCGCTCGCGCACCTGCGCATGCAGCCCTTCCACACCTTCGGCCAGCTGGCGGCGCGCCCATTCGGCCAGCAGCACTTCCCACTGGCCTGGATCGGCACCGCTGATGCTGCCGCGACGGCCCCGCGTACGGTTCAGCGCGGTATCGACATCGGCCACGCCGATGGTGTCGGCGGCGGCCAGCGCGGCCATCCGCCAGCACACGTTTTCCAGTTCGCGCACGTTGCCGGGCCAGTCGTGTTCGCGCAGCGCCTGCAGCGCTGCGGCGGTGAGGCGCTTCGGTGGCGTGTCCAGCCTGCGTGCGGCGGCGGCCAGGAAGGTGCTGGCCAGCTGTGCGATGTCCTCGCGGCGCTCGCGCAGCGGCGGCAGCTGCAGGCGCACCACGTCCAGGCGATGCAGAAGGTCGGCACGGAACTTCCCCTGCGCGACCAGCCCTTCCAGGTCCTGGTGGGTGGCGGCCACCACGCGCACATCGACGCGGATCAGTTCGCGGCCACCGACGCGGAAGAACTCGCCCTGCGCCAGCACGCGCAGCAACCGGGTCTGCAACGGCAGCGGCATGTCGCCGATCTCGTCAAGGAACAGCGTGCCACCGTTGGCCTGCTCGAAGCGGCCGATATGGCGGCGCTGCGCACCGGTGAAGGCACCGGCCTCGTGGCCGAACAACTCGCTTTCCAGCAGCTCGGATGGGATTGCAGCGGTATTGAGCGCGACGAACGGACCCTGCGCGCGCGGCGATTCGCGATGCAACGCATTGGCCACCAGCTCCTTGCCGGTGCCGGTCTCGCCGGTGATCAGCACCGCCAGCGGTGCCTGCGCCAGGCGTCCAATGGCGCGGAACAGCGCGCGCATCGGCGGCGTATCACCCACCAGTTGCGGCGGCTGGTCGCTGGGCGCTTCGGTGGCGGGACTGGGAGCGGCCAGCGCGGGCGCCACCGCCGGCAGTACCCGCTGCGCCAATGCCACCGCATCGTCCAGGTCGAACGGCTTGGACAGGAATTCATGCGCGCCGCCGCGGAACGCACCGGCCGTGCTGGCCACATCGGTATAGGCCGACATCACGACCACCGGCAGCTGCGGCAACGCGGCCTTGAGCTTGTCCAGCAGCACCAGGCCATCGTCGCCGGGCATGCGCACATCGGTGAACAGCAGCGCCGGCGGCGCGCCTTCGCCCAGGGCCTGCAGGGCAGCCGCAGCGCTGTCGAAATCGACAACCTGGTAGCCCGCCTCGCGCAGCGCGGTGCACAGCACGAAGCGCACGGCACGATCGTCATCGACTACCCAGATGCGCTGCGCGGTGGTGGGGAACTCAGACATCGCGCGGGGCCTCCTCGGCCGGGGCGGCGCCGTTGCCGATCGGCAACAGCAGGGTGAACACGGTATGGCCCGGGCGCGAGCGGTAGGTCAGCGTGCCGCGATGCTCGCGCGCCACCTGCTGGGCCAGCGCCAGGCCCAGCCCGGTGCCTTCGGCGCGGCCACTCACCAAGGGCAGGAACAGGTGTTCGGCCAGTTCCTCCGGCACGCCACGGCCGTCGTCGGCGATTTCCAGGCGCAGCGCCAGCGTGTGCAGCTGCTCGGCGATGCGCACGCCATGCTCCACGCGGGTGCGCAGGGTGATGTTGCCGGCGCCGGCCTGGATCGCGTTGCGCACCAGGTTCCACACCGCCTGGGTGAGGCGGTCGGCATCGCCATGGAATTCGGGAATGCTGGGGTCGTAGTCACGCTGCAGGCGTACCGCCCAGCCGGCCTCGTTCTCGGCCAGGCGCAGCACGCGCTCGAGCGCGGCATGGATGTTCAGTTCGGCGTGCGGTGCGGCCGGGGCCGGCGACAGCAGCTGGTCGAGCAGGCCGTTGAGGCGCTCGATCTCCGAGCCGATCAGCTCGATCAGCTCGCGTTCGCTGGCCTCGCGCTGGGCCGCGCGGCGGGCCAGCAGCTGGGCCGCACCCTTCAACCCGGCCAGCGGGTTGCGCAGCTCGTGGGCCAAGCCCTTCAGCGCCGCGCTGAGCGCGCTGGGCAGGGCCTGGGTCGGGTCCAGCCCGGGGAACTCATCGACCGGATGCGCCTCCAGCAGCCAGCCACCATCGTCGCGGCGACTCATCCAGCCCTCGGCGAAGCGCGGCGCTTCGCCGGGCACCGCCAGCGCCAGCCGGTTCAGGCGCAGGCTGTCGCGCTCATCGCGGGCAAGGAAATGGGCCAGTGCCTCGCCCTGCACTTCCAGCGCGGCCAATGGCTGGCCCAGCAGGCGGCGCCCGCTGACGCCCAGCCACCGCCCGAAGGCCGGATTGCAGCCGATGATGCGGCCATCGGCCCCGGCCCAGGCCAGCGGCGTGCCCAGGGCATCGAGGGACGGCGGGGGAGAGGGGGCGGACATTGCACCAATGTAGTGCAAAACGCGGGGTTCGGGGTCAGGGCCCTTTCCGCCTGGAAAGGGCTCTGACCCCCTGCCGCAGGTCGAGCAAGCTCGACCACGACCACATGCGTGGCCGGTTACAGCTTCATGTTGAGGCCGACGAACACGCTGCGACCCGGGGCCGGCGAGAACATCGGGCGTGCGCTGTCCCAGAAGAAGCTGTCGTACCAGGCGTAGGCGTACTCGCGGCCGGTCACGTTCTTCAGCTGCAGGTCCACGCTGAAACGCGGGGTGAGTTGGTAGGCCGCGCTGAGGTCGAGCACGGCGAAGCCTCCGAACTTGCCGGCCACGTTGCGCTCTTCCAGGTAGTAATCGCCCTGTGCACGCGCCTGCAGGCCCAGCCGCAGCGCATCCGTGGCGCGGTAGTCCACGCCCAGGTTGCTGATGTGGCGCGGGGTGGCGGCCACTTCCCGGCCCTGCAGGGAAATGCTGGCATCGCGGTCGTCGCGGGTGATCTTCGCTTCCTGGTAGGCGTGCGACGCCCATACCGTCCAGTCGTCGCCCAGCTGCAGGCTCAACTGCGCATCCACGCCGCGCCGGCGAGTCTTGCCCAGGGTGACCGTGGTGCCGGTGGCCGGCATGTTGGACACCTCGTTTTCCGCGTCCTGCTGCCACATCGCCAGGCGTGCCTGGCTGCCGGCAAACGGCTGGAATTTCAGGCCCAGCTCCATGCCGGTGTTGGTGGACGGCTGCATCGGTGCCTGCCCTGGGGTGAGGTAGCCCGGTGCGGTGGAGCCGGTCAGTACCTGGAAGGTGCGGCCCCAGTTCGCGTAGACATGGGTGGTCTGGCCCAGGCTGTGGATGACGCTCAGCTTGGGCTGGCCGATGCTGCCGTAGTCCTGCAGGCGGCCGCTGACGCCGTTCATCAGGTGCGTGCTGCCACTGAAGCGATCGATACGATAGGCCGGCACGATCTTCCAGGCCTCGACGGGCTGGTAGACGGCCTGGACGTAGGCACCCCAGTTGTCGAAGCTGTGGCGATCATTGTTCTGCACCCGCGCTGGGGGCTGGCTGAAATCAGTGGGTTCGGCGTAGGCGTAGCGCTCGCGGAGGTAGCCGTTGTCCTGCTGCTCGTAGTTCAGGCCACCTTCGACGGTGAGCGTGGGGCTGGCCTGCCAGGTGAGCGTGCTGAGCAGGCCATGCTGCCGCTCGTCCCATACGCGGCGCTGGCGCGGCAGGTTGCCGGTGGGCAGGTCGCTGAAGGTCACGCGGCGGTCGTCTTCGTAGCGGTTGTAGTACAGCCGGGTGCCGAAGGTGATTGCGTCGGACAGTTTCATGTCCAGGTGCGCAGCAAGCTGGCGCATGTCGCGGTCATCGCCATCGTTGCCGTTGCGCAGCTCGCTGCCACGGCGGTGCGTGCGCAGCTCGTCGGCGGTCATGAAGCCGGGTTCGTCGGCTTCGTGGTGGTACGCACGGGCGGTCAGGCCCCCGCGCAGGCCGTCGTCCAGCGAGCCGTAGAACCACTTGCCGCCCAGCGAATATTTCTTCGAGGTGTCGTGGTCGCGGTAGCCGTCGCTGGCCTGGGTGCCGACGAAATAGTTCTGCGCGAAGCCATCGGCTTCACGGCCGACTGCCAGCTGCGCATCGCGGGTGCTATAGCTGCCGTAGGCCAGGCGCGCATCGGTGTAGCTGCCACCCTGGCGCGTACCGAAGTTCACGTTGCCGCCGATGTTGTGGAGGCCGTAGCGCGGGTCGTTGGTACCGCGCACCACTTCGATGTAGCTGATGTCCAGCGGGAACAGCATGTCGATGAAGCGCTGGTTGCCGCTGTTGACGTTGCTGGGGATGCCATCGATCAGCGTCTTGATGGCATTGAGGTAACCCTCGCCGTTGAAGGCGCGGAAGCTGACCTTGCCCGATTCGGCGCCCTGCCGGGTTTCGGTGAGCTGGATGCCGGGCATCTGCCCGAGCAGTTCCCAGCTGTGCGAGACGTTGCGGTTTTCGATCTGGTCTGCACCCAGGACATCCACCGAGGTCAGTACCTGATGCGCACTGAGCTGGCCTTCGCCGTGCTGGTGCACCTGCACCTTGCCGAGAGTGAGCGCGGCGTCGGCCGACTGTGCGAAGGCTTCAGGGGCAAACGGTGCGGCGGCGAGGGCGGCCACAAGGGTGGGAGTCTTCATGGGAAGGGGCGGTTACGGTGAAATGTAATCATATAACATTTCACGCGCCCGATTTTTGCAGCGTCGAGCAAGGCTCGGCGTTACAAGGGCGGCTGCCGGGGGGATTACACCGGGTAGCCGGTGGCTTCCCGTGCCTTCTTCCAGGCGGCTTCGAATTCACGCGCGGAAATTTCGTCGTCCTCGTCGAAATCCAGGAACGACACTGGCTGGTCGGCCAGCAGGAAGCGGTCGTCGCTGTGGGCATGCTCGTCGGCCCAGACCATCTTGGTCCCGTAGATTTCCACCTGCCGCACGATCTTCTCGCCACGCGCTTCCATCAGCACGTTGCCCTTGCCCAGGCCCGATTCGGCCCAGTGCTTGTAGTACTTCTTTGCGGCAGATTTCGCGCCGGATTTTGCGGTGTGCTTTGCGTAGGTCATTGCAGGAGCCCTGGCCGCAGGCGCGGCCGGAAATTGCGGAATGGCGCCATTATCAGGCATCCGGGGTCAGAGCCCTTTCCTTTGGAAGGGATCCGACTCCTGCTGGTTCAGTTCGGCAGGGGCACGCCCTTCGGCCACAGCATCCAGATGTTGCCCTTCTGCTTCATGTCGCCAGCCAGCTTGCCGGCGGCATCGCCGCTGCCCCAGTAAAGGTCCGCGCGCACTTCGCCGGCGATGGCGCCGCCGGTGTCCTGCGCGGCCACCGGGCGCACCACCGGACTGCCGTCCGGGCGCGTGGTGGACAGCCACAGCAGGCTGCCCAGTGGTACCACGGTGCGATCCACCGCCACGCTGTAGCCCGCGGTGAGCGGCACGTTCAGTGAACCCCGTGGCCCCTCCGGGCTGTCCGGGGTGCGCACGAAGAACACGTAGCTGGGGTTACTGCGCAGCAGTTCCGGTACGCGCGCGGGGTTGGCCCGTGCCCAGGCGCGGATCGCGTCCATGGTGACGTCTTCCTTCTTCAGCTGGCCCTGCTCCACCAGCCAGCGACCGATCGCGCGGTACGGGTGGCCGTTCTGTTCCGCATAGGCCAGCCGCACCTGCGTGCCATCGGCCAGGCGCACGCGGCCAGACCCCTGGATCTGCAGCAGCTGCAGGTCCATCGGGTCGGTCAGCCAGGCCAGCACCGGCGCCTTGGCGCCCTTGGCCGCGATGGTGCCGGCGTCGTCATAGGGCTTGAGCACCTTGCCTTCGACGCGACCGCGCAGGCGCTTGCCCTTCAGTTCCGGGTAGAGGCTGTCCAGTTGCACCACCACCAGATCATCCGGCGTGCCGTACACCGGCACCGTCGCTTTGTCGGTGCGGGTGAGGCTGCCGGGGTAGATCGGCTCGTAGTAGCCGGTAATCAGCCCGTCGGCCTGGTGGCCACCGGCACGCAGCGCGTAGGCATCGAGGTCGCGCTGCAGGAACTGGCGGATCGCGGCCGGGTCCTTGTCTGATACTGCGACGGCAGTGGCGCAGGGTTTGGCCCAGACCGCATCGTTCTTCAGGCGGGTGCAGCTGCTGCGCCAGGCCACGAAGCCGGCCTGCAGATCAGCGTCGGAGACTGCGGGCAGGGCTTTCCAGTCGACCTTGGCGTAGGTGGCCGCCGGCGGCGTGGGCGGCGTGGGCGCTTCGGAGCCCGTGCGGGGAGCAGTGGTGGCGCAACCGGCGAGCACCGCCGCTGCCAACAGGGTCCAGTGCTTGCGCTTGAAGAAGGTAGCGGAATCGATCATGCCGCCATGGTGGAGTGCCGGCCGCTGGGCGGCAACCCAGCGCGGGGTCAAGCGTTCATGCGCGGGGTCACGGCATCTGCAGCAGCAACGAATGCAGAATACGGGCGTCCTCGGCATCCAGCGTCTTCGGCAGGTCGTCGCGGCCACGGAACCGGCGGTGGAAGGCGGCGACGGTGGCGTCGCGGTTGTCCAGCGGATAACCGAAGCGGGCCAGCGCATTCCACCCATCGAAGCCTTCCGGTGCGGCACCATCGGCCGCGCGCGGCCACACGCCGAACCCGGCCTCGGCCAGCTGCTGCCACGGGAAGAACCGGCTCGGATCCTGCTTGCGCGTAGGCGCCAGGTCGGCATGGCCGATCACCTGGCGCGGCGGGATGTTCAGGCGCGTGGTGAGATCACGCAGCAGCAGGATCAGCGATTCGATCTGTGCCGCACTGAACGGGCTGCGGCCGTCGTTGTCGAGTTCGATGCCGATCGAGGCCGAATTGAGATCGGTGATGGTGCCCCAGCGCCCGGCCCCGGCGTGCCAGGCACGGCGCTCATCGGCGACCAGCTGGTAACGATGGCCATCGGCGCCGATCAGGTAGTGCGCACTGACCGGCCCACCGCTGTTGGCGGTACGCAGCGTATGCAGGCTCTGCTGCACCGACTTCTGCTCGGTGTGATGGATGACGATGATGACCGGCGAGCGCGCATTCTGGTTGGGTGATGGCACCCAGGTCGCGAGCGGGTTGCGGGTTTCCTGCGGCGTGGAGGCGCAGGCGGCCACCAGCAGGCAGGCCGAGAGCATCAGGGACGTGCGGATCGGGGGCATGGCCCGATTGTGCGCGATCAGGCGCGATGATGCATGCCGCCGTGCCGACCAACGGTCGGCACCCACCAGAGCAGGAGCAGTGCCAGGCAAGCCTGGCACCGACCAAACGCAAAAGGCGGCCCCGCAGGGCCGCCCGTCATGCCTCAGGCCTCGTAGGCAGACTCGCCGTGCGAAGTCACATCCAGGCCGGTGCGTTCGGCCTCTTCGGTCACGCGCAGGCCGACCACGACCTTGACCACCAGCAGGATGACCGCGGTCACCACCGCCGACCACAGTACGGTCAGGCCGACGCTGACCACCTGCACCCACACCTGGTGGGCGATATCCAGATCGGCCTTGGTGCCGCCCAGCGACTGTGCACTGAACACGCCGGTGAGGATCGCGCCGACGATGCCGCCGACACCATGCACACCGAACACGTCGGCCGTGTCGTCCACTTTCAGCAGGCGCTTGAGACCGGTCACGCCCCACACGCAGACCACGCCGGCGACAAAGCCGATCACGATCGCGCCAAGCGGCCCGACGGTGCCACAGGCCGGGGTGATGCCGACCAGCCCGGCCACCGCACCCGAGGCCGCACCCAGCGCCGACGGCTTGCCCTTGCCGATCGCCTCCACCAGGGTCCAGCCAAGCACGGCAGCAGCGGTGGCCAGCACGGTGTTGAGGAAGGCCAGCGAGGCCACGGTATCGGCGGCGGCGGCGGAACCGGCATTGAAGCCGAACCAGCCCACCCACAGCAGCATCGCGCCGATGTAGGTAAACGGTACGTTGTGCGGCTTCAGCGCGGTCTGGCCGTAGCCCAGGCGCTTGCCGACGAACCACGCGCCGACCAGGCCGGCCACGCCCGCATTGATGTGCACCACGGTGCCGCCGGCGAAGTCGATCGCGCCCAGTTCACCCAGGTAGCCGCCGCCCCAGACGATGTGTGCCATCGGGATGTAGCTGAGGGTGAACCACAGTGCCGAGAACAGCAGTACCGCGCGGAACTTGATGCGCTCGGCGAAGGCACCGACGATCAGCGCGGTGGTGATGCCGGCGAAGGTCGACTGGAAGGCGACGAACAGGTAATCCGGCAGGCCCTTGATCGGCGTGTTGCCCACCGAATCCGGGGTGAAGCCCTTGAGGAAGGCGAACTCGGTGAACGAACCGAAGAATGGATTGCCGGCGCTGAACACCGCGCTGTAGCCGTAGGCCACCCACAGCAGCAGCACCAGCGAGAACACCACCAGGATCTGGCTGAGCACCGACAGCACATTCTTCGAACGCACCAGTCCGCCGTAGAACAGGGCCAGACCGGGCACCACCATCAGCAGCACCAGCAACGTGGAGGTAAGCATCCAGGCGACGTCTCCACGATCATACGCGGCGGCCGCTTCGGCCACGGCCGGCGCAGCGGCGCTGGCGGCCGGATCGTGCAACGGCTCGACCGCCACGCTTTCGCTCGGCAACGGCGAGACCTGGGCCTGGGCGTGGGCGCTGCCCGGCCAGGCACCGGCGGCCAGCGCGCTGAGCAGCATCAGCAGGCACACCAGGTGGAACCGGGCTTGCCACCCGGTGAGAAGGCGCATCTTCATGGGGGGAATCTCCGGAAGGGGGTTACAGCGCGTCGGCACCGATTTCGCCGGTGCGGATGCGGATGACCTGTTCAACGGCGGTGACGAAGATCTTGCCGTCACCGATCTTGCCGGTGCCTGCCGACGACTGGATCGCTTCGATCACCGCGTCGGCACGCTCGTCGGTGACCACCGTTTCGATCTTGATCTTGGGCAGGAAATCGACGACGTACTCGGCGCCGCGATACAGCTCGGTGTGGCCCTTCTGGCGACCGAAACCTTTCACTTCGGTCACGGTGATGCCCGACACGCCTGCATCGGACAGGGCCTCGCGGACCTCGTCGAGCTTGAACGGTCGGATGATGGCGGAGATCAGTTTCATGCGCATGTCCCGATGGTGGATGGGGCCAGCGCGCCAGCGCGCGTTGGCATCAGGCAACCACGGGTCATCAGGTGATGACCGTGGCTGTTGCACCGGACACGTACAGGGCCGGGACGGCCGTGCCTCTCTCCTTGCACGACCGACGCGGGAGGGAGGGCGGCCCTGGTCGCGTATCCGGTCTCTCTCTTGCCCCTGGGGTGGAGTCAGAGCCCTTTCGCGGCGCGAAACGGATCTGACCCCCTACAACCGCGGCTCCCCAGCCGCGAGAACGGAAGCGATGGCGGCGGGTGGGAGGGGGAACCCACCGCCATCGCGCCCGGTCAGCTGGCGTAGTACAGCTGGTATTCCAGCGGGTGGGTGGCCGCGCGGAACTTGGTCACTTCCTGCATCTTCAGCGCGATGTAGCCGTCGATGAAGTCATCGCTCATCACGCCGCCGGCCTTCAGGAACTCGCGATCCTTGTCCAGTGCTTCCAGCGCCTGGTCCAGCGAGGAGCAGACCTGCGGGATCAGCTTCTCTTCTTCCGGCGGCAGGTCGTACAGGTCCTTGTCGCTCGGTGCACCCGGGTCGATCTGGTTCTTGATGCCGTCCAGACCGGCCATCATCAGCGCGGTGAAGGTCAGGTAGCCGGACTGGATCGGATCCGGGAAGCGCATTTCGATGCGGCGCGCCTTCGGGTTGGAGACCCACGGAATGCGGCACGACGCCGAACGGTTGCGGGCCGAATAGGCCAGCATCACCGGCGCCTCGAAGCCCGGCACCAGGCGCTTGTAGCTGTTGGTGCCCGAGTTGGCGAAGGCATTGATGGCCTTGGCATGCTTGAAGATGCCGCCGATGTACCACAGCGCCAGCTGGCTCAGGCCACCGTAGCCGTCACCGGAGAACAGGTTGGTGCCGCCCTTGGACAGCGACTGGTGCACGTGCATGCCGCTGCCGTTGTCGCCGACGATCGGCTTGGGCATGAAGGTGACGGTCTTGCCGTTGCGGTGCGCGACGTTCTTGATGACGTACTTCATGCGCAGCAGCTCGTCGGCCTTCTGCACCAGGGTGCTGAACTTGGTGCCGATCTCGCACTGGCCGGCGGTGGCCACTTCGTGGTGCTGCACTTCCACTTCGATGCCGACCTGTTCCAGGGTCTTGCACATTTCCGCGCGCAGGTCGTGCAGGGTGTCGGTCGGCGGGACGGGGAAGTAGCCGCCCTTCACGCCCGGACGGTAGCCGCTGTTGGCGCCGTCATACTTGGCGCCGCTGTTCCACGCCGCTTCTTCCGAGTCGACCTTGAAGAAGGTGTTGCCCATTTCGTTGGCGAAACGGACCGAGTCGAAGATGAAGAACTCCGGCTCCGGGCCGAAAAACGCGGTTTCGGCGATGCCGGAGGACTTCAGGTAGGCCTCGGCACGCTTGGCGATGCCGCGCGGGCAGCGGCCATAGGCCTGCATGGTGGCCGGATCGAGGATGTCGCAGCTGATCACGACGGTCGGATCGGCGTAGAACGGATCGACGTACGCGCTGGACGGGTCCGGCAGCAGCACCATGTCCGATTCGTTGATGCCCTTCCAGCCGGCGATCGAGCTGCCGTCGAACATCTTGCCTTCTTCGAACAGCGACGGTTCGACGATGCTGACCGGGAAGGTGACGTGCTGCTCGACGCCACGCATGTCCACGAAACGCAGATCGACGAACTCGATCTGGTTGTCCTTGATCAGCTTCTCAACGTTTTCCACGGACATCGGTACGACCTCGGATGGGGATGAATGCCTGCTGAGGTACAGCAATGACCGTGCCAACTTTTCGATACCCGCAAGTCGTTGATTTCAATATGGCTGCTCCGCGCCGGTGCAGAACGGTGCGCACCAAACCGGTGCACCCGCCATCAGACGCACCCGTTTGGTGCAGCAGGGATCGTCTATCCTCTCGACCTCCTTCCTTCCGCCGCCCGTGCCCGCACCGTCCATGTCCGACCTGCTCTCCGCCCTGCTGCTGGGCATCCTCGAAGGCTTGACCGAATTCCTGCCGATCTCCAGCACCGGCCACCTGCTCATCGCCCAGCACTGGCTGGGTGCCCGCTCGGACTTCTTCAACATCGTCATCCAGGCTGGCGCGATCGTGGCCGTGGTGCTGGTGTTCCGCCAGCGCCTGCTGCAGCTGGCCACCGGCTTGGACCAACGCGAGAACCGTGAGTACGTGTTCAAGCTGGGCGCCGCCTTCCTGGTCACCGCCGTGGTCGGCCTGGTGGTGCGCAAGGCCGGCTGGTCGCTGCCGGAGACGGTCAGCCCGGTGGCCTGGGCACTGATCATCGGTGGCGTCTGGATGCTGCTGGTGGAGGCCTACACCGCGCGCCTGCCCGACCGCGACCAGGTGACCTGGACCGTGGCGATCGGCGTCGGCCTGGCGCAGGTGGTGGCGGGCGTGTTCCCCGGTACCTCGCGCTCGGCCTCGGCGATCTTCCTGGCCATGCTGCTGGGCCTGAGCCGCCGCGCCGCTGCCGCCGAGTTCGTGTTCCTGGTCGGCATTCCCACCATGTTCGCCGCCAGCGCCTACACCTTCCTGGAACTGGCCAGGGACGGGCAGCTGGGCAGCGAGAACTGGACCGAGGTGGGCGTGGCCTTCCTTGCCGCGGCCATCACCGGCTTCGTCGTAGTGAAGTGGCTGATGGGCTACATCAAGTCGCACCGGTTCACCGCCTTCGCCCTCTACCGCATCGCGCTGGGCGCGGCGCTGCTGCTGTGGTTGCCCTCCGGCAGCTGAACAGCACTGGGGCACGGTAACCCCATAGCCGGCCCCACCCCGTTTCCCCCACGGTTCCCCAAGGAGAATCACCATGAACCGCAAGCTCACCCTGCTCCTCCCGCTGGCCCTGATGGCCGCCTGCAGCCAGACCCCGGCCCCGGCCGGCAATGGCGGCGACGACGTGGCCCCGGCCGCGACCAAGGCAGCGGACCAGCAGACGCTGGCGCACCTGGATGCGCAGCGCCTGCAGAGCCAGCACTGGCTGCTGCAGCAGGCCACCGGCGCCGACGGCAAGCGCATCGACGCGCTGTTCGCCCGCGAAGACAAGCCGGTCACCCTGGACTTCGCTGATGGCCGCCTGTCGGTCAGCAACACCTGCAACCGCATGGGCGGCGGCTACACCCTGGCCGACGGCAAGCTGACGGTCAGTGCGATGGCCTCGACCATGATGGCCTGCACCGACAAGGCGCTGATGGCGCTGGACGAAGCCGTGTCGAGCCGCCTGCAGGGCGAACTGAAGGCCGAGCAGGATGCCGATGGCAAGCTGACCCTGACCAACGCCAAGGGCGACGTGCTGGTGTTCAACCCGGAACCGACCGCTGAAACCCGCTACGGCGGCGCCGGCGAAACCGTGTTCCTGGAAGTGGCCGCGAAGACCGAGAAGTGCTCGCACCCGCTGATTCCGGACTACCAGTGCCTGCAGGTGCGCGAAGTGAAGTTCGACGACAAGGGCCTGAAGCAGGGTGAGCCGGGCAAGTTCGAGAACTTCTACGGCAACATCGAGGGCTACACCCACGAAGACGGCGTGCGCAACGTAGTGCGCGTGAAGCGCTACGAAGTGAAGAACCCACCGGCCGATGCGCCGTCGCAGGCCTACGTGCTGGACATGGTGGTCGAGTCGGCCATCGAGAAGTGATGTAGAGCCGACTGTTAGTCGACTGGCTCTTGAAGGGCGGCCGCGAGGTCGCCCTTCTTCGTGGTGGGTAGAGCCGGCCGCTGGCCGGCTGCCTTGCGGAGCACCGCCAACACGCGGATGTTGCCGGCCAACGGCCGGCACTACCCGCATGCATCAGGGAGATCGGCATGAAGCACGTCCCCGCCCTCATCATTGCCGCGCTGCTGGCCATGTCTACGGATGTGGCCGCTGCCAGCACGCCCACCACCGGGCAGCTCGAGGCACATCCGTGGCAACTCGCGCGCGCCACCGACGCGCAGGGCCGGCGCATTGATGCGTTGTTCGTGCGCGGTCGACCGCCCTACACGCTGCGCTTCCAACCCGGCTACATGAGCGAGTTGAACCTGTGCAACCAGTCAAGCAGCACCTATCACCTGCAAGGTGACCGGCTGCTTCTTGAGGGCGGCATCATCACCACAGCCGCTTGCATGCGGGCCGAGGTGGCCGAACAGGAACGTGTCGCCGGCACGCTGGTGAATGCACGCGCAGAGATGACGCTTGCGCTGGATGAGCGTGGCCGCCTGCTGCTGCGCAATGCGCATGGCGATGTGCTGGTGTTCGCGCCGGTAGCCGGTACGGACGAATGAAAAGGGCGGCCGCAGGGTCGCCCGTCTTCGCCAGCGGTAGAGCCGGCCGCTGGCCGGCTGCCACGGGCGAATGCAGCAACACACGGACGTGGCCGGCCAGCGGCCGGCACGACCCGTTATGCAGCCTCAGCCCAGCGCCGGATTCAACGTGTAGGTGCCGTGCAGTGCCGCTTCGGCCAGCACGTGGCCGTGCATGGCCCGGTACGCGTCGGCGGCGGTGAAGCGTGCCGGCAGCTGCAGCGATGCCACGTCCAGCGCGAACACGCGGAAGAAGTAGCGGTGCACGCGCTCGTCATTGAACGGCGGATAGGGGCCGTCGTAGCCCAGGTAGTCACCGGCCATGTCCGGGTTGCCGGCGAACCAGCCGGTGAAGTCGTTCAGGCCCTGGCGGCTGCCGGCCGGCCCGGCCGGCGTGGTCTTGCCCTTCACCACGAAGCCGTCGCTGCAGCTGCCTGCGGCAATCTCGCGCACCGAAGCCGGAATATCGGCCATCACCCAGTGCACGAAATCACAGCGGGGCTGGTCGCGTGGCACGCTCATGTCGGTGCGGCCGACCGTCTCCGGCACGGTCGGCACGTCCGGATCGACGCATACCAGCAGGAACGAACGGGTGCCATCCGGCACATCGCTCCAGGCCAGGTGCGGATTGCGGTCCGGTGCGAAGCCCGCGGCATCGCCTGCGGCGAATTCGCGGTCGATCGGTGCACCGTTGGTCAGGCTGTGGCTGCTCAGTTGCATCGGCGTGTCCTCACTCTTCCGGGTAACCCAGGCGCACCGCGATCGGGGTGAGCTTGGCGAAGGCGGCGCTCATCACGTCGCGGTAGTTGCGCCAGTGGCCCGGCGGGAAACGCGGCGCGCCCAGCTGCGCGGCCGGCGGCATCGGCCGCTCGAACAGTCGGCCCAGCAGTTCGGCCATCGCCTGCGGATCGTTGCCGATCTGGTCGATGCGCAGCAACACCTGCGGGTACAGATCGTCCTCGTGCAGGGCGGCGACCTGGGCCAGCGCGCGCGCCAGCCATTCGCTGGCTTCGGCCAGCGAGGTCATCGCCAGCGGCGCGGCGGCACCGTAGGCCACCCAGTCCAGCAGCATGTCGCGCGGATCGCGCAGCACCACCAGCAGGCGGCCCTGCGGCAACTGCGGGCGCAGCGCCCACAGCAGCGCGTTGTCCCACCACAGCAGCCAGTCGATGATCGCGTCGTCCTGCACGCCGCGCGACGGCAGCTGTTCGCGCCAGCGCTGCACCAGCCGCTCCGGCGTCAGCACGCCCGAAGCGAGGTCCTGCAGCGTGTGGTAGTTCTGGAACGCGTCGTCGGGTGCGTTGGAGGTATAGCGGTCGCTGCGCAGCACCGGGCTGGCCGCAGCCAGGCCGGTCGCCACGCGCTCCACGCCCGACCCCGGCGCACCCCACAGGAAGATCGGCGCGGAAGTGGCATCACCGTCGATCTCGCCCTTGTCCGGCCAGCTCGGCGGTGCCTTGGCCTGCGGCGGCAGCGGCAGGCGCTGCGGGGCCTGGTCGGCCTGCAGGGCCAGCCAGGTCTGCAGCGCGTCTTCGTGCTGCCCGGCGCGATCCTGGATCTCGCCCAGCCAGGTGCGCAGGTCGGCACGGTGGCCTTCCGGCGCCATGCCGATCAGCGCCTGCACGCGGGCGACGGCAGCGGCCGGATCGCGCTGGAGCAGGCCTTCGACCAGGCGGGTTTCGCCACTGACACGGCCCGGTTCGAGGCTGACGATACGCTCGGCGATCGCTTCGGCCTGCGCGTGTTCGCCCACCATGTCGTGCAGCCGCAGGCGCGCTTCCAGCGCCGGCAGGTGGCCCGGCATCGCGTCCATCCAGCGCTCGACCGTGGCGGCGGCGGTGGCACTGCCGACCTCCTCCACCGCCAGGCGTGCCAGCCACAGGTCGTGCAGCTGCGGGTGCTGCTCCAGGGCGGCATCCAGGCGTGCGCGTGCCTCGTCTTCGCGACCCAGGCGCTGCCAGGACATCAGCAGCAGCTGCAGCACGTCGCGGTCATCAGGCAGCGATTCCAGCAACGGCAGCAGGTGTTCCAGCGCCTGCAGCGGCTGGCCGCTGCGCAGTGCCAGTTCACCAGCCAGGCGGCGCATCGAAGGCGTATCCAGGCCTTCCTGCTGCAGCGCGATCTGCATCGCTTCTGCCGCAGCTTCTAGGTTGCCCTGGCGCATGGCCAGCTGCACCACCAGGCCATGCAACGAGGCGATGGTCGGGTTCAGTTCCAGCACGCGGCGGAACGCCTGCTCGGCGAAGGCCAGCATGTTCTTGCCCAGGTAGGCGAAGCCCAGTGCGTAAAGCACGCGGATGTCGTTGGGCAGGGCCTGGTTGGCGGCCGACAGCAGCGTCAGCGCGCGATCGGCATCATCGCGGCGCAGCGCGATCATGCCATCGATGGTCAGCAGCTCCGGGTGGTCCGGCTCGACACGCGAGGCCAGCGTGGACAGGCGCTGCGCTTCATCGAAATCGTTGCGACCGATCGCCAGGTGGGCCTGCATCAGGTACGCGGCGAATGCGTTCGGGTCCAGCCCGGTGGTGCGCGTCAGTGCTTCGCCGGCGCCGTCGAACTGGCGCAGGGCCAGCAGCAGGCCGGCGTGCTGCAGGTGCAGCTGGGCGTTGTCCGGGGCCAGCTGCAGCGCCTGCTGCAGGGCTTCCATCGCGTCCTCGGCCTTGCCCTGCTGCTGCAGCGCAAGCGCCAGCCAGCGGTGGGCCTCGGCCTGGCCGGGTTCATCACGGGTCCACGCCTGGGCCAGCTGCACGGCCTGGTCGGCCTCGTTCTGGCGCAACGCTTGGATGATCTGGTCTTGCATGGCGGTCCGGTTCAAGGGCAAACCCGCATTGTAGCGGCCTGCGCGCCCGTGCCGGTTCAGCCTTGCAGCACGCGCTGCAGGCGCTGCGCCACCCAGCGCTCGGAGAAGCCGTCACCGCGCCAGTTTTCCAGGAAGCCACAGTGTCCGCCCCAGCTGGCGGTTTCCAGATGCGCCTGGTGCGGCAGCTGCCAGTCGCTGAAGGTCGCGTAGGGGATCACCGGGTCGTCCTGCGCCATCAGGATGTCGGCAGGCACCTGCAACGTGGACAGCCGATCGCCGGCAATCGAGTAGCCATCGAAATAGGCCTGCAACGAACCGAAACTGGTGTGGCGCTCGACCAGCCAGGCAGTCAGCGCGCGGATGTCCAGTTTCAGTACGCGGTCGTCGCAGTCGCTCAGTTCGGGGAACAGGTCGCGCTTGCGCCGCAGCGAACCGGCCCACTTGCGGCGGAAGTACCAGTCGTACATCGCCGGGCCGTTCTCGATGCTCTCCATGGTCAGCGCCGGATCCAGCACCGGGCATACCGAGGCCACGCGCAGCAGCGGCACGCCGGCCGCTGGCGCGCGCTGGGCCAGGCGCAGCACGAAATTGCCGCCCAGCGAGTAACCGGCGGCCACCAGCGGCAACTGCGGCCAGCGCTGGGCGATATCGCCCGCGGCATGCACCACTTCGTCGATCAGGTTGGAGTGGAAGATGCCGGGGTTGAGATGATGGGTATTGCCGTGGTCGCGGAAATTCAGCCGCACCACGTCGAAGCCCTGTTCGAGCATGCGCGCGGCCGCCATGCGCATGTAGCTGGATTCGGCGCTGCCTTCCCAGCCGTGCAGCAGCAGGGCCATGCCCTTGGGTTCGCGGCCTTCGATGTGGCTGTGCCAGCCCTGCAGGCGCACGCCATCACCGCCGTCGAGGATCAGTTCTTCGCTGATCGCACCGGTCGCGGCCAGCAGCAGCAGGCCGCGCTGCAGGCGCATGCGGCTGGAGCTGAGCATCGACTGCAGATGCGGATTGCGCAGCCAGCGCGGGGGCTGGTAGTCAGCCGCGTGCAGCGTCGGCGTGCCGGCGTCCAGGACGGGTGGCGGGATCAGGGCCACCGCACCCTCACTCGGAGCTCATGGCCGCCACGATGCGCGCGCGCGACGTCTCCGCGATGCGCCGACGGCCTTCCAGGTCCTGCGCACCGATCGGTGCCAGGAAGTGCACTTCTGCACGCCGCGCCGGCTCACCGAGCAGGCGCAGGAAATTGGCGAAGAAACTCTCACCGGGGCCGAACGCGACAATGGTCTGCGCATCGCCCTTGAGCCCGTACACCAGTGCCACCGGCTGCACCGGCACGCCGGTTTCAACCGCGGCCTGGAAGATGCGGGCATGGAACGGGCCTACTTCGTGGCCGCCGCGGGTGCGCCCTTCCGGGAACACGCCCACCGCCTTGCCTTCGCGCAGGCGATCGGCCATCACCTGCATCACGCCACCGAGCGATTCGGTGTTGCCGCGCTGGTGGAAGATGGTCTGGCCACGCGCGGCCAGCCAACCGACCAACGGCCAGCTGGCGATCTCGCGCTTGGCGACGAAGCCCATCATGCGCTGGCTGTGCAGGATGCAGATGTCGACCCAGCTGACGTGGTTGGCGACGAACAGCACGGCGCCGGGCAACGGCGTACCGATCTGCACCAGGCGGAAGCCGAAGATCCACATCAGCCCGCCCTGCCACCAGTTGACCACTTTGGCCCCCAGGGTCGCCTCGCCCACGCGCAGTTCGCCCCACGGCCGAAGCATGCCGATCAGGATGAGCGGCAGGAACACAACGATGTGGACCAACAGCAGCGGTACGCGGTACAGGTAACGGCACACACGCGCCACGCCGCCGCGGGGGGCCGGAGTGGGGGAAGTCATCCGCGCACGATACCGGAGGGCCGTCATCGCTGCCAGCCGATTTAGGCCATAACACCCATCGACCGGGGCAATCGGCGGGGAACGCTGGGTTCCGCTGCCGTCACCGGCCGTCCGGGGCTCAGCCGTGGCCGGCCGCCACCACCGCCAGGGTCAGCCGCGAGATGCACACCAGGCGGCCCTGCTCGTCCTCGATGCGGATCTCCCACAGCTGGGTGCTGCGGCCGACGTGCAGTGCACGTGCGGTGCCGGTCACGGTGCCCGAGCGAACGGCGCGTACATGGTTGGCGTTGATCTCCAGCCCTACGCAGATCTGTTTGGCCGTATCCACGCACAGGTTGCCGGCGCTGCTGCCCAGGGTCTCGGCCAGCACCACCGACGCGCCGCCATGCAGGATGCCGTAGGGCTGGCGGGTGCGCTCGTCCACCGGCATGATGGCCTGCAGCCAATCGTCGCCGGCCGCGCTGAAGACGATGCCCAGCGACTCGATCGCGGTGTTGCGGCTGAGCGTGTTGAGCTGCTCGAGGGAAACGGCTTCGCGGAACACCAGGGTCATGCGGGCACCTTCAGAGGATGGGAACGAGGCCGGCGCCGAATGCAGTGAGCATGCGGACCAGCAGCCATTTCGGGCCGACATTGACCTCGGGGAAATCGCCCACGGCGACATAGCAGCGGTGGAAGTCCGGGTCCTGCCGGGGCAGCGGCCGCGGGCAGTCCGGGCCGGGCTTGAACTCGTAGTCGGTGGCATAGCGCCACGGCCAGAAGTCGAGGATCGGCAGTGCCTCGGAGGCCTTGCCGACGCTGTAGTTGAGCCCGGACAGCACCGGCGGCTTGGCCCGCGGCGCCACCGTCCACGAGTTCTGCGGGTGGATATCGCGCAGGATGCTCTCGGCCAGCTGCTCGGCGAAGGCCGGGTCATCGATGATCACCGCACCTTCGGTGTTGTAGTTCTCGCTGCGCGGATCGAAGTTGTGGGTGCCGACCACGCCGATGCGGCGGTCGACCACCAGCGACTTGGCATGCAGGCCCATGCGCGCGCCCTTGCGGGTGACCGGCAACGGCTTGTTGACCGCCTTGCTGCCCAGGAAGGAGGGCCGGGTCTCGGTGCGCAGCAGGCGGGTCTCGACCTCGCTGCCGGCCGCGCGGCGGCGCTCGCGCGCGTTCTGGTAGGCACTGCCGGTGCGCGGGTTCACCGCCAGCTGCTTGCCGGTGGGTGCCGGGTGCTCATCGCGATCGCGGCTGTCGCCGGCATTGCTGCCCGCGGCGCTGCCGCCGATCAGCGGATTGCGCCCGCCGTCGTCGTCACCCCCGGGCGCGGCGATCGGATCAGGCAGCAGGTTGCGGTAGTCGACCGGTGCATCCAGCGGGAACGGCTTGTACTCGAAGATGTTGAAGCCCAGTTCGCGCATGTTGCGCCGCTTGTACTTGTACGACAGCGCATACACGATCGGGTTGTCGGTGGCCGCCAGGCTGTTGCTGGACACCACCACCCGCGGCGGCTGCGGGCGCTTGCGCAGCTCGCGGAACAGCTTCTGCGCCGGCTTGGACAACACCAGGTACGGCGTCTGCAGGATCACTTCCTCCTGCGCGCCGGCGATCAGCGCATCCAGCTGCGGCTCGGTCACGTGCTGGCCCGCCAGTGGCGCATCGGCCTTCTCGCGCCGGTGCTTGCGTGGCAGGTCGGCGACATAGCGCACCGAGGCCACCGGCAAGGCGGTATCGACGAAGGAACGGCTGACGAAGTCCATGTCATTGGCTTCGGCACTGACCCGCTGCACCCGCTCGGGGCGGCGGAAGCTGGCCGGCGGCAGGGTCGGCACGCCCTCGCGCAGCAGGGTGCGGCCGACATCGTTCAGGCGCTCGGCCGGCACGCTGCGCCTGGCATGCCAGAAGGCATCGAAGTTGGCGGCCATGGCCCGCGCCTCCGGGCCGGCGATCAGCACGTCGCGGTCGCGGAAGTTGTACTCGCGGTCCCAGTCGTAATAGTCGTCCTGGTAGTTGCGGCCACCGACCACGCCGATCGCATCGTCGATCACCAGCAGCTTGTTGTGCATGCGCTGGTTGAAGCGGCGGAAGCAGCACAGCACGCTGCCGGCATAGTCGAAGTAGTTCAGCCGGGCCTTGCCGAAGGTCGGGTTGTAGACCCGCAGCTGGAAGTTCTGGTGCGCGCCGGACAGCGCGCCGAGGATCTGCAGGTCGGAGATCGCCGAGAGCTGGTCGATCAGCACGCGCACCTTCACCCCGCGCCGCGATGCAGCCAGCAGCTCGTCGATGACCAGCCGGGCGCTGTCGTCCTTGTCGAAGATGTAGGTCTGCAGGTCGATGCTGCGGGTAGCGCTGCGCAGCAGGTTCAGGCGCGCCACCAGCGCACCTTCGCCCTCGTCGAGCAGGGTGGCGTAGTGGCGCGGCTGCTCGGGGGTGGATTCGGTGAACGCCCGACCGGCCAGCGCACGCAGCGGTGAGTCCTGCGCGCAGCGGTCGGCGCGCTGGCAGCCGACCACGGTCGAGCGCGCCTGCACGGCGATCGCCTCGGCACGATCGCGCTGGGCATGCGAAAGCGATGCACAACCGCTGCCCAGCAACACCGTTGCCAGCGCCAGTAAACGCAGCAGGAGGTTCACGGTTTCGGCGCCTCGCTCAGGCGCGCACGTAATACGAAGGTCACTCGGTCACTCAGGGCTAGCTGCCAGCTGTCCATTCCATACCGGCCTCGCTGCACGGTACCGCGGCTGACGACATCGCAATCATAGCCGGGTCGGGCGCACTCCGCCTTCTCGACCCGCAGCGACTCGGGGTGGCTGACGCCGCGCAGGGTCAGCCGGCCGTTGATGTCGCCGCCCTGTTCCACCGTCTCCGGCCAGTACGGTAGCGAGTCGAACTCGACCACCGGATGGCGCCCTGCATCGAAGAACTCTTCGCCACGCATCCAGCCGGTGTAGCGCGCCTTGCCAGGGATCTCCACCGAACGGGTGAACATCTTCAGGTGCACCTGGTGGCGCCCGTCGGACAGGATCTCGATGCGCCCCTCGAAGTGCGGGAATACGCCTTCGATGCGCTGGCCGAAACGGGTCCGCACCTCGAAACCGATCCGCGAGCGCTGGGTATCCAGGCGCATTACCCGCGGTGCTTCGGCGGACACCGGCGGCAACGGCGTTGGTGGGGGCACAGCGGCCCAGGCCGGGCCAAGCGCCAGCAACGCGGGCAGCAGGAAGCGGCTGCGCCGCGCCTGGCTCATCGGATCACGGCCACCAGAACGCGTTCAGGCTGGCCACGCCCGGCTCGATCGAGACCTCGCGCGGGAAGCCGAGGACGGCAACGCCGCCCGGCGGCATGCCGCGGTAGTCGCTGCTGGTGCCGTCGGTCATCAGGGCCACCAGCTGCTCCAGGCCCGGGTTGTGGCCCACGATCAGCACCCGGTCCAGGTCGCGACGCTCGTCCACCAGCGCCGCCAGGGTGCCCGGGGTGGCTTCGTAGATCCGGTCTTCCAGGCGCTTCTCGACATAGCCGATGGCCGTCATCACCGCTTCCAGGGTCTCACGGGTACGTCGCGACGGCGAGCACAGCACGCAGTCCGGCAGCAGCTTGTTTTCCTTCAACCACTTGCCGGCGGCTTCAGCTTCGGCCAGCCCTACCGGCGACAGCGGCCGGTCGAGGTCGGCCTGGCCGGAAACGGCGGGTTCGGCATGGGCATGGCGCAGCAGGATCAGTTCACGCATCGCGGGTTTCCATGGAGAAGAGGATGCAGCAGGAGAAGTGAGGCAGGCATCAAAGCTTGAGCCAGGACAGCAGCGGTTCCCAGTCGGCCTGGTGTTCGCGCACCTGGGCGGAGCGATAGTCGAACAGGCTGCGGCCCAGGCCGGTCATGACCACGTAGCTCTGGCTGTCACGCAGCTGCGCGACCACCGGGTACGGCCATTCGGCCAGCATCTGCAATGCCTGCTGCGAGGTCTGGGTCCAGGGTTTGGTGCGGTTGAGGACCAGCCCTACCGGCAGCTTGCGGCTGTGCACGCGCGGGTTCTGGGCCAGGCTGTTGAGGAAGCCGACGATGGCTTCGATATCCAGCGCCGAGGGCAGCACCGGCACCACCACGGCGTCGGCCGCGTCCAGGAAATGGGGGATATCGTCGGCCAGTGCACCGGCGGGTGCATCGATGATGACGGTATCGGTACCGTCGGGCAGCTTCTGCGCCCACTGCTTCTTCCGATACACATCGATGGGGAGCACCGCGCTTTCCAGCCCGGCACGCCGTTGTGCCCAGCGGGTGCTGGAGCCCTGCGGGTCGGCATCGGCGATCACCGTGGCCTTGCCCTGCAATGCCGCGTACGCGGCCAGGTGGGTGGCGACGGTGGTCTTGCCCACCCCGCCCTTGGAACCGGCCACCAGGATCGTCTTCATGCCAGCCTCGCTTCCGGGTACGTGCCCCGAGCGTACACCGGCGGTGGTGACGGGAGGTAGCGCCGTGCTGAACCCGTGGCCATCGCCTTTGCTATCGTGGCGCCCCCGAAGGATCGAACCGGCATGAGCGAACTGCAGGACCTGAGCGCACTGATCCGCGCCAATACCCCCCTGATCGTGATCGAGACCCAGGACGAGGGGCGCATCGTTGAACTGTTCCGGCAGACGCTGATGCACGTGTGGCGGGCCCTGCACCGCTGGTCCATCACCGAGGGCCTGCGCCGCATCGACCTGGACCGCGAGGATCCGCCGGTCGGCCCGCCCGATGCCAGCGCCGCGCTGCAGATGATCCGCCAGGCTGATCAGCGCGGTGTCTACCTGCTGCTCGATTTCCACCCCTACCTGGGCTATGCCAGCCACCAGCGCGCACTGCGCGACCTGATCCAGCGCCGCCACAGCGAGCCGCACGTGCTGGTGCTGATCGGCGCCAAGGTCGAGCTGCCGGCCGAGCTGGAAGCACTGGCGGTGCGCTTCAACCCGCGCCTGCCCGATGCGAATGCCCTGCTGAAGATGCTGCGCGAGGAGGCCGACGCCTATGCGCGCGAACACGGCGGCCGCCGTGTCGAGGTCGACAGCGAGGCGGTGAAGAAGATCCTGAAGAACCTGCAGGGCCTGAGCCTGGTCGATGCCCGCCGCATCGCCCGCCAGCTGATCTACGCCGATGGCGCGCTGCGCGACGACGACCTGCCGCAGCTGGCACGGCTGAAGTTCGAGCTGCTCAACCGCAGCGGCCACCTGTTCTTCGAGCACGACAGCGCACGCTTCGGCGACGTGGCCGGCGCCAACCGGCTCAAGCGCTGGATCAGCCAGCGCCGGGTGGCCTTCATCGCCGGCTCGGCACCGGCCGGCCTGGACCCGCCGCGCGGCATGTTGCTGCTGGGCGTGCAGGGCTGCGGCAAATCAATGCTGGCCAAGGCCACCGCCGCCGGCTTCGGTGTACCGCTGCTGCGCCTGGACGTGGGTGCGCTGTACAACAAGTATCACGGCGAGACCGAGGCCAACCTGCGCCAGGCGCTGGCCTCGGCCGAGCAGCTGGCGCCCTGCGTGCTGTGGATGGACGAGATCGAGAAGGGCCTGGCCAGTGGTGGCGAGGACGGTGGCGTATCGCGCCGCGTGCTCGGCTACCTGCTGACCTGGATGGCCGAACGCAAGGCGCCGGTCTTCATCGTCGCCACCGCCAACCAGGTGCACGAACTGCCGGCCGAGCTGCTGCGCAAGGGGCGTTTCGACGAGATCTTCTTCGTCGACCTGCCCACCCCCGAAGTGCGCGTGGAACTGCTGCGGCTGCATCTGGGGCGACGCCAGCTCAATGGTGACGACTTTGCGCTGCCGGCGTTGGCGGCTGCGGCGAATGGTTTCTCCGGCGCGGAGATCGAGCAGGTGATCGTGGCCGGGCTGTATGCAGCGCACGCCGAAGGCCGGCCGTTGGATACCGAGCTGCTGATGAACGAGATCCGCGCGACCCGACCGCTGTCGGTGCTGATGGCCGAGCAGGTCGAGGCCTTGCGCGCGTGGGCGTCGGGGCGGACGGTCTCTGCAGACGACTGAGGGGTTTCCAGCGAACGGCGCAGCCCCTCGTGGCGGCTGGTTGGCTGTGAACATCAAAAGCCGCGCTTGACCGGGCGGGGTGGATTCGCGGGGGACGCCGTGAACCCGTCCTGAAGTGACCCCCGCGAACCCACCCCGCCCGGCCTCTGACAATTTCCGAGTGCGTCCGCCACGGAAAAGAAAAAAGAAAAGCAGAAGCGCTTGGCTGGCTGCTTTTTGTCGAGCCGAGCCCACGCTCGGCTGCCTTTCGATCAGATATCGAATACTCGATTCCGATGCAGATTCATCCACGCATGGCGTGGATCTACCGTGTCGCCCAAGGTCGACACCTACCAACAGCAGCGTCGAACCGTCAGAGGTGGGGCGGTGTGGGTTGGCAGGACCGTTGGCGCCATGGGCCCGAGGCATGCCTCGGGCGGGTTGGTCAGGACGCCCAACCCCGGTCTTGCCGTGTGCGCAGGACTGCGCACACCAGCAAGGCGCCATCGAGCTCCCATGGGTGAGGGCGCTTTGCTTGCGAAGCACTGCTTCGCAAGCGCCCGAACGCCCGGCCTCCAGCGGCTGGGCCGGGCCGCGGAACGGGGTTTACGGCGTGTCCTGCCAACCCACACCACCCCGCCATCCCGCGGATTGCCCGCTGTTGCTGTTGCTTCGGCTGTTGCTTCTGCGGGTGCCGGGTGCAACCCGGCCGCCCCCTACCCTCAGGGCCAGGCCGGCGGCGCGGCCGCCCACGCCTGCTGCACTTCCGCCAGCGAGGCACGCTCGTCGTCTCGCCACAACGGCAACAACTGCGCATAGCGGCTGCTGTCGCTCCATTGCGTCGGCTCGGTACGCACTGCGGCGGCATACCACTGCACCGCCTCCTGCTTCCGCCCGGCCCGCCACAGCGCCAGCGCATAGGTCGGTGGCAACCAGCCCGGCTTGCTCAGCGAACCACCGGCAGCGGCCTGCCATTGCTCCAGGGCGGCTTCGGGCTGGCCCTGACGCAGCAGGTCCCAGCCGTAGTTCCAGCGCACGCCACGGCCCAGGCTGCCCTGCACCGGCGCATCCTTCAGCGCTTCGCGATACAGCTGTTCACCCAGTTCGGTACGGCCCTGGGCAATGGCCACCGACGCCAGCTGCACGGTGGCCTCCACGGTCCGCCGGCCGCGCTCGCGCTGCTTGAGCAGCTGCGCAACCAGCTCATCCCCGTCGGACTGGACCACGATCATGGGCACGGCGGCCGCATCGCTGTCGAAGTAGAACTCCTGTGGTGCCGGCACCGCCGGCGCGGCCCACACCGGGGCCGTTCCCGAGACCAGCAACATGCTGCCCAGGATCTTTCCTGCAACTGACATCCCTTCTCCCCAGGCCGCAACCGCAGCCCCCTCTCTCTCTCTCCCCGATCCTAACCCCAGCATGGCCGCCGGCGCGAGTGCCGGGGCGGCCGGGCCTCGCTGCTACAATTCGCGCCTTTCCCGCCGCGTGCCTGCACGCGGCCGGTGCCAGCCGATCCTGACCGGGCCAGCCATGACCAGTACCGCGCAACTCACGTCGCCCTCCTCCACCGACCTGATCGACCGTGACTACACGCTCGACCACAAGTACACCCGCAACGAGGGGCGGATCTATCTGAGTGGCGTGCAGGCGCTGGTGAAGCTGCCGCTGATGCAGCGGCTGCGCGACGCGCACGAAGGCATCGACAGCGCCGGCTTCGTCAGCGGCTACCGTGGCAGCCCGCTGGGCGGCTTCGACCTGGAGCTGTGGCGCGCACGCAAACACCTCGACGCGGCCAAGGTGAAGTTCACCCCCGGCCTGAACGAGGACCTGGGCGCCACCATGGTGTGGGGCACCCAGCAGACCAACCTGTTCCCCGGCGCCAACGTGCAGGGCGTGTTCGGCATGTGGTACGGCAAGGGCCCGGGCGTGGACCGCTGCGGCGACGTGTTCAAGCACGCCAATGCCGCCGGCACCTCGCGCTACGGCGGCGTGCTGGCACTGGCCGCCGATGACCATGCCTGCCGCAGTTCAACCCTGCCGCATGGCAGCGAGGACGAGTTCGTCAGCGCGATGATGCCGGTACTGAATCCGGCCGGTGTGCAGGACATCCTCGACATGGGCCTGCTGGGGTGGGCGATGAGCCGCTATACCGGGCGCTGGGTCGGCTTCAAGACGATCGCCGAGACAGTCGAATCGTCGGCCTCGGTCGAGGTCGACCCGATGGCGCGCCGCATCGTGCTGCCGGAAGACTTCGAGATGCCGACCGGCGGGCTCAACATCCGCTGGCCGGACCCGCCGCTGGACCAGGAAATGCGCCTGCACCGCTATGCGGTGAAGGCCGCACAGGCGTTCGCCCGCGCCAACGGCATCGACAAGGTGGTGATGGACGCGCCGCGCGCGCGGCTGGGCATCGTCACCACCGGCAAGAGCTACCTGGACGTACTGCAGGCGCTGGAATACCTGGGCCTGGATGAAGCCGCCTGCGCCGACATCGGCATCCGCGTGTACAAGGTCGGCATGACCTGGCCGCTGGAGCCGCAGGGCATCGCTCGCTTCGCGCAGGGCCTGGAAGACATCATCGTGGTGGAGGAGAAGCGTGCCTTCATCGAGCGCCAGATGAAGGAACAGTTCTTCAACTGGCCGGCCAGCTGGGGCCAGCGCCCGTCCATCGTCGGCAAGTACGACGAGAGCGGCGAATGGATCCTGCCGTCCACCGGCGAGCTGACCCCGGCCACCATCGCCGGCGTGATCGGCCGCCGCATCCAGAAGTTCTTCAACAACGCATCGATCGAGCAGCGGCTGCAGTGGATGCAGGAGAAGGAAGCCGAGCTTGCGTTGCCGCGCGCCAGCTTCCCGCGCGTACCGCATTACTGCTCGGGCTGCCCGCACAACACCTCCACCAACGTGCCGGAAGGCTCGCGTGCGCTGGCCGGCATCGGTTGCCATTACATGGTGACCTGGATGGACCGCAGCACCGACACCTTCACCCACATGGGCGGCGAAGGCGTGACCTGGGCCGGGCAGGCGCCGTTCACCGATACCCCGCACGTGTTCCAGAACCTCGGCGACGGCACCTACTTCCACAGCGGCTCGCTGGCGATCCGCCAGGCGGTCGCCGCCGGCGTCAACATCACCTACAAGATCCTCTACAACGATGCGGTGGCGATGACCGGCGGCCAGCCGGTGGACGGTCCGCTGAGCGTGCCGGACATTGCAAAGCAGATGCGCGCCGAAGGCATCCACACCATCGTGGTGCTGTCGGACAACATCGGCAAGTGGACCGGCCAGCGCGAGCACTTCCCCAGCGACGTCGAGTTCCATGACCGCAGCGAACTGGACGAAGTGCAGAAGCGCCTGCGCGAAGTGAAGGGTGTTTCGATCCTGATCTACGAACAGACCTGCGCGACCGAGAAGCGTCGCCGCCGCAAGCGCGGCAAGCTGGAAGACCCGCAGAAGCGGGTGATGATCAACTCGCTGGTCTGCGAAGGCTGCGGTGACTGCGGCAAGAAGAGCTTCTGCGTGTCGGTGCTGCCGAAGGAAACCGAGTTCGGGCGCAAGCGCGAGATCGACCAGTCCAACTGCAACAAGGACTATTCCTGCGTGAACGGCTTCTGCCCCAGCTTCGTCACCGTGCACGGTGGCCAGCCGCGCAAGGGCAGCAAGCGCGATGCGTCCACGCTGCTGGACAACCTGCCGGCGCCGACCCTCCGCGACAGCCTGGAACGGCCCTGGAACATCCTGATCACCGGCGTCGGTGGTACCGGCGTGGTGACCATCGGTGCGCTGCTGGGCATGGCCGGCCACCTGGAAGGCAAGGGTGCAACCGTGCTCGACCAGACCGGCCTGGCGCAGAAGGGCGGCGCGGTGACCACGCACATCCGCATTGCCCGTCGCCCTGAAGACATCCATGCCGTGCGTATCGCCGCTGGCGAGGCCGACCTGGTGCTGGGCTGCGACATGGTGGTGGTCAACGATTACTGGGCGCTGTCGAAGGTCCGTGCCGGCCGTTCGCAGGTGGTGCTGAACACTTACGAAGCGATGCCAGGCACCTTCACCACTCGCCCGGACATGCAGTTCCCCGCCGCCGATATCATCGCCGGCGTGCGCGTGGCATTGGGCGGCCAGGAGCCGTTGCTGCTCGATGCCACCCAGCTGGCCACCGCGCTGCTGGGCGATGCCATTGCCGCCAACCTGTTCATCCTCGGCTACGCCTGGCAGCAGGGCCTGGTGCCGCTGTCGTTCGAGTCACTGATGCGCGCCATCGAACTCAACGGCGCCGCCGTGGCGATGAACCAGCAGGCGTTCGCCTGGGGCCGCCTGGCCGTGGTCGATCCGCAGGCCGTGCAGCAGGCGGCCGGCCTGGTGCGCAACCGCCATACCGATACCGAATCCACCCCGGGCCCGCTGCATCCGCTGCCGCCGGGCGAGTGGGAGGGCAATGAATGGGGTGCCACTGCGGCACCGCGCAACACCGGCGACGAACGCGAACTGCGTGGCCTGCCCTCGCACGGTGGCGACGTGGCGTTCCTGCCGCTGGACGACGCACGCCTGTCGCGCTCGCTGGATGAAATGATCGAGCGCCGCGCCGCGTTCCTGGTCGAGTACCAGGATGCCGCCTACGCCAAGCGCTACCGTGACCTGGTAGCGCGCGTACGCGCCACCGAAGCCGACCGCATCGGCGGTTCCACTGCGCTGACCGAGACCGTGGCGCGCTACCTGTTCAAGCTGATGGCCTACAAGGACGAGTACGAAGTGGCGCGCCTGTACACCAGCGGCGACTTCCAGCGTCGCCTGCAGCAGCAGTTCGAGGGCGACTACCAGCTGCGCTTCCATCTGGCACCGCCGCTGTTCGCGAAGAAGGACGAGCAGGGCCGGCTGCTGAAGAAGGAATACGGCCCGTGGATGTTCAAGGCCTTCGGTCTGTTGGCGAAGCTGAAGTTCCTGCGTGGCGGCCGCTTCGATGTGTTCGGACGCACCGAGGAGCGCCGCATGGAGCGCAAGCTGATTGCTGATTACGAGGCGACGGTGCAGGTGCTGCTGGACGGGCTGGAGGACGACCGTCTGTCGCTGGCGGTGGAGATCGCCAGCATTCCCGAGCACATCCGCGGCTTCGGCCATGTCAAGGAAGCGCATTTCGCGCAGGCCAAGGCGCGCGAAGGGGCCCTGCTGGCGCAGTGGCGCAACCCGAAGGCGCTGCATATCGTGCAGGTGGCCTGAAGGTGGTGCCGGCCAGCGGCCGGCACTACCGGCGGTTCAGCCCAACCGCCACAGCAATAGCCGGTTATTGGCCGGCATCGCCACGTCACCCAACCGGGTAAACCCGTTGTCCGCCGCCAGCGCCTGCACCGCTTCGCTATCGCGGATACCGCTGCGCGGGTCGCGCGCCTTCAGCCAGGCATCGAACTGCGCGTTGCTGTCGCTGGTATAGCGACCGCCGTAGTTGAAGGGGCCATACACCGCCAGCAACGCACCGTGACGCAACAGCGGCGGCAGCGCGCCGAACAGCACCTGCACGTACTCCCAGCCCATGATGTGCAGCGTGTTGGCGCTGAATGCGGCGTCGAACCTGCTGCTTTCTGGAAGGTCCAGGCCCATTGCAGGAGGCAGCTCCACCTGCAGCGCCACCGGCGGCAGCAGGTTCAGCAGCGCGGCCTCCGCGCGCCAGGCTTCGATGCCGGGCAGATGGTCCGGATGGTCGCTGGGCTGCCAGCGCAGCCACGGCCAGCGCTCGGCGAAGAAGGCTGCGTGCTGGCCGGTACCACTGCCGATCTCCAGCACCCGATGGCGGTCGCCCATCCACGGGTCGAGTGCGGTGGCGATGGGTTCGCGGTTGCGCTCGCAGGCTTCTGAATACGGCTTGCTCGACATCAGGACGGTGTCCAGGCGGGGTCGGCCCCATTGTGCACGAGGGGGTGTCTGCAGGGCTTGCAGCCCTGCACCCGCAGGAGCCGGAGCCAGAGCCAGAGCAACGTCAAAAGCTGGCATTCCGTGGGTTGGCGGGGTGGGCCCGGTTGCGGGGGACGCCGTAAATACGTCCCTGTAGGCTCGGTCGCCGCATCCATGCGGCTCACGCCCCCGCAACCGGACCCACCCCGCCTTCGACAGATTTCCGCCATCTGTCGGAAGTGCTCTTGGGGTCAGATCCGTTTTCCACAGGAAAACGGATCTGACCCCGGATTCATTTCGATACCTGACAGATGTGTCGACCAAGGTCGACACCTACCAACAGCCGCAGGAATCTGTCAGAGGTGGGGCGGTGTCGGATTGCGGGGTGTCAGCCGCATGGATGCGGCTGCCAAGCCTCCATGGACGGATTCACGGCGTCCCCGCAATCCGACACCGCCCCGCCCACCCACGGAATGCCGCTCTGGCTCTGGCTTTGGCCGTTGCCGTTGCCGTTGCATTGAGCAGGTGCAGGGCTGCAAGCCCTGCCGAAACCCTCCCCAACCATGACTGCAGTCACTTGCCCGGTTGCGCTGCGCTGGCGAAAGTCGAGGAGTTGACGTGATCGGTCCGGCGCGTTGCCGACCGCATGCAAGCGAGAGAGAGACGCTGTGCAACGACGTGAGTTCCTGGCTTTTTCCGGCCTGGGCCTGGCCGGCCTGCTGTTGCCGCATTCCCGTGCCATCGCCGCCGAGCAGCTGCTGGCGCCGGTCGATACCGCCCAGCGCCGGCGCTTGGCCGAGGTCGCCCTGGCCACCGCACGCTCGGCCAAGGCCAGCTACTGCGATGTGCGCATCGGCCGCTACCTCAACCAGTCGGTGATCACCCGCGAGCACCAGGTCGGCAATGTAACCAACCGAGAATCGTCCGGCGTGGGTGTGCGGGTGATCGTCAACGGTGCCTGGGGCTTTGCTGCCACCCATCAGCAGACCGAGGCCGCCGTGCGCGCAGCGGTCGAGCAGGCGGCGGCAATCGCTCGCGCCAACGCCAGCATCCAGACCCGCCCGGTGCAGCTGGCACCCACGCCGTCGGTCGGTGAAGTGCGCTGGCAGACGCCCATCCGCAGGAACGCGATGGCGGTGCCGATCCAGGACAAGGTCGAGTTGCTGCTGGCCCTCAATGCCGCTGCGCTGGATGCGGGCGCCGACTACATCAATTCCACCCTGTTCCTGGTCAACGAACAGAAGTACTTCGCCTCCAGCGACGGCTCGTTCATCGACCAGGACATCCACCGCATCTGGTTGCCGTTTACCGCCACCGCCATCGACAAGGCCAGCGGCAAATTCCGCACCCGCGCCGGCCTGTCCTCGCCGATGGGCATGGGCTATGAGTTCCTCGATGGCGATGCGCGCGGCAAGGTGCAGCTGCCCGGCGGCATCACTGCTTACCGCGATTCCTACGACCCGGTCGAGGACGCCATTGCGGCCGCCCGCCACGCGCGCGAGAAACTGAAGGCGCCATCGGTGAAGCCCGGCAAGTACGACCTGGTGCTGGACCCGTCCAATCTGTTCCTGACCATCCACGAGAACGTCGGCCACCCGCTGGAGCTGGACCGCGTGCTCGGCTACGAAGCCAACTACGCTGGTACCAGCTTCGCCACGCTGGACAAGCGCGATGCCGGCTTCCGCTGGGGCAGCGACATCGTCACCTTCTTCGCCGACAAGACCCAGCCGGGCAGCCTCGGTGCGGTCGGCTACGACGACGAGGGCGTGAAGACCGAGCGCTGGGACCTGGTGCGCGACGGCATCCTGGTCGACTACCAGGCCACCCGCGATGAAGCCCACATCCTCGGCCGCGATGCATCGCATGGCTGCAGCTATGCCGATTCCTGGTCCAGCGTGCAGTTCCAGCGCATGGCCAATGTCTCGCTGGCGCCGGGCAAGCAACCGCTCAGCGTCGAGGACATGATCAAGGACGTGGAGAACGGCATCTACATCCACGGCCGCGGTTCGTATTCGATCGACCAGCAGCGTTACAACGCGCAGTTCGGCGGCCAGCTGTACTACCAGATCAAGGACGGAAAGATCGCCGGCATGGTTGAGGATGCGGCCTACCAGATCCGCACGCCGGAATTCTGGAATGCCTGCACCGCCATATGCGATGAACGCGACTTCCGCCTGGGCGGTTCGTTCTTCGATGGCAAGGGCCAGCCGGGACAGGTCTCGGCGGTCTCGCACGGTTCGTCCACCACCCGCTTCAACGGCATCAACATCATCAACACCGCGCGCAGTCTCGGCGCTTGAGCCACCCATCCTTCGACATGGAGAGCAGCCTTGCAAAGACGTGACTTCCTGGCCCTGACCGGGCTTACCGCGGGCGGGCTGATCGTGCCCTCCTTCTTCGGCAAGGTGATCGCCGCCGAGCAGCTGCAGAGCACGCTGGACCTGGGGCTGAAGAAGCGCCTGGCCGATGCGGCGCTGGCCGCCGCCCGCCAGGCCGGTGCCACCTACTGCGACGTGCGCATCGGCCGCTACCTGCGGCAGTTCGTGATCACCCGCGAGGACAAGGTGCAGAACGTGGTGAACACCGAGTCCACCGGCGTGGGCATCCGCGTGATCGTCAATGGTGCCTGGGGCTTTGCCGCCACCAATGCGCTGGGCACCGCCGACGTGGCCAAGGCGGCGCAGCAGGCGGCCGCGATCGCCAAGGCCAATGCCGGCGTGCAGACCGCGCCGGTGCAGCTGGCCAAGGCGCCGGGCGTGGGTGAGGTGAGCTGGCGCACGCCGATCCGCAAGAATGCGATGGAGGTGCCGATCAAGGACAAGGTCGGCCTGCTGCTGGACGTCAACGCCGCCGCAATGGGCGCCGGTGCCAGCTTCGTCAACTCGATGCTGTTCCTGGTCAACGAGCAGAAGTACTTCGCCTCCACCGACGGTTCCTACATCGACCAGGACGTGCATCGCATCTGGGCGCCGATGACGTTCACCGCCATCGACAAGGCCAGCGGCAAGTTCCGCACCCGTTCGGGCCTGTCCTCGCCGATGGGCCTGGGCTACGAGTACCTGGACGGCGCCGCCGCGGGCAAGGTGGTCAGCCCCAATGGCGTGGTCAACTACAGTTCTTCCTACGACATGAAGGAAGACGCCATCGCCGCCGCCCGGCAGGCGCAGGAAAAGCTGAAGGCACCGTCGGTGAAGCCGGGCAAGTACGACCTGGTGCTCGACCCGTCGCACACCTGGCTGACCATCCACGAGTCGATCGGCCACCCGCTGGAACTGGACCGCGTGCTCGGCTACGAAGCCAACTACGCCGGCACCAGCTTCGCCACCCTGGACAAGCGCGAACAGCGTTTCCAGTACGGCAGCGAGCTGGTCAACATCTTCGCCGACAAGACCCAGCCGGGCAGCCTTGGCGCCGTGGCATACGACGATGAAGGCGTGAAGTGCAAGCGCTGGGACCTGATCAGCAACGGCAAGCTGGTGGACTACCAGACTATTCGCGACCAGGCGCACATCCTCGGCAAGACCGAGTCCGACGGCTGCTGCTATGCCGACTCGTGGTCCAGCGTGCAGTTCCAGCGCATGGCCAACGTGTCGATGGCACCGGGCAAGAAGCCGCTGAGCGTGCCGGACCTGATCAAGGACGTGGAGAACGGCATCTACATCATCGGTGACGGTTCGTTCTCGATCGACCAGCAGCGCTACAACGCGCAGTTCGGCGGCCAGCTGTTCTACGAGATCAAGAACGGCCAGATCACCCGCATGCTGGAAGACGTGGCCTACCAGATCCGCACGCCGGAATTCTGGAACGCCTGTACCGCCGTGGCCGACGAGCGCGACTACCGCCTGGGCGGTTCGTTCTTCGACGGCAAGGGCCAGCCGGGACAGGTCTCGGCGGTCTCGCACGGCTCGTCCACCGCGCGCTTCAACGGCATCAACGTCATCAACACCGCACGCAGCCTCGGCTGACCGGTCAGGAGCCCTTACACATGAGTATCTTCACCGAAGCCCAGGCCAAGGCCATCCTCGACAAGGTCATCGCCCTGTCCAAGGCCGACGAGTGCACCGCCGTGCTGGCCGGTGCAATCAGCGGCAACATCCGTTTCGCGCTGAACAATGTCTCCACCAGCGGCATCGTCGACAACACCGAACTGGGGGTCACCGTCGCCTTCGGCAAGCGCGTCGGCACTGCCTCGATCAACGAGTTCGACGACGCCGCGCTGGAACGCGTGGTACGCCGTGCCGAAGACCTGGCCCGCCTGGCCCCGGAGAACCCGGAGTTCATGCCGGCCATCGGCAAGCAGAGCTACCGCGCCAGCCCGACCTTCAGCGAATCCACCGCCGCGATCGATCCGGCCTTCCGTGCGAAGGTCGCTGCCGATTCGATCGCCCCGTGCCGCGGCCACGGCCTGGTCGCCGCCGGCTTCCTGGAGGACGGCCAGGGCTTCCAGGCCACCGCCAACAGCAACGGCAACTTCGCTTACCAGCGCACCACCAACTTCGATTACACCTGCACTGTGCGCACCGAAGATGGCCGCGGTTCGGGCTGGGTCGGCCGCAACCTGAAGGACGCGGCGGACTTCAAGGCTGACCAGGACATCCGCATCGCCATGCGCAAGGCCACCGAATCGGCCGAAGCCAAGGCACTGGAACCGGGCAAGTACACGGTCATCCTGGAGCCGGCCGCAGCGGCAGGCCTGATCAGCTTCATGATGAATTTCTTCAGTGCACGCTCGGCCGATGAAGGCCGCAGCTTCCTATCGAAGAAGGGCGGCGGCAACAAGCTGGGCGAGCAGGTCTACGATCCGCGCGTGACCATGATTGCCGACCCGTGGCATCCGGATGCACCGGTGCTGCCGTGGGACAACGAAGGGCTGCCGCGCGAACGCATGGCCATCATCGAGAACGGCAGGATCGCCAATCTGGACTACTCGCGCTTCTGGGCGCAGAAGCAGGGCAAGACCGCCAAGGCCTCGCCGGGCAACCTGCTGATGAGCGGTGGCGACAAGAGCACCGCCGAGCTGGTGCGCGGCACCCAGAAGGGCATCCTGGTCACGCGTACCTGGTACATCCGCATGGTCGATCCGCAGACCGTGCTGCTGACCGGCCTGACCCGCGACGGCACCTTCTACATCGAGAACGGCCAGATCAAGCATCCGGTGAAGAACTTCCGCTTCAACGAGTCGCCGGTGATCATGCTCAACAACATCGAAGAGTTGGGCAAGCCGGTGCGGGTGGCCGGTGATGAATCCAGCTACGTGATGATGATCCCGCCGATGAAGCTGCGCGATTTCACCTTCACCTCGCTGTCCGACGCGGTCTGATGGATCGCCGGGCCTGCCTGCGCTGGTTGGCCGCTGCCGCTTCGGCGGCGGCGCTGCCGGCCTGGGCACAGGCTGGCCCGCGCAGTTCGCGCTACGACTTCTGGTTCACCCGCCTGCAGTACGACTCCGGTGACTGGGACGTGGACGCGCGCATGCCATCCAACCTGATCACCTCGCTGATCGACTACACATCGCTGCGGGTGGACCCGCAGGAACACGTGGTGGCCCTGGCCGACCCGCGCATGCTGGAAGCGCCGTTCTGCTACCTGGCCGGGCACACGCTGGTGGAGTTCAACGCCGCCGAACGGCAGAACTTCGTGCGCTACGTGCGCAATGGCGGCTTCGTCTTCGTCGACGACTGCAACCATGACATCGACGGCCTGTTCGCCACCTCGTTCGAGGCACAGATGGGCCGGCTGTTCGGCCCGAAGGCATTGCAGAAACTGCCCAGCAGCCACGCGCTGTACCGCAGTTTCTTCCGCTTCCCGGACGGTCCGCCCGCCACCAGCTTCGAACTCAACGGCTGGGGCGACGACCTGGTGCACGACTATCTGAAAGGCATCGAGGTCGATGGTCGGCTGGGCCTGCTCTACAGCAACAAGGACTATGGCTGCGAGTGGGACTACGACTGGCGCAACAAGCGCTTCCTGGCCGAAGACAACACCCGCTTTGGCGTCAACATCGTGATGTACGCGTTGAACAATTGACAGGACCTGCACGCCCATGAACTCCCCCGACCTCGATTCCCTGCTGCCGCGCCTGGATGAACTGCGCGCCGCGCTTGCACGCGCGGTGGTGGGCCAGCACACGGTGGTCGAGCAGCTGTTGATCGGCCTGCTGGCCGGTGGCCACTGCCTGCTGGAAGGTGCGCCCGGGCTCGGCAAGACCCTGCTGGTGCGCTCACTCGGCCAGGCATTGGAACTGCAGTTCCGGCGCGTGCAGTTCACCCCCGACCTGATGCCCAGCGACATTCTCGGCACCGAGCTGCTGGAGGAAGACCATGGCACCGGCCATCGCCATTTCCGCTTCCAGCAGGGCCCGATCTTCACCCACCTGCTGCTGGCCGACGAACTCAACCGCACCCCGCCCAAGACCCAGGCCGCACTGCTGGAGGCAATGCAGGAACGCACGGTCAGCTACGCCGGCACCACCTACGCGTTGCCCGCGCCGTTCTTCGTGCTGGCCACGCAGAACCCGATCGAGCAGGCCGGCACCTACCCGCTGCCCGAAGCGCAACTGGACCGCTTCCTGCTGCATGTGCTGGTGGATTACCCCAGCGAAGACGAGGAACAGCGGATCCTGGAACAGACCACCGGCGGTGCCACCGACGCGGTGCCGAAGGTGATGGATGCCGAGGCGGTGATCGCCCTGCAGGCGGCTGTGCGGCAGGTGCATGTCAGCCCCGACGTGCTGGCCTGGATCACCCGCCTGGTGCGCGCCAGCCGGCCCGGCGAAGGCGCCCCGGCGGCGATCAACCAATGGGTGAAGTGGGGCGCCGGTCCGCGCGCCGGGCAGTCGCTGGTGCTCGCGGCAAAAGCGCGCGCCTTGCTGCAGGGCCGCTTCGCCGCCACCCGCGAGGACGTGCAGGCGCTGGCCGCGCCGGTGATGCGCCATCGCCTGCTGCTGTCGTTCGCCGCCGAGGCCGAGCAGAAGCGTGCCGACGACGTGGTCGCCGCCCTGCTGCAGGCCGTGCCATTCCCGGGTTGATCCACGCGTGAACGCCGGTACCCCGCTGACCTTGCCACCGGAACTGCATGCGCGCCTGCGCCTGCTGCGGCTGCGGCCGCGCCTGGCCAGCGGTGCCAGTGGCATCGGCCAGCACGCCAGCCGCAGCCGCGGTGCCGGCCTCGAGTTCGCCCAGTACCGGGCCTACGAACCGGGCGACGAGCTGCGCCAGATCGACTGGAAGCTGTACGCGCGTTCGGACCGCTTCTTCGTGCGCGAATCCGAACGCGAAAGCCCGATCACGGTCTGGCTGTTGCTCGATGCCACCGCCTCGGCCGGCCAGGCCGATCGTGCGGCACCGCAGCGCACGCGCCTGGATCACATGCGCGGCGTGGCCGCCTGCGTGGTGGAACTGGCGCTGCAGCAGGGCGACCGTTTCGGCCTGCTGGCGATCAATGGCGATGGACTGCAGCTGGTGCCCGCGGCGAACGGCGCACGCCAGCGTGACCGCGTGCATCTGCAACTGCATGCCCTGCAGGCGCGCGGCACCTGGCCCGCGGCCGAACGCCTGCGGCCACTGTGGGAGCGCGTGCGCCCGGGCGACCTGCTGCTGGCGATGGGTGATGGCTTCGACGCGGCCTGCATCGTGCTGCTGGAGCAACTGGCCAGCGCACGCCGTGAAGTGGCACTGCTGCAGATCCTGACCGCCGACGAGCGTGATTTCCCGTTCGACGCCGGCCATCGCTTCCGCGATCCGGAGACCGGCGAGGAACTGCTGGGCGATGGCGCGGCGATCCGCGCCGACTACCTGCAGCGCTTCGCTGACGCACGCAACGCATTGCAGTCGCGCCTGCAGGCCAGCGGCATTGCCAGTGCCACCGGCTGGCTCGACCAGCCGTTGGATCAACCCCTGCAGGCGCTGTTCGGCCGTGGGGTCAGTGCATGACCCTGCTGTTCCCGTTGGGCCTGGCCGCGCTCGCTGCGTGGTTGCTACCGCTGCTGATCCATCTGGCCCGGCGCCATCCGTACACGCCGCTGGATTTCGCCGCGCTGCGCTGGCTGCGCGCGCAGATCCGCCCGCGCCAGCGCATCCGCTTCGATGACTGGCCGTTGCTGCTGCTGCGCCTGTTGCTGCTGGCCGCATTGGCCTTGCTGCTGGCACGCCCTGCATTGACCGGCCCCGCGCCCGTCCCCACCGAGTGGACGGTAGTGGCTCCCGGATTGGACGCCGCCGCACTGCGCGGCACCGCCGAAGAGGGCAACTGGCACTGGCTGGCACCCGGCTTCCCCACCATCGATCAGGCACCGCCGGCATCCAGCGCATCGCTGCCCAGCCTGCTGCGCGAGTTGGACGCACAGCTGCCCGCGGGCACCGCGTTGACCGTGCACGTTCCCGATCCCCTGCCCGGTCTGGACGGCACCCGCCTGCAGCTGTCGCGCGAAGTGCAGTGGCGGCCGCAACCGGTACCGGCCACTCCGCAACCGAGTGCCGCGACGCTGCCGCGTCTGCGCGTGCACAGCGATGCGCCGGCCGCCGCCCAGCACTGGGTGAACGCACTGCAGCGCGCGTGGGGCATGCAGGCGCCGCTCGCTCCTCTGTCGGCCGATGCCCTGCCCGAACGCGGCGAGATCGGCGTATGGAGCCGCAGCGATGCACTGCCGGCGAGCTGGCAGGCATGGCTGCGCCACGGCGGTCGTGCAGTGAGCGCCGGCAAGCCTGCTGGCGACGCCGGCATCCTGCTGCGCAACGCCGACGGCTCACCAGTGCTGTGGCAACAGCGCATCGGCCACGGCGTCCTGCTGTCACTACCCGGCGACTGGGATGCCTCAGGCAACGCAGCGCTGCGCGACCCGCGGTTGCCGCGTGCCCTGCTGCTGGCGCTGCAACCGCCAGCGTCACCGCGCCTCGGCGATGCACAGGACCAGGCACCACGCCGGGCCGCACTGCCCGCCATAGCGCCCCCAGCGCGTGAGCCAACCACGTGGTTGCTGCTGGCCATCGTGCTGCTGTTCGCGCTGGAGCGCTGGATGGCCAGCAGTCGCCGGCGCAGGGTGGCCGCATGAACACCCTGCAGCACGCCTGGCAACGCGCACGGCGTCGACGTGCACTCGTTACCCTGCTGCTGGGCCTGCCATGGGCGCTGGCCGCGACGACGCTGGTGCTGCGTCTGGCGGGCTTCGATATCGCCTGCGTGGTCGGCACCGTCAGCGCGCTCGCCTGCGCAGCGCTCGCCACGGCACATGCCCGCCAGCTGGACCCACAGTGGGTGCAGCGCCAGCTTGATGCCAGCGGTGCCAGCGAGGACAGTGCCGACCTGCTGTTCGCCGATGCCGCCATGCTCAATCCGCTGCAGCAGCGCCAGCGCGCGCATGTGCTGGTCACGCTGGAGCGCGCGACACCGGACCTGCGTCAGCGCTGGCCGCGCAGGGCGTTGGCCCTGAGCTGGGTCGCGGGCCTGGCGATCACTGCGCTGGCATTCGGCTGGCCACGTTCCGGCCCCGACTCCGCGCCGGCCCGCACATCGGCGCCTGTCAGCACGGCTGCCGCCGGCCCGCTGCACCTTCAGTCCACCCGCCTGCGGATCGACGCACCGGCCTATACCGGCCAGGCCACGCGCACCCAGAACGCGCTGGATGCCAAGGTCGCCGCGGACAGCCGGCTGTCGTGGTCGTTGCGCTTCGATCGCGCGCCGGACAAGGCATGGCTGCAGTTCCACGACGGCCGCCGGCTGCCGCTGAGCGAGCAGGATGGGCAGTGGCTGGCGCAGGATGTGGCGCGCGTGCCTGTGCTGTACCGCGTGGTGAGCGAACCTGCACTGGCCCAGACCCGCCTGCATCGCCTGGACGTGGTCGCTGATCGTGCGCCCAGCGTGCGCGTGCTGGAGCCCGCCGCGACCCTGGTGCTGGGCACGCCCGGGCAACGCCAGTGGTCGTTGCGCTTCGAAGCCAGCGATGACTACGCCGTGGCCACGCAGGCAACGCTGTCGATCACCATTACCCAGGGCAGCGGCGAGAACATCACCTTCGTTCGCCGCAGTGTCGGCCTCACCGGCAGCGGCGAAGCGACTGCACGGCGTTTCGCGCACAGCCTCGACCTGGCTGCGCTGGGCGCGCAGCCCGGCAGCGATGTCATCGCCCAGCTGGAAGTACGCGACAACCACGCGCCAACACCGCAGGCCGGGCGCAGCAGCAGCGTGATCCTGCGCCTGCCCAGCGCCGAGGTTGCACTCGGTGCCGAACTGGAAGGCCGCATCAAGAAGACGCTGCCGGCCTACTTCCGCAGCCAGCGGCAGATCATCATCGATGCCGAAGCGCTGATCCGGCAGCGACACAGCCTCGCCGCCGAGGACTTCGTGAAGCGCAGCGATGCGATCGGTGTCGACCAGCGCATCCTGCGCCTGCGCTACGGCCAGTTCCTGGGTGAGGAAAGCGAAGGCGCACCGAAGCCGCCACCGACCAGCGACCTGCCCACCAGCGATGCGCCAGCTGCAGGCAGCCACGACGACGAGCACGAGCACGACCATGGCACCGAGGCCGGGGCACACGATGAGCATGGCCACGATCACGGCGGCAAGGCGTCCAATGCCGATTCGCCACCGGTGTTCGGCAGCGCCACCGATGTGCTCTCCGAATACGGCCACACCCATGACCATGCCGAGGCCGCGACCCTGCTCGACCCGCAGACCCGGGCCACGCTGAAGGCCGCGCTGGACCAGATGTGGTCGGCCGAAGGCGAGCTGCGCCAGGGCCGTCCGGAGCAGGCGTTGCCGTTTACCTACAAGGCGCTGGGTTTCATCAAGCAGGTGCAGCAGGCCGAACGCATCTATCTGGCCCGGGTCGGGCCAGAGCTACCACCGATCGATGAAGGCCGTCGCCTCGGCGGTGATCGCGCCGGACTGGCCAGTCGTGAACTGCCGTTGGCCGCACGAACCCCGCCCGACCGGGCCATCGTTGAAGCCTGGCAGCGCCTCGGTGATGACACCAGCGTGCCCGACCTCGATGCACTCGCTGCCTGGCAGCAGCGCAATGCCGCCTACCTGCCCGATGCGCTGGATCTGGCTGCCGCCATCGAGCAGCTGCGCATCGAGCCCGGTTGCCGCGACTGCCGCCAGCGCCTGCGCGCTCAGTTGTGGCGGGCGCTGCAGCGTCCACTGCCGCAGGCGACGCGGCGCGGTGCCGCCGATGCGATGGGCCAGCGCTACCTGGACGCGCTGGAGGCGCAGCCATGAACCCCTCCGGCCTGAACCTGTGGATCGTCCTGGCACTCGCTGTGATCGTGGCGATCGCCAGCGTTCGCCAGTCGCGCAACAACACCACGCACCGTGGCCGCCGCTGGGGGGTGATCGGACTGCAGGTCATCGTCGCCACGCTGCTGTATTTCTGCCTGGTGCCGCCCACCCGCCAGCAACCCGCAGGCGGGCTGGTTGTGCTCGGAATCGATGCCAGCAGGGCCGGCGCGTTCCCGGCCAGCGAAGGTCCGCTGTGGCTGTTGCCGGAAGCTGCCGATGTGCCCGGCGCAAAGCGCGTACCCGACCTGGCCACCGCGCTGCGGCAGCATCCGGCCTCCACGCTGACGCTGGTTGGTGCCGGCCTGGTCGCGCGTGACCGCGACGCAGTACTGCCACGCGACGTACGTTGGCAGCCGACAGCACCGCCGCGCGGCTGGGTCGCCTTGCAGCCACCGGCCGACGCCGCGCCCGGCGCACGCTTCGAGGTACAGGCACAGGCGCGTGGCGTTGCCAGGGCAAAGGCGGAACTGCTCGACCCGGCCGGCAGCGTGGTCGATCGCGCGGATGTTGCCGACGATGGCCACGTTCAGTTGAGTGGCATCACCCGCGCCGAAGGCCGCAGCGTGTTCCAGCTGCGCCTGCTCGATGCCGACGGCCATGTGGTGGACAACGTGCCGGTGCCGCAGCAGACCCTGCCGGCGGCGCCGTTGCGCCTGCAGGTACGCGCCAGCGCGCCGGGCCCCGAACTGAAGTACCTGCGCCGCTGGGCAGCCGATGCCGGCATCCGCGTGCAGGTGCAGGCCGATACCGGTGCCGGCCTGAGCGTCGGCGACGGCGCCTTGCCGCTGGACGCGGCGTCGCTGGCGCGCAGCGATCTGCTGCTGCTGGACGAGCGCAGCCTGGCGGCATTGAATGCAGCCCAGCTGGCCGCTGTGCGGCAGGCGCTGCGCGAAGGACTGGGCGTGCTGGTACGCAGTGCGGGCGCGCCTTCGGCCAGCGCGCGCCAGCGCCTGCACGATCTGGGCCTGCCGCTGCGGGGTGATGGCAGCAGCCAGGTCCTCGAACTTCCCGGCGACGGCGAGAGCGCGGTCCTCGCCGCACGACGTGGCCCGCTCGCCGCGGGTACGCTGCCGACCGGCTACGGCGCAGAGGCAGACCGCAGTTCGCACGACGCCGCGCTGCCCACACTGGAAGCACTGGGGCTGCAGGTACCTGGCAGCAACGCGCTGCTGCACGATCGCACCGGCAAGGCTGTCGGTGGCTGGCGCGCTACCGGCAAAGGCCGCATCGGCCTGCTGCCCATCACCGACAGTTGGCGCTGGGTGCTGGCCGGCCGCGATGACCGCCACGGCGAACTGTGGAGCGGCGTGGTTGCCACGCTGGCGCGGGCGCAGGGCAGCGCTGAGGCGCTGTGGTCGCCACAGCCGATCAGCTGGGCGGGCGAACGGCAGGCGCTGTGCGGCGTGCAGGCGCCGCTGCAAGCCTTCAACGCACGCGGCGAAGGCACGCCGCTGATCGTCGATGGCGCGACGTCAGACCTGCGTTGCGCGGGCTGGTGGCCGCGCGAGGCGGGCTGGCAGCGCCTGCAGCACGGTGACGCCACCCTCTGGCGCTATGCGTTCGACCCGAAGGACGCGCCCGCGCTGCATCAGCAGGCAATGATCGATGCAACCACGCAGGCGCTGGCGGGCAGCTCCCCGGCAACCGCGTCGCTGATGCAACCCGTGCCGGGATCGCGCTGGCCGTGGTGGCTGGCGTTCGTGCTGTGCGCATCGCTGCTGTGGTGGTTGGAGCGGCGGCGCTGACCGCGACGATGGGATCGCGGGCGGCATCCACGCATGGCGTGGATCTACTGGCCGGTTGCCCTGGTGGACGCCAACCTTGGCTGGCGTCTTTCGGCGGGGTCAACGCGTTCCCGCGCGCCGGTACACGCCATTGAAGCGCACGTTCATGCCACCGCATTCGCTGTTGTCGGCCACGATCAGCACCTCACCCAGCGAGTGCACACGCACCCGGCACGTATCCTCGGCGAACTCGACATCGGCACCCTGCGGTGTGGCACGCGCTTCCACCTGGCCCAGGTTCGGCCCATACGGGCGCTGTTCCGGCGTGGGGTTGGCGGAGGGCCAGTAGGCGTCGCCATCCACATGCAGCTGTCCACCCTGCACCGTGATGCGCAGGCCGTTGTCGCCATCTTTCCAGTGGCCCGTCCAGTCCTGCAGCGTGGGCACGGCCACCGGCAACGGCTGCAGCTTGCTGCGGTCGACCCAGCCGGCGCTGCCGCCCACCTTGTTGGGGAAGAACGCGCAGCGGTAACGGCCCAGGTCGCGACCGGTCACCACCGTATCGCCGTTGACCACATAGCTGCGCTGGCGGCAGGCCGGTTCGCCCTTGGCGGGGCAGCCCTCCATGTCGCCGAGCAGGTACAGGCGCGGTGCATCAACCACCCGCGCCAGCGCGAACCGGCTCTGTTGGGAGGGGAACGCGCCATTGCGGCAGGCGCCGCCATCGGCGATACCGGACGCGAAGGCGGAGGCCGGCAGCAACGCGGCCAGCAGGCAGAATGAACGCAGGGACATGACAGCATTACTGGTGGGGGAGCCCGCAGGATATACCGGCCTACTTCACTGGCGCTGTGTCGCCGGCATCCTGCTCCTGTGAGAACCGCAGCGCGCGCTGCTGCTGTTCGGCACTGAGCTCTGGGGGTGGCCGCGCCACGGCCGCCTGGATCTGGTCGGGACCGCCGGTGAGTTTGTTGATGCCTTTGGCTGCCGCCAGCACACCCTTGACCACGCCCATCATGATGTAGCCACCGCCCATGCTGACCTGCTCCGGCGATGGCGGTTCGCTCCAGTCGCGGCTGAAGCGGTTATCGCCGAACTTCACCGGGTTCTTGAAGCGGTACAGGTCCAGCGGCTCGTCATCGGGCTTGAGCGCACGCACTTCGCCGAGGGTGGTGACGTTGTCCTGCGGCAAGGTGGTGGAGATCGGTGCGGTGGGGGCAGGCGGCGCATCTTCAGGGGGAACGGGTGCAGGATCGGGCACCGCCACCGGCGCAGCCTGTTGCGCCTGTACGATGCCGGTCAGCAGCATGCCGGCCAGGAGTGCTCCCTGCGTTCCACGTCGTGCCACAGCCATCCACCCTTTGGTTGCGTCCAGCGCCCAAGCATACGGATGCCGGCTTCAGATTTCGTTGCTGCACTGGCCGCTGTTCAGCCAAGGGAGATGCGGCCACACCACGGGACGCGAGCACTGAACGGTTCACGTCTCCGTGTGTGGTGTCTCACATCCTGAGACATGGATGTGGTGCCATGTGACCCCTCGCAATCCGTCCCCGCTTCCTCTTCCATGGCCTACGAACTCGCCAAGCGCACCGCCGATGCCGAGCAGAAGCTCGCCACCCGCGATGGCCTGCCCGCCCGCGACGGCGCTCTGCTCAGCGCGCGCCTGCAGCGCCGCTACCAGGACCGCATCACCGGCAGCTTCGCCATTCCCGGCCGTGAAGGCCGCTACGCGCCCATTCCCGACTCGGTACCACCGGCGCTGGCCGCTGCACTGAAGGCACGTGGCATCGAGCAGCTCTACAGCCACCAGGCCGAAGCCTGGGAGGCCAGCCAGCGCGGCGAGCACGTAGCCATCGTCACCCCCACCGCCAGCGGCAAGTCGCTGTGCTACACCCTGCCGGTGGTCAGCGCGGCCATGCAGGACAAGGCCAAGGCGCTGTACCTGTTCCCGACCAAAGCACTGGCCCAGGACCAGGTGGCCGAGCTGCTGGAACTCAATCGTGCCGGCGATCTCGGCGTCAAGGCCTTCACCTTCGACGGCGACACCCCCGGCGATGCGCGCCAGGCGATCCGCCTGCATGGCGACATCGTGGTGTCCAACCCGGACATGCTGCACCAGGCCATCCTGCCGCATCACACCAAGTGGGCACAGTTCTTCGAGAACCTGCGCTACATCGTCATCGACGAGGTGCACACCTATCGCGGCGTGTTCGGCAGCCACGTCACCAACGTGCTGCGCCGGCTCAAGCGCATCTGCGCGTTCTATGGCGTGCAACCGCAGTTCATCCTGTGCTCGGCCACCATCGGCAACCCGCAGGCACATGCCGAGGCGTTGATCGAGGCACCGGTCACCGCTGTCACCGAATCCGGCGCGCCCACCGGGCCGAAGCAGGTGCTGCTGTGGAACCCGCCGGTGATCAACCCCGACCTGGGCCTGCGTGCCTCGGCGCGCTCGCAGAGCAACCGCATCGCGCGCATCGCGATCAAGTCCGGGCTGAAGACCCTGGTGTTCGCGCAGACCCGGTTGATGGTCGAGGTGCTGACCAAGTACCTGAAGGACATCTTCGACCACGACCCGCGCAAGCCGCCCCGCATCCGCGCCTACCGCGGCGGTTATCTGCCCACCGAACGCCGCGAGACCGAGCGTGCGATGCGTGCCGGCAACATCGACGGCATCGTCAGCACCTCGGCGCTGGAACTGGGCGTGGATATCGGCAGCCTGGACGTGGTCATCCTCAATGGCTACCCCGGCAGCGTGGCCGCCACCTGGCAGCGTTTCGGTCGTGCCGGTCGCCGCCAGCAACCCGCACTCGGCGTGATGGTGGCCAGTTCGCAGCCGCTGGACCAGTACGTGGTGCGGCACCCGGACTTCTTCGCCGAAGCCTCGCCCGAACATGCGCGCATTGCGCCAGACCAGCCGCTGATCCTGTTCGACCATATCCGCTGCGCGGCCTTTGAACTGCCGTTCCGGGTCGGCGATGGCTTCGGCCCGATCGATCCGGAGGTATTCCTGGAAGCGCTGGCCGAAACCGAAGTCATCCACCGCGAAGGCGAGCGCTGGGAATGGATCGCCGACAGCTATCCGGCCAACGCGGTCAGCCTGCGTGCGGTGGCCGACGGCAACTTCGTGGTGGTCGACCGCAGCGATGGCCGCCAGCAGATCATCGCCGAGGTCGATTACTCCGCCGCCGCGCTCACGCTGTATGAAGGCGCCATCCACATGGTGCAGTCCACGCCCTACCAGGTGGAGACGCTCGACTGGGAGGGCCGCAAGGCCTATGTCACCCGCACCCACGTGGACTACTACACCGACAGCATCGACTTCACCAAGCTCAAGGTGCTGGACCGTTTCGATGGCGGCGTGGCCGGCCGGGGCGATTCGCATCATGGCGAAGTGCACGTGGTGCGCCGCGTGGCCGGCTACAAGAAGATCCGCTACTACACCCACGAGAACATCGGCTACGGCCCGGTGAACCTGCCCGACCAGGAACTGCACACCACCGCAGTGTGGTGGCAGCTGCCGCAGGCACTGCTGCTGCGCGCGTTCGCCAGCAGGCAGGATGCGCTCGATGGCTTCCTCGGTGCGGCGTATGCGCTGCACATCGTCGCCACCGTGGCGGTGATGGCCGATGCGCGCGACCTGCAGAAGTCGGTGGGCAACGGCGATGGTTCCTGGTTCGCGATCGCCGACCAGAGCGGCCGCGGCCAGCTGCGCGGCAGCGAGGGCGATCCCGGTGGGGTGGAGCTGCTGCAGGAGTTCGTGCCCACCGTGTACCTGTACGACAACTTCCCCGGCGGCGTCGGCCTCAGCGAACCGCTGTGGCAGCGCCAGGCCGAACTGGTGCAGCGCGCGCGCGAACTGGTGCAACGCTGCGACTGCAAGGCCGGCTGCCCGGCCTGCGTCGGCCCGGTGCTGGCTGCACAGGAAGAGGATGAAACCTCGCCACGTGCGCTGGCATTGCGCGTGCTCGACCTGTTCGACGCCGAGGCCTGCCGGCACGTACCCGACGTGGTGGTGACCACGCGCGATCCGATGGAGCTGCTGGCACCGTGAGCCTGAGCCTGGACAAGCTGCGCCTGCTGCGCAGGCAGGCCGGCGACCCGAAGGCAAGCACACCGGCCGTGCCGGACGTGCCCCCTGCGCCACCGGCACCCGTGGCCGCCAACGATGCGCGGCAACCACCGGCCGAGCGTTCGGTGTTCGCCTGGGTCGAACAGGAAATCCGCCACAAGCCGACCGGCGCTGCAGCCCCCACACCGGCATCCGCACCGCTGCGGCGGCCGGAAGTTGGCAGCCTGCATCGCCTGCTCGGCCTGCGCACGCGGAGCGGCGCCACGCCGGCACGGGCCAGCGCGCAGGATCGCCAGCTGCCGGGCGAGGAAATCGCACCGGGTCTGTTCCTGATCGAATCGCTGCAGCCGCAGGCGATCCCGGCACAACCGCTGTCGCTTGATTTCGCCCGTCGCGACGGCGAGCACGTGGCTGCACGTGACCTGCTGTTCTTCGACACCGAGACCACCGGCCTGGCCGGCGGCACCGGCACCCGCGCCTTCATGATCGGCGCTGCGGACTGGCATGTGTGCCCGCAGCGTGGCGAAGGCCTGCGCATCCGCCAGCTGCTGATGGCCACCATGGCCGCCGAGGACGCGATGCTGGCCACCTTCGCCGGCTGGCTGCAACCGTCCACCGTGTTCTGCAGCTACAACGGCCGCAGCTATGACGCACCGCTGCTGAAAGCGCGTTACCGGCTTGCCCGGCAACGCGACCCGATCAGCGCGCTGGACCATGTCGACCTGCTCTACCCCACCCGCCGCCGCTATCGCGGCACGTGGGAGAACTGCAAGCTGTCCACCATCGAACGCCAGCTGCTGCGCGTGGTGCGCGAGGACGATCTGCCGGGCTCGGAGGCACCCGGTGCGTGGTTGCGCTTCCTGCGAGGCGGCGACGCGGTGAACCTGCGCCGGGTGGCCGACCACAATCACCAGGACGTGGTGACCCTGGCCCTGCTGCTGCAGCGGCTGGTGCGCGAGGAACAGCGCGAGCGCGAGACACTGGCGCTGGTCGGGCAGTAATGACACGGGGCCGCGTTGACATGCCCTGACGGTGGTTGCGGTGACACTGCCGCCACCATCCACGCCTGGAGCCCGACGATGCGCCTCAATCCGCTTGCCCTGCTTGCCATCCTGCCACTGGCCGCCTGCAGCCACGCCGGCGGCAGCACCGCCCTCGATGCCGCGCCAGCGCCAGCACCCGTGGCCGACGCCGCGCACGAATGCAAGCCGGAGGCGCTCGAGGCCTTCACCGGCAAGACGGCTGACGAAGCCACCATCAAGAAGCTGGTGGCCGCCAGCGGCGCGCGCGGTGCACGGGTGGTCAAGCCGGGCATGGCGGTGACCATGGACTTCCGCCAGGACCGCGTGACGGTGCAGGTGGATGCGCAGAACCGGATCGAGCGCGCCAGCTGCGGTTGATCGCCCCAGGGCAGTGCCGGCCGCTGGCCGGCACCCC
>NZ_JAXBQT020000014.1:0-36577 GCF_047520755.2 Stenotrophomonas sp. FR010 | reverse complement strand
GCGTGCATGCCCAAGCGTCGCAGCAGGCGCAGCAGGTGATCGCGCGCGCCTCGGCCAGCGGCCGGCACTACCGATCAGAGTCGCTCGGCATTGCCGCTGGCCAAGGCGCGCGCGATCACCTGCTGCGCCTGCTGCGACGCTTGGGCATGCACGCGTGCCTGGCGCTCGCCCAAGGCGGCCTGCTGGCTGCCCAGCGCTGCCTGGCGGCTGGCCAGTTCAGACTGCTGGCTGGCCAGGCGCTGCATGTCACGAGTGCGGCCGGACTGCCCGGCCTCGCTGCGGGCTTCCTGCATCGCACGGCGTGCCTCGGCGGCGGCCTCGCGTGCAGCCTCACGCGCAACGGCCACGTCGCTGGTTGCACCGCGCGCTGCCTTTGCCGCTTCCGCCGCCGCCTCGCGGTTGATGTCATGCGCGGCCATCGCACTGCGCGCGGCCTCGGCGGCGATCAGTGCGATGCGGCGCGATTCCTCGCCCTGCAGGCGGCCCATTTCACCCATCTGCCTGCCGAGTTCGCCCTGCCGGCGACCCAACAGGCTTTGCTGGCGGCCCAGTTCGCTCTGCTGGCGGCCCAGCTCTACGGCACCGCTGTAGGCACGCTGCAGCGTCTGGATCAGCATCGGGTCACGCACCACGTAGCGCTTGTCACCCTGGCGGAACCACAACGCCGGGCCCTTGCCGAGCTGCCTGCGGGCCACCGTCACGTCGTCCATGCCGCCGTTGGCGAAGGTCGAATCACCATCAACCAGAACGAAGGCCTCCCGGGGCGACCTGCCCAGGTCGAGGCGACCGTAGGTGGTGATGGAGGTGGCGGCCGACGTCGCGCCTTCATCGTCTTCGGCCATGCCCGTGGCATCGTCGACATCGGCCACATCGGCATCGTCGGGCCCGGTCGCGTCAGCGGGTTCGGCCGGCGCGGCCGGTGCTGCAGGCGCGGCCGGGGCCGCCGGCACGCCCGCGGCGGATGGCGGTGCGGCCGGAGCCTTGGGAGCCTTCGGCGGTGCTGGCGCCACGACCTTGGGTGCCGCCGGTGGCGCGGGCGGTGCCGGCGACACCGGCGCTGCGACCAGTCGCATCGGCGCCACGCCCACCACCACCACCACAGCAGTCAGCGCCATCGCCAGGATGCGCGGGCAGGCCCGGCGCGGCTGCAGCGAGAGCAGGCGACGCTTGAGGCTGGTGGCATCCGGTGCGGCACTGGCCACGCCCAGGTGCGGCTGCGGTGCCACCCCCAGCTGCAGCAGCAGACGACCATAGGCCTGGCGGCTGGCAGCGTGCTGGCCCACCACCGCTGCGTCCACCGCTTCTTCGCGCGCTTGTGCATATTCACGCACCGACAGGCGCAGCAGCGGATGGAAGAAGAACAGGTGCTGGGCCAGCGCAGGCAGCAGGCCCCACTGCAGGTCCCGCCGCTGCAGGTGCTGCAGTTCGTGGGTCAGGGCCAGGTCCAGCGCGTCGCCCTGCAGGGCATTCTCGCCAGCCGGCAACAGCAGCACCGGGCGGAACGGGCCGACCAGCTGCGGTGCGTCCACCTGCGTGCTCATCCACAACCGCGGCGCAGGCCGCACGCCATGTGCATCGGAAGCCAGCTGCAGGGCCTGGACCAACGCCTGGTCCTCGCAGGGATAGGCCGCTGCCAGCAGCGCGCGGCAGCGACACCACTCACCGAAGGTACGCAGCGCCATCAGCAGCACGCCGGATGCCCACAGCGCGGCCAGTGCGACGGCCCACCACGCCACTGCCGGCGCGTCCGCTGCAGGCATCGGCATCGCGGCCAGCAACTGTGCCGAGGCCTCCGGGGCCAGCGGGTAGACGATGTCAGCGGCCACGTCGGTCGCGGTCATCGCCACCGCCTGCGGGGCAGGCAGCCAGGCCAACTGCAACGGCTGGCTCCAGAACAGGCCGAGCACGGCCTGCAGCGAGACCAGCCACCACAGGCGGCAGCGGGTCGCCGCCGACAGCGACGGCAGCGCGCGGCACAGGCCGTACACCAGCGCCACCAGCAGCACGGTCTGCAGGCTGGTCCAGCCCAGGCGTTCCAGCATCGGGATCAGCATCGTGGTGTCCATGGCTCAGCCCTCGTGGCGACGCGATTGGAGTTGGGCGACCAGCGCTTCCAGCTCGGCCAGCTCGTTGTCGCTGACCTTCTGCCGCTGCGACAGATAGGCCACGAACGGCGACACCGAGCCCTGCAGGGTGTTGTCGACGAACTGCGCCACCGCGCCCTGCAGCACGCTCTGCGGGCCACGGGTGGCCTGGTAGCGGTAGACGCCGTCCTGCTGCCGACGCTGAAGATACCCCTTCGCCCGCAGGCGCTCCATCATCGTCAGCACAGTGGAACGAGCCAGCCCACGGGCCTCGCCGTAGCCACTGGCGACCTCACCGACACTGGCCGGCGCATGTTCATCGATGTACTGCAGCAGGGCCAGTTCCTGGTCCCCGATGGTCTTGCCGCGCATGACACCACTCCCTTGACTACACGTGTCGTCACTGTCAGCTTGACGACATCTGTAGTCAACCCCCCGGAAGTCATGGGCCGACGAACGGTAGGCACCACCGAGCGCTTAAACCTTTGACCCGCCCGCCGCATCCGATCCGCAACGCCCCGCTGGAATTCCGCATGTCCCGCCCAATGCTCCGAGTCCTGCTCATGCTCATAAGTGCCCTGCCCTTCGCCGCCGTCTCTGCCAGCCAGGACCAGGCCAACGACCAGACCCGCCGCCTGATCCGCCAGATCATGCTGGAGCAGCGCATCCCGGGATTGCAGATCGCGGTGGTCAAGGATGGGCAGATCGTGCTCTCCGAAGCCTACGGGCTGGCCAACGTGGAGAACGGTGTGCTTGCCTCGCGCGACACCCGCTTCCCGCTCAATTCGGCCACCAAGGCATTCACCGGCGTGGCTGCCGCGCAGCTGGCCCAGCAGGGGCAACTGGATCTGGACGCGCCGGCCTCGCGATATCTGGGTGATCTTCCGCCAGCGTGGAGAGACGTACGCGTACACCAGCTGCTGGCGCATACCTCCGGCCTTCCGGACATCCTTGATGCGAACGGGCTGCTGGGCGGAGGTTCCGAAGCACAGGCATGGGCGGCGGTGACAGCTCGACCGCTGGAAGCGGCGCCTGGGCAGCGCTTCGCCTACAACCAGACCAACTACGTATTGCTGGCACGGATCATCGCGCAGCAATCCGGCATGCCCTACGAACGTTTCCTCGCCACCGGCCAGTTCAGCAGCGCGCGCATGGCCCGCACCACCTTCGGCGACAGCTACGACCTGATTCCGGATGCGGCGACGATGTACAGCCTGGCCCCGCGTGCCACCGACGCTGTAGATGCGCCGTCCCGCCTGTCGCATTGGTTCTACGACATACCGCCTTCGCTGTGGGCGGGTGGCGGCATCCTCACCACCGCCGACGACACCGCGCGCTGGCTGGTCGCGCTGACCGAAGGCCGCCTGTTGCCGGAGACGGCCCTGCGGCGGATGTGGAGCGCAGAGCGCCTGGCGGATGGCCGTGCCGGCCGGTGGGCGGGTGGCTGGGCGGTACTGCGCGCGTCGCCCGACCTTCAGGTGGCCGGTATCGGCGGTGCGCGCTCGGCCTTCGTGATCTATCCCGAGCGCGGCGTGGCGGTAGTGGTGCTGACCAATCTTGTCGGTGCCAATCCGCAGCAGTTCATTCCGCGCATTGCCGACTTCTATGCGCGCGATGCCTCAACGCCCCGTCACGAACGGGTCGCCCTTGCACGGCAATAGCGGGCTGCCATCGCAGGGCCATAGCCCGGCCGGCACGGTCCTGGACACTTCGAAGTGATCCTGGTTCCAGCGCAGGAAACCGCCGTGGATGGCATTGCCATGGTCGAAGCTGCGCGCATCGGCGGCCAGTGGCTGTTCGGGATCGGCCTCGGCCGCCCAACGCAGCACCGGCACCTTGTCCAGCTGCCCGATGAAGGCGAACAGATCGCCCGCGCCGTTGCCCTGATAGGCCGCCATCGCCGCCGCATCAGGCAGCTCGGCCTGCGCCAGCAACAATGCGGTGACATCCTGCAGCGGTGCCGCTCCCTGTGCGATGTAGGCGCGCATGCCCGTGGTGGTTGCCGGGCAGTCCTGCAGCTGCACCAGATACCCGGTGGTACCGCCACTGCCGGAGAACGACCGCATCCAGTAGCGGAAACGCGGCCCGCTGCTGTCGGTAACCATGAAGTCCTGCTGGCCACCCTGCGCTGGAATGGAAAGCACCTGCACGTTGCTGGCGCCCTCCACGTTGCACTTCAACTGCGCCAGCACCTGCCTGGCCGGTTCCGGCAGTGCTTCGTAGCGGCCGCCGGGGTGGGCGCTGCCAGAGGCTTCCGGCAGTGCGGGCAATCCGCGATCAGCGGGCAGGGTCTGCACAGGCAAGGCCTCCGGTTTCGCCGGTGAGCTGGCGGCAGGCGCTACCGGTGCGACGCGCTCTCCAGCGGGCGCGCAGGCGCTGCAGGCCAGCAGCAGCATCAACGAAACGGTCAGACTCAGGTGTGATCGGATCATCACTCAACGCCCTCCCATCACCGGCGCTTCCTGCAGTTGTGCAGGCGCGGGTGTGGGTGCCGCCTGTTCGCGCGATTGCTGCTGCAGCTGGCGCAGGCTGGATTCCGCCGCGGTGTCGCGCACCTCGGCTGCATTGACCCCTGCGCGCAGCGCCGCAGGATCGCCCGCACTGCCCTGCACCAGGAACAGTGTTTCGCCCGCCGCACGTCCAGCACTGGGATTGCTGGCCACGATCTGGTCGACCCGGGTGATGCCCGCGGCCTTCGCTTCGCGCAGCATCACCAGACTGTAGTCGTCGGCATGCTCGGCGTAGCGTCCACCCAGGGCGTGCAGGCGGGTGCTGATCTGCTGCTGCAGGGCATGGTCGCGATGCTGCGGCTGACGGGGATCGTCGTTGGCCGCGAGCGGCACATCCTGCCCCAGCTCGCGCGCCTGGCCGGGTGCAACCGAGGTCAGCACGTACTGCCAGCGGTTCTGCCCAGGCGTGCCGCGCACCGTCGACACGAAGTCGTCGTACTCGCCGCCGCCGATGGTCTGGCAACCGGCCGAATCGGTGTTGGAGCGGCTGCCGCGATGGATCTTGAAGGTGTCGTTGAGGTCCTGCACGCCTTGGGTATCGCGCGCATCGAACCAGCCGTCGCCATTGCTGTCGCGCTCCACCCGTCCGGTGCCCGCCGTGATTGCATCCTGCGAAGGACGCAGCGCGAACTCATCGGGATGGCCATTGCGTGGATGAGTAGTCGCGCGCATCTCCGTAGTGCCTTCGCCCAGGCGTCCGAGGTCCTTGACCCGGTCGCCGTTGACATCCTCACCCTCGGTCTTGGTGCGTGGCGCCACATTGCCGAACCCCGGGCTGCGCGGCGTGGTCTTGGCATGACCGTCGTACTGGGCGGTCGGCTCGGTCGTGGCCTGGTTGAACTCGCGCACATGGCCTTGGCCCTGCGCATCCTTCCACAGCACTACGATGCGGTCGTCGTAAACGCCACGCCCACGTGCCTCGGTGGTGCGGTTCTCGTCGCGCAGCCCCAGCACCACGCGGTCCTGCGTCGCCATCGCGTCATTCGCCGCGGTGTTGCCGCGCTGGGCCACGATGCTGCCATAAACGTCGTAATGCTGGGCCTGGCTCAGGCCTGCGGTCTCAGCCGCGTCGGGCATCCGTGGTGGACGCTCCGCGTTGCTCAGACGGTCCAGCATCGGGTTCACCGTCGTCGCATCAGCTGCGGCAACACCTCCGCTGCGCCGCAATGTCTCAAGCTCGGTGGCGGCGCGCACCGACACGTAGCGATCCAGCGCTTCCTGCACCACGGCGCTCTGCCCGTCGTGCAGGGCGTTCAGGCGGGCGGCTGCAGCGCGCGCGTCGTTCTGTCGCAGCAGGGCGACGACTTCGTTGGCCGCCGCATCGATATCCATCTCGGGCATGGTCGTTCCTTGGACGTGATCAGTACGGAGTCAGCCTACCCCAGCCACCTGCTGGGGCTTTTTGACGCACCGCACACCTTCGCCGCCACGCCGCATTCAGGCAGATCACGCCATCACTCAGCCCCGTGGCCCGCCCATCACCGGCAGGATCACCCCACTGATGTAACTGGCACAGGCCGGAGAGGCCAGGAACACATACGCCGGTGACAGCTCTTCAGGCTGTGCAGGCCGGCCCATGTCGCTGTCCTTGCCAAACTCCGCCACGTCTTCGGCCTGCTTGTCGGCGGGGTTCAGCGGCGTCCATACCGGCCCCGGCGCCACGCAGTTCACGCGGATGCCGCGCGGCAGCAGCTGGCTGGCCAGCGCCTTGGTGAACGCATGGATCGCGCCCTTGGTGGCGGAATAGTCGATCAGCGCCTTGCTGCCGAAGATCCCCGTTTCCGAGCCGGTGTTGATGATGCTGGCGCCTTCGCCCAGATGCGGCAGTACCGCACGCGCCATCTGGATGTAACCGCCGATGTTGGTCTGCAGGGTTTCCTGCAGGTGCGCGTCTTCCAGGTCTTCCAGGCGCTCGCAGTGCAGCTGGAACGCGGCGTTGTTGACCAGGATATCGATGCCGCCGAACGCCTTGGCCACCTGCTTGACAGCCTTGTTGCAGAAGCGCGGGTCGCGCACATCGCCGGCGATCACCACGCAGCGGCCGCCTTCGCGCTCCACGTGCTGGCGGGTGATGTCCGCGTCCTCGGCCTCGTCCAGGTGCAGTACCGCCACATCCGCACCTTCGCGCGCGAACAACACTGCCACCGCACGGCCAATGCCGGAGTCGCCACCGGTGACGATCGCACGCATGCCCTGCAGCTTGCCGCTGCCCGCGTAGTCGGGCGCAAGGAAACGGGGCGCCAGCTCCAGTTCGTGCTCGTGCCCGGGCTTGGCCAGCTGCTGTGCCGGCATCGCCTCCGGCTGCCGGCGTGCGCCGGCCTGGGTGGCGGACTTCTTCGCCTTCTTGGCCGCGCGGGCGTCCTTGGCCTTCTCCTGGTCCTGCAGGCGCCGCTGCCGTGCAGCGACGCGTGCCGCCCGTGGATCACTGGCGGCTGCCTTGCGGGTTGCGGTCTTCACCACGCGCGGGCGATCAGGGTCGGCGACCGTCTTGGTCGGGGTGCTGCCTTTGCGCACTTTCGGCGATGCCTTACGGCGGGCGGGGGTCTTCCTGGTGGTGGCCATGCAGGTCTCCTCGGGAGGGAAAGGGGCTGCCGGCCAGCGGCCGGCACTACCGGGGGCGGCCCATGCCGCTCCTGCAGTGTCTCCACCCACGCTGTTGGCGGCGGTGAGCGCGCCGTGTCCACGATGTGCACGGCATTCATTCCGCCACCACGTCTGACGTCGCACCCTGCACGCAATCAAACAAGGAGTGCCTCCATGAAACATGCCATCGCCACCGCCGCCGCCTGCTTTGCCCTTGCCGCCTGCAGCAGCACACCGATGGCCCAGGTGCAGCCGATCGACGGCGTGATTTCCGGCCAGTGCCACAGCGACAAGGTGCGCGGCGCGGTGGGCCTGGCCGCCTCGGACGCCACCGTGGCCCGCGCACGCGTGGACAGCGACAGCCTGCACGTGCGGGTCTTGCGCCACGACGGCCCGAGGGTGCCGCCGGCCAGCGAAGGCGGCGACCGCCTGACCATCGAGAAGGGCCGGACCAACAACATCGTTGCGATCTACTGCGGCTGACGACTGCGACTGAGCCGCCGCGCCCGGCGCAGCACTTTCAGGGTGGCCTGCTCCCACTGCCGCGGGCCGCGCAGGCCGGCCAGCGAGGCCAGCTCACCGCGCTCCCAGCCGGCAAACACGCACGGGTCGATGTAGGCCTTGCGGCACACGGCCGGCGTGTTGCCCAGCCGTGCCGCCACTTGGCAGACCACTTCGCGCTGCGCCTTGGCCAGCGCGCGCTGGCTGGCCGGTTCCGGCAGTTCGGTGGCGGCCAATGCCTGTACCGCCGCCAGCGTGCCGCCCCAGGTGCGGAAGTCCTTGGCGGTGAAGTCTTCGCCCATCACCTCGCGCAGGTAGTCGTTCACCGCGCCGGAATCCACCGGCTGCAGCGCGCCTTCGTCGTCGCGGTACTGGAACAGCGCCTGCCCGGGCAGCTGCTGGATGCCGCGCACCAGCGTGCCCAGCCGCCGATCGCCCACCACCACCTCGTGCAACTGCCCGGATTTGCCCCGGAAGCGCATGCGCACGCGACCACCGCGCAGCAGGTCCAGGTGGCGGTTGCGCAGCGTTGTCAGCCCGTAGGATTTGTTTTCCTGTGCATAGCTTTCGTTGCCCACCCGCATCAGGGTGTCGGCCAGCAGGGCCACCACCACCGCAAGCACCTTGTCGCGCGGGAAGCCGGGCTGCTTCAGATCGCGCGACAGCCGCCGCCGCAGCGTGGGCAATGCCTCGCCAAAGGCGATGATGCGGTCGAACTTGCCGGCATCGCGCTCCTTCGCCCAATCGGCATGGTAGCGATACTGCTTGCGTCCACGCGCATCGCGGCCGGTGGCCTGCAGGTGGCCATTGGCGTGGGCGCAGATCCACACGGCGGTATACGCAGGTGGAATCGCCAGCGCACGGATGCGCTGCAGGGTGGCGGCATCGCGAACCGCGTGGCCATCGGCATCGCGGTAACTGAAGCCCTTGCCGGCGCGACGCCGGCTGATGCCTGGCTGGGTGTCATCGACATAGCGCAGGCCGGCCGCGCGCGCGGCCTGTCGTTCGGGGGTAGAGGAGGTTGGCATGACCGCAGTGTCGCTGTCGCGATGCCGCGAACCTGTCGATAACAGAAGACAAACACGTGAGGGTCGGTTCGCCGCTATGCTCGGGCTTTCACAATCCCTTCCGGAGTCATGATGTCGTTCCCGATTCGCGCCCGTTCGCTCTCCGCCCTGCTGCTGCCTGCCGTGCTGGCCCTGACCGCCTGCCAGGCTCCGGCGCTGGATGAACAGGATTCGGCCACTGCCCATGCCCAGCAGGCGGCCGAAGCCGCCAAGGCGCCGGCCGACGAAACCGGCAAGGCCACCGAGGCACCGCCGGTCGGCACCTGCGATGCCAGCCAGGTGCAGAGCCTGGTCGGCCAGGCCTACGCCGACGCGCTGGGCAAGCAGGCGCAGGAAGATGCCGGTGCCCACCAGCTGCGCGTCATGAAGCCCAATGACGTCGCCACCATGGAGTTCCTCGGCGACCGCCTGAACATCGAAGTGGACGACAAGGGCCTGGTCAGCGGCGTGCGCTGCGGCTGAGCCCGTCCGCGCGCCGGCACGGGATGCCGGCGCGTTCTGTTGCACCTGCAACCGTGTATTGCGGCGCTGCAGCAACCTGTGATCTAGTCGAGGCATCCGGTGGCCTCACGATGCGCTCCAGGGAATGAGCGGGGACGAGTGTCGCCGCCAACCCTATACGCATCGAGGTAGAGATGGCCCCCCGCAACCGCCAAGGGCTTTACGACCCGCGCTCCGAGCGCGATGCCTGTGGATTTGGCATGGTCGCCCAGCTCGACGATCAACCTTCGCGCCTGTTGGTTGATACCGCCATCGCCGCGCTTTCGCGCATGACCCACCGTGGCGGCGTCGCCGCTGATGGCCTGACCGGCGATGGCTGCGGCCTGCTGCTGCGCCGCCCCGATGCGTTCCTGAAACTGCTGGCCAGTGAAGCCGGTATCGCCGTCGCCGCGCGCTTCGCTGCCGGCCTGGTGTTCCTGCCGCACAATGCCGAGGCTGCACACGCCTGCCGCACGCAGCTGCAGGCGCAGGTCGAAGCGGTCGGCTGCAAGGTCGCCGGCTGGCGCGAGGTACCCACCGACGACAGCGTCTGCGGCCAGCTGGCGCGCGACACCCTGCCACGCATCGAGCAGGTGTTCGTCGATGCCGGCGTCGGCCAGGATGATGCCGGCTTCGCGCTGGCGCTGTTCCTGGCCCGTCGCCGCAGCGAACAGCAGCTGCGCGACCATGCCGACTTCTACGTCACCACCCTCACCCCGGATGCGATCAGCTACAAGGGCATGGTGCTGCCGGACAAGCTCAGCCGCTTCTTCCCCGACCTGCAACGCCGCGAACTGGCCTCCAGCGCGATCGTGTTCCACCAGCGCTTCTCCACCAACACGCTGCCGCGCTGGCCGCTGGCGCACCCGTTCCGGATGCTCGCCCACAACGGCGAGATCAACACCATCGAAGGCAACCGTCGCTGGGCGCAGGCGCGCAGCAAGGTGTGGAAGACGCCACGCTTCGACATCGCCGAATTCGATCCGGTGATCTCCATGCACGGTTCGGATTCGCAGAGCCTGGACAACATGCTGGAGCTGATGGTTGCCGGTGGCATGGAGCTGATCCAGGCGCTGCGCATCCTGGTGCCGCCGGCCACCCAGTCGCTGGAGTTCAAGGACCCCGACCTGGCAGCCTTCTACGAATTCCACGGCCTCAACAGCGAGCCGTGGGACGGCCCGGCCGGCATCGTCGCCTGCGACAGCCGCTATGCGGTTTGTACATTGGACCGCAACGGCCTGCGCCCGGCGCGCTGGATGCTCACCGCCGACCGCCACTTCCTGGTCGCCTCCGAAGCCGGCGTGTGGGAAGTGCCGACCGAGCGCGTGGTGCGCAAGGGCAAGCTCGGCCCCGGCGAAATGGTGGCCATCGACTTCAAGCGCGGCGACCTGCTCGATTCGGACACGGTGGACCGCATCAACCGCGGTCGCGCGCCGTACAAGCAGTGGCTGCAGCAGGGCGTGACCTACCTGCAGACCGAACTGATCGACCCGTCGCTGGTGGAAGAACCGTTCGACGAAGCCACCCTGCGCAGCTATCACAAGCTCTACCAGCTCAGCAGCGAGGAAGTGGAACAGGTGCTGCGGCCACTGGCCGAGACCGAGCAGGAAGCCACCGGCTCGATGGGCGACGACACACCGATGGCGGTGCTGAGCCAGCGCAGCCGTCCGCTGTACGACTATTTCCGCCAGGCCTTTGCGCAGGTCACCAACCCGCCGATCGATCCGCTGCGCGAAGACTGCGCGATGTCCCTGTCCACCCAGCTCGGCAAGGAGACCAACATCTTCCATGCCGGCCCGGAGACGGTGAACCACGTCATCCTCAACTCGCCGGTGCTGAGCCAGCGCAAGCTGCGCCAGCTGCTGAAGATGGACCAGTACGTGCAGGCCAACCGCCTGCTTGATCTGTCCTACAGCGAAGACGAGGGCCTGCGTGCCGGCATCGAGCGCATCTGTAGCGAGGCCGAGCAGGCCGCGCGCCAGGGCATGGTGATGCTGCTGCTGTCCGACCGCTACCCGGTGGCCGGTCGGCCGATGGTGCATGCCCTGCTCGCCACCAGCGCCATCCACCACCACCTCTCGCGGCTGGGGCTGCGCTGCGACGTCAATCTGATCGTCGAAACCGGCACCGCGCGCGACCCGCACCACATGGCCTGCCTGCTCGGCTTCGGTGCCACCGCGGTGTATCCGTACCTGGCCTACCAGACCCTGTTCGACCTGGGCCGACGCGGCATCCTCAAGCTCAGCAAGGGCGGCGAGCAGTCGCAGATCGGCCGCCGCTACCGCAAGGGCATCTACAAGGGCCTGTCGAAGATCATCTCGAAGATGGGCATCTGTACGGTGGCAAGCTATCGCGGCGCGCAGCTGTTCGAGATCATCGGCCTGGAACCCGAGGTTGTGGACATGTGCTTCCCGGACACCGCCTCGCGCATCGGCGGCGCCGGCTTCGCACGCCTGGATGCCGACGCGCGCGAGCTGTGCGCGCAGGCCTGGGATGCGCAGCAGGGCGTGGACGTGGGCGGCCTGCTGAAGTACGTGCACGGCGGCGAGTACCACATGTACAACCCCGACGTGGTCACCACCCTGCAGCGCGCCGCGCGCAGCGGTGACCCGCGTGCGTGGCAGCAGTACTGCGATGCGGTGCACGCGCGCCCGCCATCGGCGCTGCGCGACCTGCTGGAACTGGTGCCGGCCGCAATGCCGGTGCCGCTGGACGAGGTCGCCCCGGCCAGCGCCCTGTTCCCGCGCTTCGATACCGCAGCCATCAGCCTCGGCGCGCTGTCGCCGGAAGCGCACGAGGCACTGGCCATCGCCATGAACCGCCTCGGCGGCCGCAGCAATTCCGGCGAAGGCGGCGAAGATCCCGCACGCTATGGCACCGCCAAGCGCAGCAAGATCAAGCAGGTGGCCTCGGGCCGCTTCGGCGTCACCGCCGAATACCTGGTCAATGCCGAGGTGCTGCAGATCAAGGTCGCGCAGGGTGCCAAGCCCGGCGAGGGTGGCCAGCTGCCCGGGCACAAGGTCAACGAACTGATCGCACGCCTGCGCTATGCGCGCCCGGGCATCGGCCTGATCTCGCCGCCACCGCACCACGACATCTATTCGATCGAAGACCTGGCGCAGCTGATCTACGACCTCAAGCAGGTCAACCCGACCGCGCTGGTGTCGGTGAAGCTGGTCAGCCATGCCGGCGTCGGCACGATTGCCGCAGGCGTGGTCAAGGCCGGTGCGGACCTGATCACCATCTCCGGCCATGACGGCGGCACCGGTGCGTCGCCGGTCAGCTCGATCCGCTATGCCGGCGTGCCGTGGGAACTGGGCGTGGCCGAAGCGCATCAGGCGCTGCTGGCCAACGACCTGCGCGGGCGCACCCTGCTGCAGACCGATGGCGGCCTGAAGACCGGCCTGGATGTGGTCAAGGCCGCGCTGCTGGGGGCGGACAGCTTCGGCTTCGGCACCGCGCCGATGATCGTGCTGGGCTGCAAGTACCTGCGCATCTGCCACCTCAACAACTGCGCCACCGGCGTGGCCACCCAGGACGAGCGCCTGCGCGAGAACCACTTCACCGGCCAGCCCGAACGCGTGGAGAACTTCTTCCGGCTGCTGGCCGAGGAAGTGCGCGGCTGGCTGTCGTACCTGGGCGTGCGTTCGCTGGAAGAGATCGTCGGCCGCACCGACCTGCTGCGGCAGATCGAGGCCGCGCCGCGTGACGGCGTGCGCGTGGACCTGTCGCGGCTGCTGGCCGACAGCCGCTACGAAGGCAGCCACTGCGCCGCGCAGCGCCTGTACGAATCGCCGGACAGCCTGGCCACGCAGATGGATGGGCTGCTGGCCCCGGCCATCGAGCACAAGCGCGGTGGCGAGCACCGCTTCCTGATCCACAACACCGACCGCAGCATCGGCACCCGCCTGGCCGGCGCGGTGGCGCGCGCGCACGGCAACCAGGGCATGGCCGAAGCACCGCTTGAACTGCGCTTCCGCGGCAGCGCCGGGCAGAGCTTCGGTGCCTTCAACGTCGGTGGCCTGCACCTGGAAGTGGAAGGCGAAGCCAACGACTACGTCGGCAAGGGCATGGCCGGCGGCCGGCTGGTGGTGCGTCCGCCGCGTGGCGCCCGCTTCGAGGCACGCAGCACCGCCATCATCGGCAACACCTGCCTGTATGGCGCTACCGGTGGTGAGCTGTTCGCCGCCGGTCGTGCCGGCGAACGCTTCGCGGTGCGCAATTCGGGCGCGCTGGCGGTGGTGGAAGGTGCCGGTGACCACTGCTGCGAGTACATGACCGACGGCGTGGTGCTGGTGCTGGGCAAGGTCGGGCTGAACTTCGGCGCCGGCTTCACCGGTGGCCTGGCTTACGTGCTGGACGTGGACCGCGATTTCGTCGACCGCTACAACCACGAGCTGATCGACATCCATCGCGTCTCCGCCGAAGGCTTCGAGAACTACCGCCAGCACCTGCACCGCCTGATCGGCCGCCACCGCGAGCTGACCGGCAGCATCTGGGCACAGCAGATCCTGGACGAGTTCCGCGATTACATCGGCAAGTTCTGGCTGGTCAAACCCAAGGCCGCCAGCATCGAGTCGCTGACCGAAACCCTGCGACGCGCCGCATAACGGTAGTGCCGGCCGCTGGCCGGCAACCCAGGATCACGTAGTGCCGGCCGCTGGCCGGCAACGTTCCCCCTCGCATTCCAGAGTCCGCCATGAGCCGCAAGCACGCCTTCCAGTTCCTCGACCTGCCCCGCACCATGCCGCAGCGCATCCCGGTGGAACTGCGCACGTCCGGCGACTGGGGCGAGCTGTACGGCAAGTTCGGCAAGGAAGACGCCCAGTACCAGGCGGGCCGCTGCCTGGACTGCGGCAACCCGTACTGCAGCTGGAAGTGCCCGGTGCACAACGCCATTCCGCAGTGGCTGCAGCTGGTGCAGGAAAACCGCATCCACGAGGCCGCCACGCTGTGCCACAGCACCAATCCGCTGCCGGAAGTGTGCGGCCGGGTCTGCCCGCAGGATCGGCTGTGCGAAGGCAGCTGCACGCTGGAGGAATTCGGCGCGGTCACCATCGGCGCGGTGGAGAAGTACATCGTCGATACCGCACTGGCCAGTGGCTGGCGCCCGGACCTGGGCGCGGTGCAGCCGACCGGCCACAGTGTGGCGGTGATTGGTGCCGGCCCGGCCGGGCTGGCCTGTGCCGACCGCCTGGCACGCGCCGGCATTGCCGCCGTGGTCTACGACCGCTACGAGCAGATCGGTGGCCTGCTGCAGTTCGGCATTCCCAGCTTCAAGCTGGACAAGGATGTGATCCATCGCCGCCGTGACGTACTGGAAGGCATGGGCGTGCAGTTCCGCCTCGGTGTGGAGATCGGCCGTGATGTCAGCGTGCAGCAGTTGCTGGACAGCCACGATGCGGTGTTCATAGGCACCGGCGCCTACCGCTATACCGATGGTGGCCTGGTCGGCCAGGACCTGAAGGGCGTGCTGCCGGCGCTGCCGTTCCTGGTGCAGAACAGCCGCATCGTCGGCGGCGATGATCCGAAGGGCCGGCCGATCGCCGGCTGGGAAGACACCATCGCCCTGCCCGATCTCAACGGCAAGCGCGTGGTGGTTCTGGGCGGTGGCGATACCGGCATGGACTGCGTGCGCAGTGCGGTGCGGCTGGGCGCGGCCAAGGTCACCTGCGCCTATCGCCGCGACGAAGCCAACATGCCCGGCAGCGCGCGCGAAGTCGCCAATGCACGCGAGGAAGGGGTGCGCTTCCTGTTCAACCGGCAGCCGCTGTCGATCGAAGCCGGCGCCGACGACGAGGTGATCGGCGTGACCGTGGTCGAGACCCGGCTGGGCGAGCCCGATGCCAATGGCCGCCAGAACGCGGTGCCGATCGAAGGCAGTGAGTCGCTGCTGGAGGCAGACGTGGTGATCATCGCCTTCGGCTTCTCGCCGAGCGTGCCGGCGTGGCTGGCGGAACTGGGGGTGGAAGGCCAGCCCAATGGCCGCATCCTCGCCGGTGGCAAGGACCGCCTGCCGTTCCAGACCGCGCATCCACGCCTGTTCGCCGGTGGTGACGCGGTGCGTGGTGCCGATCTCGTGGTAACCGCGGTGGCCGAAGGCCGCGACGCCGCTGCCAGCATCGTCCGCCTACTGGCGCACTGAGTCCGGCAACAGCAGCACTTCCAGCAGCGCGCGCAGTTCGTGCACCTCCAGCGGCTTGGCCAGGAAATGGTCGATGCCCGCATCACGGCAGGCCTCACGGGTGCGCTCCAGCACGCTGGCAGTCAGCGCAATGATCGGGACCCGCGCACGGGTGGCGCAGGCGTCGCTACGGATCGCCCGGGCCAGCGCGAAGCCATCCATGTGCGGCATGTGGCAGTCGGTGATGACCAGGTCGAACGGTTGCGCCTGCCAGGCCTCCCATGCCTGCAGGCCGTCGCTACAGGCGTGCACCTGCAGTCCCAGCTCGCACAGGCGTTGTGCCAGCAACTGCAGGTTGGTCGGATGATCCTCGGCCACCAGCACCCGCGCCGGCGGCAACGGTCGTTGCGCGGGCCGTGCCGTCGCCGGTCCCGCAGCGGGGGCCGCACAGGCCGCCAGGTCCAGCTCCAGCCACACGGTGGTGCCCTTGCCGGGCACGCTGCGCAGGTGCAGACGCCCGCCCATCGACGTCGCCAGCTCCCGGCAGATCGACAGCCCCAGACCACTGCCGCCGAAACGGCGCGTGGTCGACGCCTCGGCCTGCTCGTAGGCGGCAAACACCGCCTGTTGCCGCTCCGCGCTGATGCCCACGCCCGTATCGGTCACCTGCAGGCGCAGTCGCTGGCCGCCGTCGCGCTGCTGCAGCACGCGGACCTGCAACACCACGCTTCCCTGCAGGGTGAACTTGAGCGCGTTGCCGGCCAGGTTGAACAGGACCTGCCGCAGGCGCAGCCCGTCAGCCAGCGACCAGGGCTGCAACGTCGGGTCAATCTCGCTGCACAGGTGCAGCCCGCGGCTGGCCGCGACGGGCATCAACAGCTGCTGCACCGCGCACACCAGCGCCGCCAGATCGGTCGGACGCAGCTGCAGGGGCGCCGGCTGCAGGCGCTGGCTGTGCAGCACATCGTCGAGGATCTGCCGCAGCATCTGCGCAGCGTCACCGACGGTTGTCAGCACCTGCCGCTGGCCCGCATCCAGGTCCGTGCCAGCCAGCCGCTCCAGCATGCCCAGCAGGGTGCTCATCGGCGTGCGGATCTCGTGGCTCATGGTCGCCAGGAAATGGCCTTTGGCCAGCGCCGCCTGCTCGGCCGCGCGGCGCGCCTCGGCCAACGCCGTTGCGCGCGCCTGGGCTTCGCTGACGTCCATCCAGTAGCCGCTCCACTCCACGCTGCTGTCATCGCACGGCAACGGTCGTCCCTGTGATCGGACCCAGCGCCAGCCCTGCGCCGCCCGGGTGCGGAAGGTGACGTCGATCGGACCGCGCACGAGCGCGGCCGCTTCGATGCTCGCCATCACCCGGCTGCGGTCACCGGCATGCACGGCCGCCAGCAGCTGCAGATGGTCGATCCGCTCAGTCTCCACGGCTACGCCGAACAGCGCCTGCACGTCGCCGGCGATCTGCGCCAGGCTGTAGTGGCCGGTTGCCGAACGGCGCGCCTGGTAGACCACCGCCGGCAGGTTCGCGGTGACTTCATGCAAGCGCTGCTCCAGCACCCGGCGACGCACGCTCTCGCGATGCACGCGCCAGTAGCCGAAGGCATGCAGCAGTATGAGCGCGAGCAGGATCAGCGACACCGGCACCAGCCAGCGCAGTGCCGAACCGGCGGGCCGCGCACGTGGCAGGTCCGGCAGCCAGGCACTGCGAACCGACGCCCGACGCGCATCGCCCTCCCGCTGCAGCTCCCGGTCGAAGGCAGCGACCACCGCAGCACAGGCCGGTACGGCGGCCAGCACCAGTGCATCGCCGAAGCCCGCGGGTGCTGCGATCACCAGAGGGTCACCCGGCACGGCGCGAAGCGCGGCTTCGACTTCAGCGAGATTGGCCACCACGGCATCGACCAGCCCGGCGCGCAGCAGTGACAGCGCGTGGTCCAGCGGCGCCGGTGCCAGCAGCTGCGCACCCGGGGCCTGTTCGGCCAGCAATGCGTCCAGCGGCAGCCGGTCCGGGCTGGCCACGCTGCGGCCACGCAGTCCCTCCAACCCCAGCACTGGCGCTGCACCCTCGCGCCGCACGATCACCTGTGGCACTTCCAGGTAGGGACTGCTGGCCACCCAGCCGGTCGGCAGCTGTGCGCGCGGCCAGCCCAGCAGCACCTGGGTGCCAGCCGGCAGCGGGTCATCGGTGAGCACCGCTGCGGGCAATGGCTGCGCATGCTGCACTGCCTGCGGGCCCAGCAGCGGCAGGTAATCCGCAGCCAACCCCGCAAGATCGCCCTGCGCGTTGTATGACAGCGGCGGCCGATCGGAACGCCATGCCACCTGCAGTGGACTCGCACAGCCGGACGCAGCAGCGATGCCGGGCAGCAACAGCGATGCCATGACAGCGGCGACGGTGCGGCGGCCGGCGACATTCACGGTAGACATCCTCATTTCGCGGGCAGGAACCACGGCCGCGCAGCGGTACCGCTGCCAGCCACGCTAGCGAGGCGCGCTTCCGCGACAATGAGAAAAATTCGAAAAACATCCCTATCGGCGAATGCCGACATACACTGCCGCTTCTACCCGTCCCTACGGAGCGCTCGATGCGTATCGGCCTGGCCGCCAACCGTCTCCATCACCACGATGCGCGCGCCGCGCTGTTCCGCTGGCTGCGTGCCAGCGAGGCCGGGCTGCGTGAACTGGGGGTATCGCTGCACGCGGTCGGGCGCACCCACGATGCGATCGAACGGCAGGGCTTCCTGGCCGGCTACGGTGGCCTGCACCGCTACCCCTACGGCCGCGAGGGTGGCCTGATGAAACTGGTGGCCGAAGTGGTTGGCATGGGGCCGGAGCGCACTCTGGACGGTGCGATCTACCTGATCGACCCGGTCGATCCTTCCTCGGTGTTTCCGGAGGCAACCGCGCTCAAGCGGCAGTGCGTGATCCACGGCAAGCCGTTCATTTCAACCGTGGCCACTGCGCGTGACTGGATCGAGGTGGAGCGCATCCACGCCGGGCTGGCTGCTGATGCCGGTGCCGACGATCTGCATGCCTTCCAGCACCAGACGCTGGCGCTGATCGCGCACGACGCGATGAAGCCGGCGATGCTGGCCTTCGCTGACGAGCACTTCGATGTGCTGGCACGGTTCGGCGAGCGCGTGGCGACCGGCACCACCGGCCAGCGCTTGAACGAACTGGCCTGGAGCCGCGGCTGGCCCAGCGATACGCCGTGGGTGACGCGCTACCAGAGTGGCCCGATGGGCGGCGATGCGCAGATTGCCGACCGTGTGCTGGAGGGGCGCTGCCAGCGCGCGATCTTCTTCGAGGACCCGCATGTGGCACGCCAGCACGAGGCCGATATCCAGCTGCTGGAGCGCGCGGTGACAACGGTGACCGACCAGGCGGTGTGCATCACCGCGCCGCGGGTGGCGGCACGCTGGGCGGCCGCAGCGGCATTGCGGGCGGGGTGAGGGTTTCGGCCAACGGCTGCGCCCCTCGTGGTGGGTGGGGGCTGCACGATCATGAGGTTGGCCGGGATGGGTGGAATTGCGGGGGACGCCGTGAACCCGTCCCTGGGGGCTTGGCCGCGGCATCCATGCCGCGGACACCCCCGCAATCCCACCCATCCCGTCCTTCGACAGTTTCCGGTGTGCCCACCACGGAAGAAAGAAGGAAGAGCAGGAGCGGGTCGCGCGCTGCGCGCGCTCTTCTGTAGAGCCGAGCCATGCTCGGCTGCTCTTCAACGTGATGACTGGAACCCCGCGCTGCACGCGTCAGCCGAGCATCGGCTCGGCTCTACAACAGCTGGCGAAGCATCGCCTTCAGTCGCCGACCTTCCAGCTGGAAGTAGTCGCGCTGTTCGCGCCAGGCGGGAAAGCGTTGTTCGACTTCATGCCAGAACGCGGGCGAATGATTCGGCTGGATCAGGTGGCAGAGTTCGTGCACCAGCACGTACTCGAACGCTTCCGGACGACCGAGCACCAAGGCCAGGTCCAGGGCCATGCTGCCATCGGGGGCCAGCGAGCCCCACTGCGAGGACATCACCTTCAGGCGCAGGCGGCTGGGGGCGCGCGGCAGGGTGGGCAGGTACTTCGGCAGCCAGCGGCCGACGTCGGCGCGGGTCTGCGCTTCATAGAACTCGCGCAGCAGGCGGCGCAGCGTGGCGTCACCACCACGGGTCGGCCACTGCACGCAGGCACCGTGCGCGTCGATCTCCAGCCGCGCGTAGCGGCCTTCCTGCCAGCGCAGCGGCAACAGTTCACCGCGCAATGGCAGCACGCCGTCTTCGCCGGGCTGCAGCGGTGCCGGCAGGCCCTGCCCCTGGTACTGCCGCAGCTGCAGCGCCAGCCAGTCGCGGTGCTGTTCCAGGAAGCGCTCGCCCATTACCAGGCTTGCGCGCGGTGGTAACGTCAACCGCGCGCCACGCTCGTCCACGCTCAGCTTGATGCGGCGCGCGCGCGGATCGCGCACGCGCAGCACCTCGATCTCGGCATCCTCCAGGCGCAGGCGAACGGTGTCGCGCTGTACGGTGGCGGGCGGGGTCGGAGTGATCAGGCGGCGCAGCAGACGGCTCATGCGCCCAGCATAGCGCTGCTTCGGGCCGCCGGATGACCGGCGACCGTCGGGCTGCCTGTTCAGTCAGCCTTGCTGAGCTTGAACGCTTCTTCCAGCAACAGGAACAGGCGGCGGATCTCGGCGCTCTGCAGGGCGAAGCGGGCATCGAACTCGGCACGGCGGCCGTCTTCGTCGGCATGCTCCAGCTGGTCCAGGGCGCCGTCGAGGAACTTCAGCTTGCGCACGATCAGGTCGTCGCCGATCACGAACGACAGGTTGTCTTCGAAGATCAGCGCCAGCTTGGTCACCTGCTTGCCGGCGTCCAGGTGCTTGTCGATCTCGTCGCAGCGCAGTTCCTGGTGCTGGCACTTGACCACCGCGCCGCCTTCGACCGGATCCTTCATCTCGCACTCTTCGCCCAGGCTCAGCCCGGTCGGCAGCGGCTCGCCGGCGATCCAGCCGGTCAGGATCGAGCGCGGCGCGACTTCGGCGTTCAGCGGCATCGCCGGGAAGCTGCCGAGCAGCCCGCGGATGTCGGACATGAAGTATTCGCCGGTCTTGCGGCTGGAGGTATCCACCGCCACGTAGCCGTGCTGCAGGTCGATGAAGGCGTCGTTGCGCGAGGACTTCACGAAGGCGCGCGGCAGCAGTTCATGCAGCAGATCGTCCTTCATGCGCTTGCGCTCGCGGCCACCCGGGCGCCGCCCTTCCTTCTCCTCGATCTCCTCCAGCTTGCGCTCGAGCAGGTCGTTGACCACCGCCGCCGGCAGGATCTTGTCCTCGCCACCCACGGTCAGCCACAGGTGTTCGGCGATGCGGTGGGACAGCAGTTCCTTCTCCTCGCGGCCAAACGGCGAAATGAATCCGCGCGAATTCATTTCCAGCGCGCCGACAGGCTTGAGCACGGCGTGCGGCAGCAGGGTATCGACTTCGGAAAAATCGGTGGTGGTCGGGAAACGGAAGAACGTCAGGTTGCGAAAGAACATGGAATTCCGGATGGCGAAGAGGAAGGGCGACCGACCTTAAACGGTGGGCGTCTCGGGATCTGCGTCGGCGTCGGCCGGGGAGCCGGCCAGCCAGGCATGGGCGTCGGGCAGCGGCGTGTCGTCGCGACGGCCCAGCGCCATGAAGTCGAACAGGGTGGTGTCGGCCAGCTGCGAGGGCCGGACTTCACCCATGGCGCGCGCGATCTGCTCGATGCGGCCCGGATGGTCCTTTTCCCACTGCTTGAGCATCAGGCCGACCTGGCGGCGCTGCAGGTTCTCCTGGCTGCCGCACAGGTTGCAGGGAATGATCGGGAACTGGCGCGCCTGCGCGTAGTCGACGATGTCGCGCTCGCGCACGTAGGCCAGCGGCCGGATCACCACGTGCCTGCCGTCGTCGCTGCGCAGCTTCGGCGGCATGCCCGCCAGCTTGGCGTGGTGGAACAGGTTCATGAAGAACGTGGCCACCATGTCGTCGCGGTGGTGGCCCAGCGCGATCTTGGTGAAACCGTGGGTCTCGGCGTAGTTGTACAGCGCGCCACGACGCAGGCGCGAGCACAGCGAACACATCGTCTTGCCCTCCGGGATGACCCGGCTGACCACCGAATAGGTGTCCTGCTCGATGATGTGGTACGGCACGCCCAGCCCGGCCAGGTACTCCGGCAGGATGTGCTCGGGGAAGCCCGGCTGCTTCTGGTCCAGGTTCACCGCCACCAGCTCGAACGGCACCGGCGCCTTCTTCTGCAGCTGCAGCAGCACGTCCAGCAGGGTGTAGCTGTCCTTGCCGCCGGACAGGCAGACCATGACCTTGTCGCCGGCCTCGATCATGCCGAAGTCGGCAATCGCCTCGCCGACCTGGCGGCGCAGGCGCTTGGCCAGCTTGTGCTGCTCGCGCTCGGCCACGCGTGGATCGCGGGCGGCGCGCGGCTGGGGATCGGGAAGGGAAATCACGGCACTCATGGGTTCCATTCTAACGGCTCGGAGCCGCCCCGGCCGGGGGTCGGGTTTCCCCTCTCCCGGCAGTCATCAACGCTGTGTATGCTCGGAGGCTGTGGATACCTACAGCCCCGCCGAGATCGTCGAGCACCTCGCCGCCCTGCGCGCCGAGCACCGCCTGCTGGATGAACAGATCACCCGCATGGCGGCCAACGGCGAGGACGAACTGGAAGCCAAGCGCCTGAAGCGGCGCAAGCTGCAGTTGAAGGACTGCATCGCCAGGCTGGAAAGCCTGCAGATTCCCGACGAGCCGGCCTAAAGACCGTCCTGGTGGGTGCCAACCTTGGTTGGCACGGGTGGAAGTGTGCGGACCAAGGTCCGCACCCACCGCCTTGTCCGGCGCGACCTTCAATCCTGCGGCGCAGGCTCGTCCGGGCGCGCTGCTTCCGGGCTGACCCGCTCGATGGTGTGGCGCAGCTCGCGCCCCAGGATGAACTTGGCGTCCTTGGCCCAGGCATCCAGGCGTTCATCGAACAGCAGCTTGCTGTTCTCGTCCGGCCACACCAGGCGCAGTTCGCGCAGCTTCTGGATGAAGCCGCGGAACAGGGCCTTGTCGAAGAACTCGGGAGCGGCCGGCGCATAGAGCAGGCTCAGGCGCTGCGCGGCCTGCTGGCACAGGCTTTCCAGCTCGGCCGCACCGAGCACGCCCGGGCCGTTCTTCACCAGCACCGAGATGGCGATGTAGTAGCGCTCGAACGCCTGCTGCAGCGAATGGCCGATCGCCCGCAGGCGGAACACCTCGTCGGTCTGCCCGGTGTTGCGTGCCAGGATGCCGCCGTCGTCATCGTTGACGTTCTGCAGCAGGCCTTCGCGCACGAACACGTCGATGGTGCGGTCAATACGCTGCGCGAACTCGTCCTCGCTCCACGGCAGGAACAGCTCGGCCTGCAGGAACGGATATACCGTGCGGCCCAGCTGGACCAGCCCGGTACGGCTCATGCGGCGGTTGTTCTGGAAGCAGCAGGCCACCCACGACGAGGCGGTGAACAGGTGCACCACGTTGTTGCGGAAGTAGCTGAGCAGCACCGCGGTGTCGCCGCTGACGCTGAGCACATCGCCGAGCGGGTGCTTGATGCGGGTGAGGACGTTGATCTCCTCGGCATGGGCGATGATCCGCTCCGGCGAGTGCGGGGTCACCGTCACCCGGTCCGAGTACGGCATCTCGACCAGCAGCGTCTTGCACAGCTCGATCTGCGCGATCAGGTCGGCCTCGCCCATCGCGTGCTTCGGCGTGGACAGCAGGGCCAGCGCCAAAAGATTGATGGGGTTGACGTCGGCAGCGCCGTTGATGCGCACCTGGATGCGCTCGGCCAGCGTATCCACCGTGGTCGACAGCCAGGCTGGCTTCTCGTCCTCGGACACCGCCTCGCCCTTCCACTCCGGGGCCTTCTCGGCCAGCACGTCGTTCAGCGCGATCGGCTCGCCGAAGTTCACCACCACCTGGCCGTAGTTCTGCTTGAGCACCTTGGGGATGCCCCACAGCAGCGACCAGATCGACTCCTTTTCCTTCGGCCGGCCGGACAGTTCGTCCAGGTAGCTGCCGCCCTCCATCAGCTTCTCGTAGCCGATGTAGATGGGCTGGAACAGGACCGGCTTGCGCGGCTGGCGCAGGAATGCACGCAGCGTCATCGAGATCATGCCGCCCTTGGGCTGCAGCAGGCGCCCGGTACGCGAGCGGCCGCCTTCGACGAAGTACTCCAGCGAATAGCCACCGGCCACCAGCTGCGCGACGTACTCACTGAGCACTGCGGAGTACAGCGCATTGCCACGGATCGAACGGCGGATGAAGAACGCACCGCCCTTGCGCAGCAGGGTGCCGACCACCGGCAGGTTCAGGTTGATGCCGGCCACGATGTGCGGCGGCACGATGCCACGGTCGTACAGCAGGTAGGACAGCAGCAGGTAGTCCATGTGGCTGCGGTGGCTGGGCACATAGACCACTTCGTGGCCCGGCGCGGCGGCCTTGAACTTGTCCAGGTGGTGCACCAGCACGCCCGCATAGATGCGGTTCCACACGTGGCTGAGCATGAAGCTGGCCGAGCGCACTACCGGGCTGGAATAGTCCGCAGCGATTTCCCAGGCGTAGGCGTGTGCCTTCTTCCAGGCATCGGCCGGCTTCGAGTTGTCGCGCTTGGCCTGTGCGGCGATCGCTTCGCGGACCGGCTCGGCGGCCAGCACCTGGTCCACCAGCAGGCGCCGGGTCGACAGGTCCGGGCCGATCACCGATTCACGGATGCGGCGGAAATGGGTGCGCAGCACGCGCTGCAGCTTGCGCACCGTGCGCTCCGGCTCCAGGCCTTCGTCAACGGTGCTGCGCAGCGAGATCGGCGGGGCGAAGCGCACGATGGTATTGCGCCCGTTCAGCAGCAGCCCCAGCAGGCGGCGGAAGCGGCCCACCAGCGCCCAGTTTTCCGAGAACAGCACTGCGAACCAGCCGCTCTGCTTGTCCGGCGCGCGGCCGACGAAGATCGACACCGGCACCAGGTGCACATCCAGGTCATCGCGCACGCGGTGCGCCTGCAGGGCCTTGGCCAGCGAATCGGAGTGGGTCTTGGCGCCGCGCTGCTCGGGAATCAGCGAGTTGCTGGAGCTGCGCCGCGACAGCGCCAGATAGGCGCGCTTGCGGCCGGTCGGATCACCGGCCAGCGGCACCAGCGGCGACGGCAGGCCGGCCTGGCGGCAGGCCTTGTCCAGGATCAGCGCGTTGGACAGGCCGTAGTCTTCCAGCACGTACATGACCGGGCGGCCATCGTTGTACTGGCCCGGGTCTTCCGGTTCGATCTTCAGCGACAGCCACGGCTCGACCAGGCGACCGAGCAGTCGGGCCCACAGTGGACGGCGGCCGGCCGGACGCGCGTGCGCGGGCGGCGGTACCGGGTTCGGGCCGGTACCGGTCGAGGGGGACGCCGGCACCGTATCGGCGGGCGTCGACTGGGATTCTTCGCCGGGGAACGGCAGCGGGTTCTGTTTCGACATCGGCGCCATTATGGCTTAGCCGGCGGTGTTGCCGCTTCCCCACCCTCGGCGGGGGCTTCAGCCGGTGCTGGCGACGCAGCCGCGCGGGCCGCATCGGCCTTGCGCAGCAGCGCGTCGGTGTCGGCCAGGGTGCGGGTCAGGTACCAGTGGCCCTCGCGCCGGCTCAGTGGCAGCTGCAGGGTCATCTCGCGACCGGCCAGGTCGTAGTGCAGGCGCACCAGCGCATTGTCACCTTCCACCGACAGCAGTTCGCCGCGCACGCTGCGCAGCGCGTCGTCCACGCCGAGTCCGTAGCTGCCCAGCACCGCCTTGAGGGTGTGGATGAACGGCGCCAGCTGCTGCAGGCTGCCTTCCATGCCGGCCGCCTGCAGGCCGGCTTCATCCTCGAAGCCGACCTTGCTGGCGGCGCCGACCAGCGCGGCGATGGTGCTGCGGGCACGTGCGCGGTCGCTGATCGGGGCAGCCTGCGCCCACCCCGCCAGGGTCTCGACCAGGGCGATGTAGTGGGCCTGCTGGCTGGGCGTGTAGCCCTTCTGGTGGCGCAGGTACTGCACGCCGAAGTTGCCCATCGACTGTGCGGCCTGGCGCACGGCGCCGGCCTGGCCAGCCAGCTGGCGATCGAAGCTGCGCTGCAGTTCGGCGCTGGCACCGGGCTTGCGCAGTGCGGCCAACATCGGCAGCAGCTGGTCGCCCAGTGGCAGCTCGGTCAGCGGCCACTGGCTGTGGCCTTCCACCCACGCCTGCTGCAGGCGCTGGTACTGGCCCGGCGGCACCGACAGCTTTGCGTAGCCGACCAGATCATCTTCGGCCAGGCGCAACGCCATCGCCTGTACTGCAGCCACCGGCTCGGCCGCCGGCCTGGCCGGATCGTTGGCAGACTCGCGGCACCCCGCCACGGCCAGCAGCAGCATGGCCGCCAGCCCCCATCCACGCGCAGACTTTCCTCGCACCGCCACGCTCATGCATTCGGACTCCCCGGACCGGCCCGCATCTTGCGGCCTGCGACGTGACAGCGGCAAGCCGGGACGTCACGGTTTCCAGCCAAGGGGGTCAGATCTCCTCTGCTGCGGGCAGAAGGGATCTGACCCCAGCGCCGCCACCGGGATAAAAAAAGAGCCCGGATCACGGGGATCACAGGCTCTTCAAGCCGGCGCGGGGCCGGAGGACAGTGTTGTGGCACATGTCCGGCCCGAGGACCGGATGGCGGCGATCCTACGCTGCCGTTCAAGTTAAGGCAACACTTCACGTAATGCCATGTATGTATTTGATTTTATTGTGTCAATCGCGTTGCCAAACCGCTTCAATGAAATCTACGGCGTGTTTTTCGGCGATTCGGGCATAAATCCCCGGATAGCCGGCCAGCGCACAGCCCTCGCCCCAACTGACGACACCGAACTGGGTCCAGCCTTCACGCAGGCGCAGCAGCAGCGGGCCTCCGGAATCCCCCTGGCAGCTGTCGATGCCCTCGCGGCCGGCGCAGATCACCTTGCCACGTGATAGTTCACCGCCGTACGCCTGCTGGCATTCATCGAATGACACGAACGGCACCTGTGCGGTCTGCAGCTGAGTCGGATAGACCCGGCCATCGCCGATGTCGGTGTCTCCCCAGCCGATGACCGTGAATTCACGGCCCGGCTTGAGATAGCTGGCGTCGGGCCGCAGCCGCAGTGCTACCGGCTGTGCGCCGACCAGCGGTGCGCTGAGCTGGATCAGGGCGACGTCGTGCTCCAGCGAATTGCCGCTGTTGAATGCCGGATGGACGTGGATCGCCTTGACGTTGGAGGGTCGTGGTCCGGCGTCAGTGGACAGGGCCGTGACCTTGCCGACAACGGCGATGCCACCAGGCGCTTCGCCCTGCATGCAGTGCGCGGCCGTCAGCACCCACGAGGGTGAGATGAGGGTGCCCCCGCAGAAGTGGCGATCATGGTCCGAATCGCCGTCGAAGATGCCCTGGATGCTGACCATGAACGGGTACTCGTCGGCCGGCGCCGCTTCGCCGCCGATGATGCGCGGCGCATCGCGCAGCTGCGGCGCAGCGATGGCGGGTACGGCAGACGCGGCCAACAGCAGGCCGATGAACAAAGAGGTGCTGCGATACATTTCCCTGTACTCCTCTGTCGATGGTTGGAACCGGCGCGGCCGCGGTCCGTACCGGTGCATCGATTGGGGAGCAGTGGAGAGGCCCACAGCGCGAACCTGCGCACAGTTCTCATGGCTGGCGCCGCCTGCGACAACTGCAGACCCACAAATGCGAACGCCATCCCGCATGGATCGGGATGGCGTTCGTGGTGCCGGCGTGACCGGCGTCGGCTGTGGGCTCAGCGTGCAGCCAGAGCCGACGCGATTTCCTGCAGGATCGCCCGCGCTGCGGCCTGCGGATCGGCGGCCAGGCGGATCGGGCGACCGACCACGATGGCATCGGCGCCATCGGCAAAGGCCTGCGCTACGCCAACGGTACGCTTCTGGTCATCGCCGACCGGGCCACCGGGGCGGATGCCCGGGCAGACGATCGAGAATCCGCTGCCGGTGGCAGCGCGGATCGGGCCGGCCTCCTGGCCCGAAGCGATCACGCCATCGATGCCGGCGGCCTGGGCGGCCAGCGCGCGCTCGACCACCACGTCCACCGGTTCGCGGTCGATGCCCATCTGTGCGAGGTCGGGGCGACCCATCGAGGTCAGCACGGTCACTGCCAGCAGGCGCATGTCGCCGCTGTTGGCGGCGGCGCACGCCTCCATCATGGCCGGGTGCCAGCCATGGATGGTGGCGTAGCTGACCGGCCACTGCGACAGGCGCTTGATCACCGCCGCAGCGGTGGCCGGAATGTCGAAGAACTTCAGGTCGACGAACACGCGCTTGTCGCGGCGGGCCAGCTCATCGAGCACCTGGAAGTACTCGCCGGAGGCGAGCAGTTCCATGCCGATCTTGTAGAAGGCCACGCTGTCGCCAAGGCGGTCGACCCACGCCAGCGCCTGCGCGCGGTCAGGCACGTCCAGCGCGAAGATCAGGCGCTCGTCGTCGCGCAGCGGCAGTGGCGCGCGGCTCATGGTGCGTAGTCCAGGGCGGCGCGCTTGGCGTCGTGACGGGCCTGGCGCGACTGGCTGTAATCGTTGTTGAACTGCGCCGGCTCGAAGCCACCGTAGGTCGGGTTCGGCAGCATCCACCAGCGCTCGCCGAACCAGTCGTGGTACTGCTGCAGCAGGGCGTCACGGCCTTCGTTGGTGTTGGTGGTCACTTCCACGAAGTCACCCAGCTGGTCGCCGAACTGCATCAGCACGCGGTACTTCTGCCCGGCCAGGCGGCGGCGGCAGTTCTTCTCGCTGCCGGCCTGCTCGCAGCCTTCGACCACGGTGCCCAGGCCCAGGAACACGCTGTCATCGGCTACCGGCAGGCCCTGCTCGCGCAGGTTGGCCAGGGTCGCGTCCTTCAGGTGCACGGCACGGTTGGAGATGTACAGCAGGGTCACGCCCTTGGCGTTGGCGGCCTTGGCGAAATCAACCACGCCCGGAATCGCCTTGGCCTTCTTTTCGGCCACCCACTGGTCCCAGCTCAGCTCGTCGTATTCCTTGCCGTCGCGCACCAGGCGCGCCTGGTAGGGCGAGTTGTCCAGCACGGTCTCGTCCACGTCCAGCACCACGGCCGGCTTCAGGCCCTTGGCCTCGTTGCCGCGTTCTTCTGGCACCAGTGCGTCCCAGTGGGCCTCCTTCAGCGCCGCATCCAGGCGATCGGCGGCGGCCCGGTAGGTCTGCTCGGTGATCGCCCTGTACTCCTGCGCACGCTGCATCCAAAGCACGGCGTTGAGGTTGTCGTTGGCGGTGGCATCACGCGCGCCATCGGCCTTGGCGGCAGCGGCCGGGGCCTCCTGCGCGGCGGCTTCGGCAGCAGGCGCGTCCACGCGCTTGCAGGCGGACAGGCCCAGCGCCGCGGTGGCGAGCAGGGTCAGGGACAGGGAAACAGGACGACGCATGGATTCACCGGCAATCAGATATACCGGCGCATTTTACCGGCAAAGGCGGCCTCGGGACGGCTATGCTTGGCGGTTGACCCGTTGCCCTTCCGGAGGCCGCCATGACCGATTCCGCCCAGACCCCCGACGTCCCCCTGCTCGACGCCGTGCAGGCCCGCCTGCTGGGCTGCCTGGTGGAGAAGGAGGCAACCACGCCGGACACCTACCCGCTGACGGTCAACGCCGCCCAATCGGCGGCCAACCAGAAGACCGCGCGCGAGCCGGTGATGAACGTAGACGCCGGCAGCGTGCAGCACGCGCTGCGCCAGCTGGAGGCGTTGGGCCTGGCCCGCCAGCACTTCTCCTCGCGCGCCGACCGCTACGAGCACCGCCTGCAGGCCGCGCTGGACCTGACCCGGCAGCAGACCGTGCTGCTGGCGCTGCTGTTGCTGCGCGGTCCACAGACCCTGGGCGAGCTGGTGTCGCGCAGCGAGCGTCTGTACCGGTTCGCGGATATCGACGAAGCCCGCCACGCCATCGAGCGCCTGCAGCAGCGCGCGCTGCTGGTGGTGCTGCCGCGCACCAGCGGCCAGCGCGAAGACCGCTACATGCACCTGCTGTGCGGTGAAGTGGATGGTGCCGCGCTGGCGGCCAAGTACGCCAGCAGTGGCGGGGGCAGCAGCGATGCGGCCGATCCGGGCCTGGCCGAGCGCGTGGCCCAGCTGGAAACGGCCGTGGCCGAGCTGCAGGCGCAGCTGGCGGAACTGCGCAGCTGAGAGGGTGGGTGCCGACCGTTGGTCGGCACGGTGCCCATGCCAGCGAGGGCGGCCTGACCGCCCTCGCCCTGCAGACTCAGGTCGGCGTATCGACGTCGTCCCAGTCGGCCTGTTCAAAGCAGAACAACCAGTTCAGCGCGTAGTGGCGCTCGTAGATCACGCCGCCCTCCAGCGCACCGGGCATCGGTGCACCTTGGCGCTGGGCCTCACGCGCAACCCAGTGCAGGCGGTAGTGCAGATCCAGCGCATCCAGCAGCTCGGCGGTATCGCGCAGGGTCGCAAGCTCGCTGCCACTGTCAGCCTTCTGCAACAAGGCACCCACCACATCCGGCACGGCACAGGTCGCCTGCGGCCACGGCAGCGCCTCGGACAGGCCCAGCGCCCACAGCAGCACGGCCAGGCTCTCGTAGCGCCAGCCGAACGGCAGAGCCGCCTCGGCGTCCCCGTGCGCGATGAAAGCGGCCTCGGCCGGGCTCAAGGCCTCGGGCAGCGCCGGCAGGCGCTCGGCCAACTCGGCCAGGCTCAACGGTGGGTCACCGGCCTGCAGCGCCTCGGCGCGCAGCGTACACGCCAGCAGCGCCTGCGCTCTGGCCCAGACCTGGGCAGGCGCGCGCAGCTGTGCCTCGGCCGCACCCAGCACAGGTGGCAACGACGGCGGGACACGCAGCTCGTGGGCCTGCAACTGCTGTTGGCTGCGCGCACGGCGCTGCCCGGCATCGGCGGGATACGGCACCTGCGCCTGCGGATCGGGCGCGTCACCCAACAGCACCCTGCCGGCCGGATCGCGGACGCTGCCATCTTCCAGGAAGCACACCGCATTGGCCTGCAGCAGCCAAGGCTGCAGCGCCTCCAGATCAGCCTCGGCCAGCTCGAACAGATAGTGCTGGCGCACGCGCTGGACGTGCCGCATCAGGTGATAGCGCGCGGCGGTCATCTGCCCGTCGCCATGGCCCAGCACGTAGTTGACGAAGCCGCCGAGGTGCGGGGCCAGTGCGGGGTCATCAAGACCACGGACGGAGGCACTCCCGGCCTGTGGTGGCGGTGCCAGCACCGGGCCGAGGGTGGAATACGCGTTGATCAGCATCGAAGCATCCGTGCAGGAAAACAGACCTGCACCATACCCCACCGGCTCATGCTGGCTGTTGAACCACCGCCGCCCCCGGCGTGGCGTACAACCGGCTCGCGCTGTCCACGCCCGGCAGCTGGATCACGCCGCGTTCGTGCATGCCCAGCCCCAGCAGGATGCGTCCGGAAGCCACATTGTCCAGGTCGGTAATGCCGTACAGATCCTCGATGCCCAGCTCCGCACGGGCATGCGCGAAGACCGCCTGCGCCGCCTCGCCGGCATAGCCCTGCCCCGTGAACTCCGACAGCACCGCATAGCCGATATCCGGCCCCGGCAGGCCATCACGCCGCACCAGGCCGGCGTTACCCAGCCACGCGCCATCGGCCAGGCGCTCGATCGCATACATGCCGAAGCCGTTCAAGGCATAGCTGCGCAGCACGCGCAGCGCGATGTACTCCCGCGCCTGCTCCTCGCTGCGCACGTTGCGATCACCGATGAAACGCAGGAAGCCTGGATCGTTGAGCAGTGCCAGCATCGGCGCAGCATCCCGGTCTGGTTCCAGGCGGCGCAGCCGCAGGCGTTCGCTTTCGATGGGATGCATGGGTGGGCTCCGGAAGGAATACCTCGATTTTGCAACGCCAGCGCCCGCCGTGCAGCACGCTCAGGCCAAGTGGGCCACTACGATGCCCAGCCTAGCCACATGCCCCGTCACGCGGGCCGAACAGGATCGGCCAGTAGCGCACGCACAGGCGATGGACGCATGCGGCGATCAGGCAGAACCCCATGCCCATCAGCGCCAACAGCAGCGGTGCGCCCCAGCGCAATCCCGGGTGCTGGATACGAGCCTTGGAAGGCATGCCGCCGGGATATAGCACCTGTACCTGTTCGCCGACCACGTACAGTGGTGCCCCGGTAGCAAAGGACGCGGTGAACTGAATCATCTGCCCCTGTGCGGTCTGGAACCTCACCACCGGGCGATGCAGGGTGATGTCACGTGCGGGCATCCCCTCCATTTCCGACCGGGCATCCTCTGCCTGGACGGCCACCACCGTTCCGGTTACGGAAACGGCCTTGCGCGCGAAACGCTGGACGTCCACGAACAGCCAGGCGGCGGCCAGAAGGGTCAGCAGGCCCACGGCAAAGAAAAACAGCAAAAAACATCTGAGGAGGGTGGGCATGGTGCTGCCGGGTTGATCGATCAGCGTGCAGGTGCCGGCGCTGATCGAATGAAGGAGGTATCGACATGGTAGTAGCGCGGATTGCCCGGCATGACATGGACATCCAGTTCACGCCCACTCACCTGTGCACGGGGATCGGCCCATAGATACGCACTGTGGAAGACATGCCATCGAGTGGTTTCAGGATCGCGCCAGGCGCAGACGATGACGAACGGATGCCTTCCCCCCGAAAATACTCCGAGATCGCGCTTGATCGCCCGGACCTTGGCTTGCACCCGTGTCCCGTGTCGAAGGAGCTGCCTGCGCCGCCATGCCCTCGCCGCCTGCGGCAGGTGCATAAATCCCACCGCCAGCAGGAATGGGCCGCCGCCCAATCCCAGTATGACGCTCAGGCCCCAGGGTGATGAGAGCGAACACACCAGAGCCTTGTCCGGGCGGTCCGGCAGGTACAGCACATCTACATGATCGCCCGTCATGTAGGCACGACGGCTGGTACGACCTGCCAAGAACCGCATCACTTGCCCGCTGCTGGTAGTGAATTCCACCCAGTACAGGAACTTCACCCCTGAAGTGCGCGAACCACCGCGATCAACGCTGGCAGCCACATGGGTGATCCTGCCATCGGCAATGACCGCCGCATCGAGGAAGCGCCTGGCACCAACGTAGGCCAGAAGCGCTGAAACAAGCAGGACCACGCCCAGCCCGAGGAAGGTACGGGTGAGAACAGGAGGGATGTCGTTGGACACGATGAAGGACACGGCGCGCACTTCGGGTGCGCTCACACTAGGCCTTAACCCGATGCAGGCTCAAGGCCAGAAGCGTCAATCGGACGGATTGGAATACCACTTTAGTGGCTTTTCGATCCTCAATCGAACAGCGCCTCGATCGCCGCCAACCCCGCCGTCGCGCGCTCCTTCTTGCGCGCCGCATCGGCCACCGGGTCAGCACCGTCGCGCTGGATCTCCTCGGCCGGGATCTCATCGAAGAACCGGCTCGGCTTCAGCCGCACATGCTCGCCGAACTTGCGCGTGAGCTTGCTGTAACTCATCCACAGCTGGATCTTGGCGCGGGTGATGCCCACGTACAGCAGGCGCCGCTCTTCCTGCAGGTTGCCCTCATCCAGGCTGACCTGGTGCGGCAACACGCCGTCCTCGCAGCCGACGATGAACACGTACGGGAACTCCAGGCCCTTGGAAGCGTGCAGGGTCATCATGCGCACCTGGTTGCCGCCCTCGTCCTTGTCGCTGCGCGAGAGCAGCGCCAGCTGGCCGGCCAGGTCGGCGGCGGTGGCACCGCGCGGGCCGCCCTCGAACCACTGCGCCAGTTCCTCGATGTTGTTCGCCCGGCGCTGGTAGCTGGCCTCTTCCTTGGCCTGCTGGCGCAGCTCGCTCAGCAACCCCGATTCCTTGGCCACCTTGCGGATCATGTCGCCGGACGTCACCTGGCGCATCTGCGCCCGCAGGTCGCGCAGGATGTCGGTGAACCGCGCCAGGCTGTTGGCCGCGCGCGGTGGGAGCTGCTGCAGGGCACCGATGGTTTCTGCCACATGCGCCATCGGCATGTCCTTTTCCTGGGCCAGCTCGGCCAGCTTGGCCAGCGTGCCGGCACCGACGTCGCGCTTGGGCGACTGCACCGCACGCATGAACGCGGTGTCGTCATCCGGGTTCACCAGCAGGCGCAGCCAGGCCAGCGTGTCCTTCACTTCCTGGCGTTCCAGGAACATCGTGCCGCCGGTCAGGTGATAGGGAATGCGCAGCAGCTGCATCGCCTTTTCCAGCGGCCGCGACTGGAAGTTGCCACGGAACAGGATGCAGAAATCACTCCACGGCACGTTGCGCGACTGCGCCACGAAGGCGATTTCGGCGGCGACCTTTTCCGCTTCGTGCTCACTGTTGCGGCACTCCCACACGCGGATGCGCTCACCGTCAGCCTGGTCGCTCCACAGCTTCTTCAGGTGTTCGTGCGGGTTGTTGGCGATCAGCGCATTGGCTGCACGCAGCACGCGGTTGGAGCAGCGGTAGTTCTGCTCCAGCTTGATGATTTCCAGCGTGGGGTAGTCACGCCCCATCTGCTGCAGGTTCTCCGGGTTGGCGCCACGCCAGGCGTAGATCGACTGGTCATCGTCTCCCACGCAGGTGAAATTGCCCTTCTCACCAGCCAGCTGCTTGAGCAGGCGGTATTGCGCGTCGTTGGTGTCCTGGCATTCGTCCACCAGCAGGTAGCCGATGCGCTCGCGCCAGGCCAGGGCGATCTCGGGGTTCTCTTCCAGGATCTGCACCGGCAGGCGGATCAGGTCATCGAAATCGACCGCATTGAACGCGGTCAGCCGCAGCTGGTAGCGCTCGTAGACGCTGGCCGCTTCCTTCTCGCGGTTGCTGCGTGCGGCGGCCATCGCCTGCTCGGGCGACAGCCCGGCGTTCTTCGCGCGCGACACCAGGTTCTTCATGTCCTCGATGTCATCGGGCTTGGCGCCGTGCATCAGGTCCTTGATCTGCGCGGCGGCATCATCGGCATCGAAGATGGAGAAGCCGCGCTTCAGGCCCACGGCGGCATGTTCGATCTGCAGGAACTTCAGGCCCAGCGCATGGAAGGTGCAGATGGTCACCTCGTCGGCATCCTGCTCGCGCAGGCGCTTGGCCACACGCTCGCGCATTTCCTTGGCCGACTTGTTGGTGAAGGTGATCGCCGCGATGCGGCGTGCCGGGTAGCGGCCACAGCTGATCAGGTGGGCGATCTTTTCCACGATCACGCGCGTCTTGCCGCTGCCGGCGCCGGCGAGCACCAGCAAGGGGCCTTCGATGTGCAGGACGGCGGCGGCTTGGGGGGGATTGAGACCGTGCATGGGGACAGGATTGTAGCGGGGTGCCGGCGGGCCGACCTGACTTGCATGACACCTGGCCGTAAGGTATTGAGTCGACACCGGAACACAGGAGCGTGGTCCATGTCCTTGAACATCATCGCCCGCCCGCTGGTGGCTACCCTGCTGGGCCTGCTGGCCGTGCCTGCGGCCGGGTCCGGCCCGCCGCCGCGCACGGATGCCTATGAAGCGATCGTGCTGCAGTCGCACGAGTTCCTCGTCTACCATCCGGACCTGCGCTTCCGTGGGCTCGGCATGCAGGCCCGCGAGCGGGGCCGCCACGAAGAGGCCCGCAACGACTTCCGCAATGCCGCGCGCTACGGCGACAAGCTCTCACAGGCAGCGCTGGCCGACATGCTCTGGAACGGGCAGGGCGGTCCGGTCGACCGCGCCCTGGGCTATGCATGGATGGACCTGGCGGCCGAGCGCGGCACCGAGTGGCTGGTGGTACAGCGCGAACGCTTCTGGGAGGCGCTGTCCGCCGACGAGCGCGAGCGCGCGGTGCGCGAGGGCCGCGCGCTGTATGCCGAGTTCGGCGATCCGGCCGCGACGCCGCGGCTGGAACGTGAACTGCGGGCCGGCAGCATGCGGCAGACCGGCAGCCGCGCCGGCTGGAACGGCGCCATGCGCAGCCAGGGCCGTGGCGATGCGGGGGCCCGTGTGCTGCAACCGGAAAAGCACCAGTTGGCGCGCTACTGGGACCCGGTGGCCTACCGGCAATGGCAGGACGAGGAGCTGGCCAGATCGGGGCAATGAGCCACGCCGGCCAGGCCATCGTTGCCTCGGCGCTGCTGGCACCGGGGTACGCGACAGCCGGCACGTGATCGCCCGGCCACGGCCGATCCGCGACGGCGGGCCGGGTGGCGACTAGAATTGGCCGATGGCCAAGCTCTACTTCTACTACTCGGCGATGAACGCCGGCAAGACCACCACCCTGCTGCAGAGCGCGCACAACTACCGCGAGCGCGGCATGCGGGTGGCGATCCTGACTCCACGCCTGGACGACCGTGCCGGCGCCGGCGTGGTCGCCTCGCGGATCGGCCTGCGCGCTGACGGCATGGCCTTCGACCGCGATACCGACCTGCAGCGCTGGGTGGAGCAGGATCTGGCAGCCAACGGCCCGATGGGCTGCGTGCTGGTGGACGAGGCGCAGTTCCTGACCCGCGCCCAGGTCTGGCAGCTCAGCGAGGTCGTCGACCAGCTGCGCATTCCGGTGCTGTGCTACGGCCTGCGTACCGACTTCCGCGGCGAGCTGTTCGAAGGCAGCCAGTACCTGCTGGCCTGGGCCGACGAGATGCAGGAAATCAAAACCATCTGCCACAGCGGCAAGAAGGCGACGATGACCGTGCGCGTGGACGAGCATGGCCACGCCGTGCAGGACGGCCCGCAGGTGGAGATCGGTGGCAACGAGCGCTACGTGTCGGTCAGCCGTGCCGAGTTCAAGAAGATCACCCGCGGTGAAGGGCGTATCGATCCGGCGCAGGCCCCGCTGCCGTTGTAAAGGGTGTTCGGCAGGGCTGCGCCCTGCACCTGCAGAGGCAACAGCAACGTCAACAGCGAAAGCTGGCATTCCGTGGGATGGCGGGGCACTGTGGGTGTGCGGGGACGGCGCAAGTACGTCCATGTAGCCTTGGTCGCCGCATCCATGCGGCTCACACCCCGCAAACCCACAGTGCCCCGCCTTCGACAATTGGCCGGCGGCCAGTAGATCCACGCCATGAGTGGATGAAATCTGTCAGATATCGAATGAAATTCCGGGGTCAGATCCGTTTTCCTTCGGAAAACGGATCTGACCCCATGAGCTGTTCCGACAGATCGCGGAGGTCTGTCGAAGGCGGGGTGGGTCCGGTTGCGGGGGCGTGAGCCGCATGGATGCGGCGACCGAGCTTACAGGGACGTACTTGCAGCGTCCCCCGCAAC
>NZ_JAXBQT020000013.1:0-151639 GCF_047520755.2 Stenotrophomonas sp. FR010 | reverse complement strand
GCCGGCCAGCGGCCGGCATCCACGGGATCATGAGGTTGCCGGCCAGCGGCCGGCACTACCGGCCTGGTGGATCAGGCGGCGAGCGAATCCAGCGCCGCTTCCAACGCGTCCAGGTTCGGCAGCAGCGCACTCTGCTCACCCAGCAGCACGCGCATGTGCACGGTCTGCGGCAGGGTTTCTTCGGAGGCGTCGGCCAGCAGGCCGTCGCGCGGCACCGAGATCAGCTGCGGGAAGTTCTGCGTCAGCAGCGCGTAGTACGGGCGCTGCGCGTTGCCGCTGAGGGACTTCAGCACCACCACCTTGTTGTGGCCGGCCACCGTCTCTTCGCCCAGCCCCGAAAGGCGTGCGAACGACACCAGCGGCACCTGCCAGCCGTGCCAGCCGATCTCGCCAACCAGCCAGCGCGGCGCATCGGAGACCGGCTGCACCGGCACGCGCGACATCATTTCGGCCACGGTGGCATTGGGCAGCAGCACGCGCTCGTTGCCGGCCTGGATCAGGACGCCGCGGATTTCGTCATTGCTGGCGTAGCTCATGGTGCGTCTCCGTTGTCGTCCTGCTCACCCCAGCGCGCGGCAATCGCCTGCGCCAGTTCCTGCGGTTCACCGGCCACCATGCCGGCAGCCACCACGGCGGTGGCCGCCGCCGGGTCATAGCAGCCCTCGCCCACCTGCCCGGCCACCCACGCACCGGCGGCAGCCAGGTCCAGCGCCGGGCCTACGTGGGCCAGGTCGGCACCGCTGAGCAGCACCAGCGCGGTGTGTTCGGCCGGCAGCGAAGCGAGCGAAATACCATTGGCATCGCTCTGGAAATGCAGGCCATCGCTGGCCGCGCGCACGCCGATATCATCGGCCAGCACGTGCACCTCGCCCGGCACCGCGTGCTGGCCGGCCTCGGCCAGCTGCACCGGCAACGGCGAAACGCGGGACATCTGCTTGACCAGGTTGCCGTAGCGGCCACCATCCAGACGCATGTGCACCAGGACCGGCACGCTCAACGACGCGGGCAGTGCGCCGAGCAGGCGACGCAACGCATCCGGGCCACCGATGCCGGCCAGCACCAGCAGCGATGCGGCACGCGCACCGGCCGGGGCGGCGGCATCCAGATCGACCAGGCTCAAATGATCGGTATCGAACGAGGGCTGCGGCGCGACGACCGGCGCCACGGCTTCTGCCGATACGGGTGCTTCGATCGATTCCTCGACCAGCGACCAGGCGGTGTGATCGAAGGAAACCGGCGGTGTCGCGGGCGCCGCCGGTTCGGCCAGTGCCTGCGGTGCCGAAGGCGGATCCAGAGGCTCGGGCACGACCGGCTGCAGCGCCGCCAGGGCCTGCTCCAGCGCGATCGGTTCGTGCAGATCTGCCGGTGGCGAATACAGGCCGTCGGCCGGAACGTCATCGGCCCAGCTCAGCGCCTGTTCCAGGTGTGGCCGCAGGGCTTCTTCCTGCGGCGCCGGCGCGGGCGCCGGATGACCAGGCTCCAGCTGCAGGCTGGGCTCTTCTTCGGCGCCCGGCGGCAACACCTGCTGGTGGCCGTGCAGCTTGGCGGCCAGGTGGCGCCCCCAACGTTGCGCCTCCCAGCCGTCGCGGCGGGCGGCCAGCTCAGCCTCATCGAACACCAGGGTCAGCCCCGGTGCCGAGAGCGCGGATTCCAACCGTTCCAGTGCGTCCTCGATGGCAGATTCCAGCGCGATCACCACGAACTGCGGATCCGCGGCCTGCAGGACCTGCGGCTCGAGGCCGTTCGGATCATCTTCCAGGACCAGCTGTACATCGGCATGCGCCAGCGCCTCGCGCAGGCGTTCACGCGCCGCACCGGGGCGGGCCAGCAGGGCGACGGCCGGGGCCGGATGGGTTTCACTCACGGACACGGGCGATCCCCAGCAGGTCGTACACGTTACGCATCAGGTCCAGTTCCTGGTACGGCTTGCCCAGGTAACGCTGGACACCGATCTCGAAGGCACGCTGGCGGTGCTTGTCGCCGCTGCGCGAGGTGATCATCACGATCGGCACATCCCTGTAGCGCGGATCGGCACGCATCACAGTGGCCAGCTCGTAGCCGTCCATGCGCGGCATTTCGATGTCCAGCAACATCAGGTCCGGCACGCGCTCTTCCAACCGCTCCAGTGCTTCCACGCCATCGCGGGCGACACTGACTTCGAAGTTGTGGCGCTCGAGGATGCGGCCGGTCACCTTGCGCATGGTCAGCGAGTCATCGACCACCATCACCAGCGGCACCTGGCGTTCGTCGCGCGGCGCATTGGCCAGCACCGGTGCCGTCGGATTGGCCAGGAAGCGGCGCACCAGCGGCGCGACGTCCAGGATCACCACCACGCGGCCATCGCCGGTGATGGTGGCACCGTAGATGCCCGGTACCGATGCGATCTGCAGGCCGACCGGCTTGACCACGATTTCGCGGTTGCCCAGCACCTGGTCGATCGCCACGGCTGCACGCAGGTCACCGGCACGGACCAGCAACAGCGGCACCTGGTCCTGGCCATCGGCACGCGCCGGGGCCTGCCCGACCAGGCTGCCGAGGTCATACAACGGATAGTCTTCGCCGCTGTAGCGGTAGCTGCTGTCGGCGGCCTCGAAACGTTCGCGCGACAGGCGGCCGATACCGCTGACCGAGGCCACCGGCACGGCGAAGGTGGTCTCGCCGATCTGCACGAACACCGCCTGGGTGACGGCCAGCGTCTGCGGCAGGCGCAGGGTAAAGCGCACGCCCTGGCCGCGCACCGACTGGATGTCGACCGAGCCGCCCAGCTGGCGCACTTCGTTGCGCACCACATCCATACCCACGCCACGACCGGCCAGCTGGCTGACCTGGTCGGCGGTGGAGAAACCGGAGGCGAAAATCAGGTTGTCCAGTTCCTGATCGTTCGGCTGTGCGTCGGCGGCCAACAGGCCACGGTCGATGGCGCGGCGGCGGATCGCTTCGCGATCGAGGCCGGCACCGTCATCGGCCACTTCCAGCACGATTTCCGAGCCTTCACGGTGCAGGCGGATGGCAACTTCGCCCTCTTCCGGCTTGCCGGCGGCGCGGCGCTGTTCAGGCGCTTCCAGGCCATGGGCCACCGAGTTGCGCAACATGTGTTCGAGCGGCGCGACCATGCGATCGAGAACATTGCGGTCCAGTTCGCCGTGGGTGCCTTCCAGGGTCAGGTGCACCTGCTTGCCGGTATCCATGCCGGACTGCCGGACCACGCGGCGCAGGCGCGGCACCAGGCCATCGAACGGCACCATGCGCGCGCGCATCAGGCCGTCCTGCAGCTCGGAGCTGACGCGCGACTGCTGTTGCAGCAGCGAATCGTACTGGCGCGACAGATCGTCCAGCACCCCTTGCAGGCCGCCAAGGTCGGCCGCCGATTCGTTCAGCGCACGGCTGAGCTGTTGCAGCGTGGAGAAGCGGTCCAGCTCCAGCGGATCGAACTTCTGGTCTGCCTGGTCCTGCTCACGCTGGTAGCGGGCGACGATCTGCGCTTCGGTTTCCAGGTCGAGCCGGCGCAGCTGGTCGCGCAGTCGCGCGTTGGTGCGCTCCAGCTCGCCCATCGCACCACGGAACGCGCCGAGCTGCTGCTCAAGGCGCGAGCGGTAGATCGCCACTTCACCGGCATGGTTGACCAGGCGGTCGAGCAGATCCGCGCGCACGCGCACCTGTTCCTGCTGCGGGCGTGCCAGCGGATCTTCATCGACCACGCCTTCGGCCGGCAGCGGTGCCGACAGCGGCGCGTCGAGCAGTGCCGGCGCCGGACTGGCGACCGCTGCCGAAACAGTTTCCGCGACGCTCGCCACGTTGGCTACAGCTACGGCAGCCGCCGCTGCCACAGCGAGATCGGTGGTCGTACGCACTTCGAACGCATCGACCAGGTCCTGCGCCGGTTCCACCACGCGATGGTCACCGGTGCGGGTGAGCAGCTGGTGCAAGCGATCGAATCCGCGCTCCAGCAACTGCACATCGCGGCGTTCGATCTCGGTGCGACCAGCGGCGACGGCTTCCAGCAACGATTCGATGCTGTGGCCAAGATCGCCGATGGCGTTGATGCCGGCCATGCGTGCGCCACCCTTCAGGGTATGCAGGTCACGCTGCAGGCCGGCCAGCACCTCGCGGTCCTGCGGCGCATCGCGCAGCTCGCTGATCAGGCCATCGCAGTGGTCGAGCAGGTCCTTGCCTTCCTCGACGAAGATGTCGACCAGCTCGCGATCGTAGACGCTGAAGTCGAGCGTATCGGCGTTGTCTTCCGGCACCGGGATGTCAAGGACGTCGGGTGCCACGGTTTCAGCCACGTCGGCGTCAGGCGCGCCAACGGCCGGGGCATCCGACACGGCATCGGCATCGGCAGCTTCGGCGTAGACTTCCTCCTGGCCCGGCGCGTCTTCCATTTCGAAGAACCGCACCGGTTCGGCGGTGGCCGGCGCCGCGGCCTCCGCGATCTCCTCATTCACCGTCGCCGGGGACGGCTGATCGGCGCTCTCTCCTTCACCGATCGCCGCCTCCCCGCCGACGTCCGCATCCTCGGCGAAGGCTTCCGCCTCGCCCGGCGCGAGTTCGCTGGCCTGCAGGCCGAGCACGGACCATTGCCCGTCGTCGGCCAGGGGCTGCTCTTCGTCGATCACGTGCAGGCCGGCCTCGAGCGCGGCGTCCAGCGAGACCGGTTCTGCAAACCCCGGCGCAGCCATTTCATCCTGCAGGCTCGACAGCTCGCTGTCGAGTGGCAGTGCAGCAGGCGTCTCGAATGCCTCAGGGTCAGCGACGTGCACGTGATCGAACGAGGACGCATTCAGGTCAGATGCGACGGCTTCGACAGCATCCGGAATCTCTTGGGCATCGCGGTCGTCGACCGGCAGCGCACTGGCATCCAGGTACGGCGACAGATCGTCCACGACGGTCAAACCGGCATCGTCGGCCAACAGCGGCGCGCTTTCGGCCTCCGTCTCGACACCGTCTACCTCAACGCCCGGAACATCGTCGGCCACCTGGATCGATTCGACCACCGGTAGCGACGCCGCTCCCTCACCCGGTACCGACGGCCATCCGGCATCGAAGTAGCGCGAAAGATCGTCGCTGGCGGTCAGCTCACCGACCTCCAGCGCGCCCTCGCCCTCAATCGCCGCATCCTCGACCGGGGCTTCGGCGACATCGGCAACTGCCTGTGGTTCCTGCTCCGGCGCGACGGACGAAGGCGGTACCGCATCGGTTTCAGGCGCGATGGCTGCCGAGGCGTCCGCATCGCATTCCGCCGTCGGTTCGTCATCCAGCGCCAGCTCGGCTTCGTCGTCCTCCAGGCCCACCATCGGCCAGCGCGCTTCCGGCAACTCGCTGGCCAGCGCCTGCAGGCGCTGTGCCAGTACCTGTTGCGGTGCGATGCGCGGCTGTTCGGCCTGCAGCGCTTCCATGGTGGCGGTGATCGCCTGCGCGGTCGCATCCAGCGCGGCCACGCCTTCATCATTCGGCACCACCTCGGCGGCCAGTGCACGCTTGATGTAGGACTCGGCACCGCCGGTTACAGCCGTGATCTCGGGCACTTCGGTCATCGCGAAGGCGCCGTTCATGGTGTGCACTGCGCGCAGGAGTGCGTCGCTGACCGGCTGCGGTGCCTGCTGCGCCGAACGCAGCCAGTCCTGCAGGGTGGCCTGGTGGACTTCCACCTCGGCCTCGAGAATCTCGCGCAGCACGCTGTCGATGTTGGCCGGCGTGCCGGTGGTTTCGGCCTCCTCGGCGGTATCGGCCAGCGCCGAAGCGGCAATCTCCGCGTCGAGAATGCGGCTGATCTCGTCTTCGCCCTCGGCTTCGGCCAGCGGTGCGACCGGTGCAGTGGCCCCAGGCAGGGGGACGTAGTAGGTTTCCTCGCCTGCACCGACACGATCGGCGATGGCCTGCATGGCCTGCAGGTCGACGCTGATGCGCTGGCCATGGCGCAGCGCCGCGTTCAGCTGGGGCAGCGCCGCATGCGCGTTGTCGACCATCGCCAGCACGGCGGGGGATGCAGCGCGGCTGCCATCCAGCACGCGGTTGAGCATGCCTTCGATCTTCCACGCGAACTCACCCAGGGTGCGTGCGCCGACCAGGCGGCCACTGCCCTTGAGGGTATGGAAGATGCGGCGGATCGGGCGCAGCCGGTCCATGTTGTCCGGCTGCATCCGCCATGCCGGCAGCAGCGTGCCGAGATTGGCCAGCTCATCGTCGAATTCTTCCAGGAACACCTCGCGGATGTCCTCGTCGATGTTCTCGGCATCGTCGTCGAAACCGGCGTCGAAGCCCGCATTGGTGTCAGCATCGGTCCCGGCAACGGCCGAATCCACCGCCTCCGGCGCTGCCGCAGCGGCCATCGCCTGTGGATTGAAGCCGGCAGCGGCCGCACTCAACTCGGCGAAGAACTGGGCGTCGGCCTCGCTGAAATCGATCGGCGCGATGGTGTCGATATCGATCACCGACACGGCCGGCGCCGAGGTTTCCGCTGCCGGGATGGGCGCTTCGATCGACGGCGGCGTGATCAACGTTGCCGGCAGGTCATCCGGGGCCTCATACACCTCGGCCAGCACTGCGGGCGATACATCGGCCAGCGGCGGGACGACGGCATCGACGATCTCCAGCGACGGATGCAACGCGGCGTCAACGTCCAGCGACAGCGTTTCCATCGCATGCAGCGACAGCACGTCGTCAGCGTTGTCCAGCGCGTCGGCATCGAAGCGGAACACCACGTCGTCGGCCACGGCAGCCGCATCCTGTTCGGCCGCCACCGGGTCGAATACCGGTGCAGCATCGAAAGCGGTCGCGGAGGAATCCACCGCGTCCTTCCTCTCATCGATCACAGGCGCTGCGCTTTCCTCAAGCATCTGCGGCGCCCCGGACAGCGACCACTGCGGTGCACCGGGGTGGCCGCTGTCAGCCAGTTCGAAGCTGACCGGATCGAAACTGGCGAAGGTCGGGCTGCGCTCGTCATCGGCAGGCACGATGGCGTCGGCCTCCGGATGGAACGGCGCCAGCTCCCACTGCGGGACATCCGGCGCAGGTGCGCTGGACGCCGCGAAGACCAACGATGCCTCCGCATCGTCGTGCGTAGGCGACGGCGAAGCATCGATATCAGCCTTGCTGGCGGCCACGGCGGCCACGGTGCCCAGTGCGCCGAACATCAGGCGGTTGTCGGACACCATCGGCGCCGGCGAGGCCGGCGGCGGATCGAAGGTGAAGTCCGGCAGTGGCACCGGCACGTCGCCGGCAGCGGGCGCCGCAGGCTGCACCGGAACCTCGATGCGCTCCGGCTGCAGCGGCTCGGCCTGCAACGCAACCGGCTCACGTTCGACCGGCAGCAGTGCCGGCGCTTCCGGCGCGACGGCATTGTGCTCCGGCAGCGGCCAGTAGCGCAGAGCCTCGAGGCTGCTGCGGGTGATTTCGAGGATGTCCTCGCGGCCCGGGCGGCGGTCGCGCAGGGCTTCCAGGTAGTACTCCAGGCTGGCCATGGCATCGGCCAGGGTGTCCAGCTGGCGGCCACTGGGCACGCGCTGGCGGCCGATCAGTTCGGCCTCGATGTACTGCTGCACGCCGCGCAGGTAATCGGCGGCGGTACCCAGGTCGAGCATGCGCAGCGCGCCGGACACATCGCCCAGCAGGCGTGGTACATCCTGCAGCTCGGCATGGTTCCAGCTGGTTTCGATGAAGGCGACGAAATGCTCGCGGGCAGCGGCGAAGTTGGCGATGGCTTCATGCGCCAGCACCTCCACCGTGCGCCGGTTCTCGACCGCGCTCGGATCGTCCTCGCCACTGCCGCCGGCGCCCAGATGGGCAACCTGGTCGTCCAGCGAGGCATCGACGTAGAGCAGTGCACCGGCAATATCCAGCAGCAGGTTCTCGTCAATCTGCTGGCGACCTTCAACCACGCCGCGCAGCGCATCGCGCTGCTGCACGACCACGCCGCGGGCCACGCCCAGGCCCATCATGCCCAGCGTATCGGCCACGGCGCCGAGCTCGTTGGCCTGGGTCTGCAGCTGTTCCGGCGCACCACCGGTGCGCAGGTGCAGGTCAAGCGCATCCTTGATGCGCAGCAGTTCTTCCTTCACCGCACTGCCGACCGTGTCGAGCAGCTCACGGTTGCGTCCGCTCAGGCTGCCACGGGCATGGTCCAGCTCGGCCTCGGTGGCGGTGACGCTCTCCGGCGCAAAGGCCAGCAGCACACTGTCAGTGACGCCTTCTTCGCCGCGCGACGCACGGATCTCGTTGAGCAGCGGCATCAGCACGATCGGAATGTCGCGATGGCCGTTCTGCAGGCGTTCCAGATAGTCGGGCAGCAGCACGCTGCCACGCATCAGGGTTGCGCAGGCTTCATCACGGTCGGCCACGCGGCCGGCGCCGATGGCATTGGCCAGCTGCTCCAGTTCTTCGGCCACCATCGCCGGGGCATACAGCTCGACCATGCGCAGGGTGCCCTGCACCTGGTGCAGGTAGCCGGCGCAGATGCGCATGCGGCTGGCATCGGTCGGGTCTTCGGCGTAGTACTCGACCTCGTTGCGCACCTGGCGCAGGGTCTCGTCCAGCTCGGGCTTGACCCAGCCCAGCGCTGCGTGGCTCATCGCATCGCGCAGACTGCTCATGGACGCGCTCCGTTCGCCGCCGCGCGGTGGCCGCGCGAGTTCTGGCGTGGGGAATGGAAATGCTTCATCGACTGGTTCCTTGCTCGCCGCCCTGCCCGCGTCACGCCGGCAGCTTGAAGTCGGCGACCGAACGGCGCAGGTCCGCCGCCAGCTGCGCGAGGTGGCCGATCGACTCGGCGGTCTGTCCGGCACCCTGCGAGGTCTGCCCGGTGATCTGCCGGATCACGCCCATGGTGCGGGTGATGTCCGAGGCGGCGGCCGACTGCTGCTGGGCGGCGATGGAGATGTTCTTGATGAGGGTGTTCAGCGCGTTTGACACGCGTTCGATCTCGGTCAGCGCGGTACCGGCGTCCTCGGCCAGGCGCGCACCAGACACCACTTCGGCCGTGGTCTGCTCCATCGAGGTGACCGCTTCATTGGTGTCGGCCTGAATGGCCTGGACCAGGTTTTCGATGCGTCGGGTCGCACCCGAGGTGCGTTCTGCCAGGCGCTGCACTTCGTCGGCCACGACCGCGAAACCGCGGCCCGCTTCACCGGCCGACGCAGCCTGCACCGCCGCGTTCAACGCCAGGATGTTGGTCTGCTCGGAAATGTCGTTGATCAGTTCCACGATCGAGCCGATTTCCTGCGACGACTCGCCCAGGCGCTTGATGCGCTTGGAGGTTTCCTGGATCTGGTCACGGATCTGGTCCATGCCCTGGATGGTCTCGCGCACCACGCCGGCACCTTCGGCAGCGATCACCACCGAGCGCTGTGCCACGTCGGCCGACTCGGCCGAGTTGCGCGACACCTGCTCGATGCTCGCCGCGATCTCCCCGATGCGGTCCGAAGCCGAGGTGATCTGGTTGGCCTGGTGCCCCGCGGCCTCTGCCAGCTGCATGGCGGTGGCCTGGGTTTCCTGGGTGGACATCGCGACCTTGGCCGAGGTGTCGTTGATGGTGGTCACCAGGTGGCGCAGCTCGTCAACCGCGTAGTTGATCGCGTCGGCGATCGCGCCGGTCATGTCCTCGGTCACCGAGGCCTTCACCGTCAGGTCGCCCTCGCCGAGCGAGGAGATTTCGTCCAGCAGCCGCATGATCGCCTGCTGGTTGCGGCTGTTGAATTCCACCTGGGTCTGGTAGCGCAGTTCCTGCTCGCGCGAGCGGCTGCGCACGTTGGTGGAGACGAAGCCGATGATCGCGATCAGCGACAGCGCACCGGAGACCACGCCAATCCAGAAGTTCGGGAACAGGCGGGTGTCGGATACCGAGCCGAACGAGGAGAACGCGTCGAACAACTTGCGGCTGTCATCCAGCATGTGGGCCGAACCCTGGCCCAGCGCGGTGGCAGCGGACTGCGCCGCGAACAGCTGGCGCGAGCTGGCCAGGATCGCGTCGGCGTCCTGCTTCATCGCTTCCCACTTCTGCTGCGACTGTTCCAGCGCGGCCACGGCGGCGGCACCGCGCACGGCGGTGATGCCCAGTTCCTCGTTGCCGTTGCGCAGGCCGTCGAGCACCTGCGAGAACACGGTGATGTCACGTGCCAGCGCATCGCCGGAGGTCGCCGCGGCGCTGCCACCGGCACGCATTTCGGTCACGCGGCGGGCCATCGAACCGGCCACCACAACCTGCTGCAGCGCGCTGTACACCTGCGACGACGGCGCGCCGGAAGAGGACATCGCACGCACCAGCTCGTTCAGCTGGGCCTGCAGGCCCGGCACTGCGCCGGTGAAGTTGTTCGCGTTGCCGGCCAGCGCCAGCACGGCCGGTTCGCTGGCCACCAGCTGCCCGGCCTGCTTGCCCAGCGGCGCCCAGGTCTCGCCGAGGGTGGCGATGGCACCGGCTACGCCCGGCTCCTTGCCGTAGCGTCCCTGCAGGGTCGACACGTTCTGCTCGATCGCGTTGCGGGTGGCCTTGAAGGCGGTGAAGGCCTGGGCGTTGCCGCCGACCGCGTCACGTCCCTGGTTGGCCAACTGCTGCGACAGCACCTGCAGGTCGGCGGCCTTCGAGCCGGCGTCGGCAAGGCGGCTGCCCTGCCAGGTGGCGACGCCGGTGTTGACGCCGAACAGGATCATCGATGCCAGCAGCAGGAACAGCCAGAGGTTGCTGCCGCCCAGCCGCAGCTTGCCGGTCTTGGTGGCGTCCGAAGCAGTACTCATCGTTCAACCTCGATCTTCAATGCAGGGGGCGATGCCTGGCCTCAGGCCGCGGCTTGCCGGAATTCAGGGGTGCGCGACAGCAGCGAGAGCGAGAACACGCCCCAGTCATGGCCGTCGGCATGGAAAGCACGATCGACGAAATGCCCGTAGCGGCCTTCTGCCAACGTGCCCGCTTCGATCTGCTGGTCCAGCTCGAAGCTGCGCTGGCCGAACAGTTCATCGATGGTCAGTGCGACGTCGCCGCCGGCCTGGCGCATGATCAGCACGCGCTGGCCTTCCTGCTGCACGGTGCGCGTGCCTTCCAGGAAGTACTTCAGGTCGACCACCGGGAACAGGTTGCCGCGCAGGTTGCCCACGCCCAGCAGCCAGGGCTGCGCACAGGGTACCGGGGTCACCGGCGGCATCGGTACGATTTCCACCACTTCGCGGAAATCGGACACCAGCCGGCGCTGGCCGACGCGGAAACCCACGCCACGCCACAGGTCCTGGGCAAACTGTTTTCCGGGCAACTGCACCGCATGGGCCAGGCTGCGCCGTTCATAGGCTTCAAGGATGTCGAAGGGCGAGCGCATCAGGCCACCAGTTCGTTGATCCGCGCGATCAGTTCATCCTCGCGCGGCGGCTTGACGATGTAATCGGCGGCGCCCTGGCGCAGGCCCCAGGCCTTGTCGGTTTCCATCGCCTTGGTGCTGACGATGATCACCGGGATGTGCTTGATCGCCGCATCACGGGCCATCGCACGGGTCGCCTGGAAGCCGCTCATGCCGGGCAGGACCACGTCCATCAGCACCAGCTGCGGCACCTGGTCGCGGACCAGCTGCAGGCCATCCTCGGCGTTGTCCGCTTCCAGCACTTCGTGGCCGGCACGGCGCAGCCACTGGGTGAACACCGCGCGGTCGGTCGGTGAATCCTCGATCAGGACGATACGAGCCATTGTGCCTTTCCCCCCTGGTCAGGCGTTGACGTATGTGCGGATGGCACCCAGCAGTTCTTCACGCGTGAAAGGCTTCGTCAGGTACTGCTCCGAGCCGACGATGCGTCCCCGCGCCTTGTCGAACAGGCCATCCTTGGACGACAGCATGATGACCGGGGTCGCCTTGAACAGCTGGTTGCCCTTGATCAGCGCGCAGGTCTGATACCCGTCCAGGCGCGGCATCATGATGTCGACGAAGATGATCTGCGGTTGCTGGTCTGCGATCTTGGCAAGCGCTTCGAAGCCGTCGGTGGCGGTGACCACCTCGCAGCCTTCGCGCTTGAGCAGCGTTTCCGCAGTCCTGCGGATGGTCTTCGAGTCATCGATGACCATCACCCGGAGTCCTGCGAGTTCCCCGCCCGCAGTCGTGTTTTCAGTCATTGCCTATCCCCAAGCGCACGGCCCGATCTCTCGCGGGGGCCGCTGCGAAAGCGTATCTATATCGCACTTTCCGCGCCCGCTTCAAGGCCGCCCCACGGCGCGGGGCATGGCCCCCTCCTGAACGTGACGGGTTTCGCAATGAGTGCGCGACCGCCGGGCGGACGCTGCGTTGCAGTATGGCGGGGAGGCGCGCGACCGGCGTTGCCGCTACCATCAACGCCTTGCCTGACAGGTGCGCCCATGCCGTTGAACGTCATCGTGGTGATGGACCCCATCGCCCACATCAAGATCGCCAAGGACACCACCTTCGCCATGCTGCTGGAAGCCCAGCGCCGCGGCCATGCCCTGCACTACGTGCGGCCGGGCGGACTGGCCCTGGAAGGTGGCGTGGCGGTGGCCCAGACCGCGCCGCTGCAGGTGCGCGACGACCCGGCCGGCTGGTATGAGCTGGGTGAGTTCAGCCGTACCGAGTTCGGACCCGGCCAGATCGTGCTGATGCGCAAGGACCCGCCGGTCGACGCCGAGTACATCTACGACACCCAGGTGCTGGACGTGGCCGCCGCTGCCGGTGCCTGCGTGGTCAACAACCCGCAGGGCCTGCGCGACTACAACGAGAAGCTGGCTGCCCTGCTGTTCCCGCAGTGCTGCCCGCCGACCCTGGTCAGCCGCGATGCCAAGGCACTGAAGGCCTTCGCCCTCGAACACGGCCAGGCCGTGCTGAAGCCGCTGGACGGCATGGGCGGCCGCTCGATTTTCCGCAGCGGCCAGGGCGATCCGAACCTGAACGTGATCCTGGAGACACTGACCGACGGCGGCCGCAAGCTGGCGCTGGCCCAGAAGTTCATTCCCGACATCAGCGCCGGCGACAAGCGCATCCTGCTGGTCGACGGCGAACCGGTCGATTACTGCCTGGCGCGCATTCCCCAGGGTGACGAGTTCCGCGGCAACCTGGCGGCCGGGGGCCGTGGCGAAGGGCGCCCGTTGAGCGAGCGTGACCGCTGGATCGCCGGCCAGGTCGGCCCGGAGATGAAGCGTCGTGGCATGCGCTTCGTCGGCCTGGACGTGATCGGCGATTACCTGACCGAGGTCAACGTGACCAGCCCGACCTGCGTGCGCGAGCTCGACGCGCAGTACGGCCTGAACATTGCCGGCACCCTGTTCGACGCGCTCGAGGCCGGCCTGCGCTGATGGCGTCCGCACCCGCCGTTCTGCCCCCGCCGCCACGCGAAGCGCAACGGCTGGGGGCCACCATCGCACTGTCGGTGCTGGTCCACGCCCTGCTGATCCTGGGCGTGGGCTTCGCCGTGAAAGGCGATGCTCCGCTGGTGCCGACGCTGGAAGTGATCTTCAGCCAGACGCGCACCGCACTGACGCCAAAGCAGGCTGATTTCCTTGCCGCCGCCAACCAGGAAGGCGGTGGCGAGCACGACCGCGCACAGCGTCCGCGCGACAACCAGGCCGGCATCGTGCCGCAGGCGCAATCCGGACTTAGCCCGGTTCCCCAGCAACAGCAATCGGCCGCGCCCGTTCCGCCGCCGCAGGCACGGGTGGTCAGCAGCCGCAACGGACAGGACTCGGTGGCACAGGCGCAGGCCCAGCCAACCCCGGAACGCCCCGAGCCGGACGCGCCGTTGAGTGCACGCGAGCAGCGCGATGTGGAGATGGCGCGACTGGCTGCCGAAGTGCATCTGCGCTCGGCGCAGTATGCCAAGCGCCCGAATCGCAAGTTCGTGTCGGCCAGCACGCGTGAATATGCCTATGCCAATTACCTGCGTGCCTGGGTCGACCGTGCCGAGCGCGTCGGCAACCTGAATTACCCGGACGAGGCCCGGCAGCGACGGCTCGGCGGCCAGGTGGTGATCAGCGTGGGCGTGCGGCGCGATGGCAGCGTGGAGAGCAGCCGCATCCTGCGTTCAAGCGGGACGCCGCTGCTGGATGAAGCGGCGCTGCGGGTGGTGACGCTGGCGCAGCCATTCCCGCCGTTGCCGAAGACCGAGGACGAGATCGACATCCTGCAGGTCACCCGTACCTGGGTGTTCCTGCCGGGCGGCACCCTGCACGACGACCGGTAGGGTTTTGGTGCCCGGGCCTGCGGCCCGGGACCCGCTGAAGGGCTAGAGCAACAGCAACAGCAGCGGTTGGTGTCCTGAAGCTTGGCGGGGCGGTGTCGGGCGGCGGGGACGCCGCAAGTACGTCCGTGTAGGCTTAGCCGCGGCATCCATGCCGCGGATACCCCGCCGCCCGACACCGCCCCGCCTCTGACAGATCGCGGCGCACCATTGCTGTTGGTAGGTGTCGACCTTGGTCGACACACATCCACGCCAGGCGTGGATACGAGCGAAGCGACCCGCTTTTGACTTTGATCTTCTTTTTTTTATTTTCCGTGGCGGACGCACACGGAAACTGTCAGAGGTCGGGCGGGGGTGGGTTCGCGGGGGTCACTTCAGAGACGGGTTCACGGCGTCCCCCGCGCACCCACCTCGCCCGGCCAAGCGCGGCTCGTGCTTTCGCGCCCCGCCACGAGGGGCTCAGCCGTTGGCCTTCGCCTTCGCCTCGCGCGCGGCCTGCTGCTCGACCAGGGTCAATGCCACGTTGTCGCGCAGGTACGCCGGCTCGACCTTCTCCGGTGCGATCGCCTCGCCACGCGCGAACGCCGGCACGGCCAGTGCCAGCACGTCCGACGCCCGCGGCAATGCCGCAGCATCGAAACCGCGCAGGCTACTGCCCAACTGTGCCACCAGCGCGCCGTCGCCCGCGCCGAAACCGGTACCGACACCGTAGGCCGACATTCCCTCCGGCAACGTCACCACGGAGGGCGCGCAGACGCGCTCGGCATCGCGCGCGACCGGCAGGCCGTCGACGCGTTCGAAGCGCGCGACGTAGAGTTCACCCATCCGGGCATCGATTGCCGACAGGATCTGCGTTTCTTCCACCGGTGCCCGCAGCGCCAGCACCTGCAGCGTCGAAACCGGCAGCAGCGGGCGGTCCAACGCCAACGCGATGCCCTGGGCGATGGCGATCGCCAGGCGCACACCGGTGAACGCCCCCGGGCCGCGACTGAGCGCGATGCCATCGAGCTGGCGACGGCTGATGCCGGCTTCGGCCAGCAGCGCCTCGGCCCATGGCAGGCTCAGGTCAGCATGCCGGCGCGGGGCGATCTCGAAGCGTTCCAGCACCTGCCCATCGACATGCAGGGCAACGGAGCAGGCTTCGGTGGCGGTTTCAAAGGCGAGCAGTTTCATCAGATCAGGTCAGAACAGGGGGAACGTGGCACCAGGAGCCGGCTCCGGGCCCGGCGCAACAGCGGCCGGGTCAGCCGCATCATCAGCCACGGGCACCCATTGTGGCGTAAAGAAGGCCTGCACATCGGCCAGGCTGCGGGTGCGGCGGAAGGGTGGCAGTGAATCCAGGAAGACCCGGCCATAGCCACGGTTGAGCAGGCGCGGATCGCACAGGACCAGCACGCCACGGTCGCTTTCGCTGCGGATCAGGCGACCGACACCCTGCTTCAGTGCGATCACCGCCTGCGGCAGCTGTTCGTCGCGGAACGGATTGCCACCCTGGCTGCGGATCGCCTCCAGGCGTGCCTCGTACACCGGATCGTCCGGTGCCGCGAACGGCAGCTTGTCGATCATCACCACACTCAGCGCTTCGCCGACCACGTCCACGCCCTCGCGGAAACTGGCCGAGCCCAGCAGCACGCCATTGCCCGATTCACGGAAGCGCTGCAGCAGCGTCGCGCGCGGTGCCTCACCCTGCACGAACAACGGCCATGGCCCGTCGCGCAGTGCTTCGGCCGCCTCGCGCAATGCACGGTGCGAGGCGAACAACAGGAATGCCCTGCCCTGCGATGCCTGCAGTACCGGCCGAAGGGTCTGGATCAGCGCGGTTCCGAAGCCCCGTGCGGCCGGATCTGGCAGGCCTTCCGGGAGGTAGCACAACGCCTGCTCGGGCCAGTTGAACGGACTCGGCTGGACCAGGGTATGCGGATCGTCCAGGCCCAGGCGCGTGGCGATGTGGTCGAATCCATTGCCCACGGTCAGCGTGGCCGAGGTGAAGATCCATGCCGCGCGGCTGCGCTCGCGATGCTCGCGCAGCGGGCCGGACACATCCATCGGCGTGCGCTGGCAGCGGAAACCCCGCGGCGTGAGCTCGTACCAGAGCACATCGGCGGCACTGGCGTGGTCCGCCGGATCGGTATCGAAATCCAGGGTGGGTTCATCATCGCCCAGCCAGCGCTGCAACCGCGACACCGCCTCGCGCGCCCGCGCATGGCAGGCGTCCAGACCCGCCGCCGATTCGCGCAGCGGCTGAAGGCCCTGCTCCAGTGCCACCAGGCCGGCCATCACCGTATCGAAGCCGTCGCGGACCTGTGGCATGGCCAGCGCACGCCACTGCGTACCCCGCGGCGGCAGCCCCTCCATCGCCGAACGCAACGCCAGCAACGCCTGTTGCAACTGGTCGACCGGCTCCTGCAGCGCCGATTGTGCGCCCCCTACGCCGCGCGCTTCAGCCAGGCAGTCGCGACCCAGTTCCTGCCATGGGCGCATGCCGAAACCTTCGCCGAAGAACTGCGCTGCCAGTTCGGGCAGCTGGTGTGCCTCGTCGATGACAAAGGCCTGCGCCCCCGGCAGCAACTCGCCGAAGCCGTCCTGTTTCAGTGCCAGATCGGCCAGCAGCAGGTGGTGGTTGACCACCACCACGTCGGCGGCCTGCGCACGCTGCCGTGCGCGCACCACGAAGCAGTCGTCCCAGAATGGGCAATCGGTGCCCAGGCAATTGTCGACAGTGGAGGTGACCATCGGCAGCAGCGGCGAGTCATCGGCCAGGCCCTCCAGTTCGGCGATGTCACCGAACTCCGAGCGGCCGGACCACGCCAGGATGCGCTGGAACTGCGCGGCCTGTTCGGGACTGGAAAACCGCGGCTCGCCCCGCGCCTGCTGCAGTCGGTAGCGGCACAGGTAGTTCGCGCGCCCCTTCAGCAGCGCGCTGCGCAGGCCGACGCCCAGCGCCTGGCGCACGCGCGGCAGATCGCGGTGGTAGAGCTGGTCCTGCAGCGCGCGGGTACCGGTGGAGATGATGGTGCGCAGCCCGGACAGCAGCACCGGCACCAGATAGGCGAAGGTCTTGCCGGTGCCGGTACCGGCCTCGGCCAGCAGCAGGTCCCGCTGCTGCAGCGCATCGGCAATGGCTGCGGTCAGGTGCAACTGTGCCGGACGCGGGACGAAGGCATCCAGGTGCGAGGCGAGCGCGCCGCCTTCGCTGAGGGCTTCGCGGCTGGCATGGACAAGGTCGGACATCAGAGGGAAAGGATACCCGGCCGGGCGCTGCCCGGCACCCGTTTCAAGCCAGAGCGCAGGCAAAAGCAACAGCAACAGCGTGGTTCATGGCTCTGGGTTGCTGCGTGTTTGGCGGGGCAGGAGGGGCAGGCAGGACACGCCGTAAACCCGTCCATGGGGGCTCGATGGCGCCATCCATGGCGCCAACGGTCCTGCCTGCCCCTCCCGCCCCGCCTTCGACAGTTTCCCGGTGACGGATGGACGTGCTTCGTGGCGTCGCGCTTGCTCGACTGATTCAGAAGCGGTGGGTCGAACGGAAACAAGAAGGGGTCGGATCCGTTTTCCTGCGGAAAACGGATCCGACCCCACAACGAGTGCGCGTAGCGCGCGGCCCGCTTTTGATTTTCTTTTTCTTTTCCGTGGCTGGACGCACACGGGAACTGTCAGAGGCCGGGCAGGGTGGGTTCGCGGGGGTGTCCGCGGCATGGATGCCGCGGCTAAGCTCCCAAGGACGGGTTCACGGCGTCCCCCGCGAACCCACCCCGCCCGGCCAAGCGCGGCTTTTGCTTTACTCGGCCAAGCAGCCAGCCACGAGGGGCTGTGCCGTTGGCTGAAAACTCAGTAACGCTTGATCCCCGGCACCGTGCAACCTTCAATCTGCGCGTGCGCCGACACCGCGTTCTCCTTCTCGCCCCGCGCCAGCCGCGACTGCTCGATCGTCGCCCAGTGCCGGCGGCACAGCGGCCCGGTCTTCGAGCCCAGATCCACGGCCTTGCGCGCGAACGTCTCCGCTTGTGCCCACTGCCCCTGCAGCAGCGCCAGTTCGGCACGCTCCTGCAGCACCGCCGGGTCACCAGCCACGATCTCCAGCGCATGGTCCAGGCTGCTGGCGGCACCGGCGAGGTCGTTGGCCTGGCGCTGCGCCTGTGCGGCCAGCCTCAGGTCTTCCACCTGCGAATCACGCAGCGGCTGCACCGACAGTTCCTTGTCGTCCGGACCCGCTGCAGCATCCACGGCCGCCAGGCGCTGCGCCGGCGTGGTGGTGTCGACCGGCTTGACTACCGGCGGCGCGCTGCTCACGCAGGCGGCCAGGGCCAGACTTAGGCCGGTCAGGGCCAGGGGCTGCAGCAGGGTTCGCATGTTCATCGGCATCATCGGCTCGGGGGAGGAGTGGTGGCGGCAGGTTCGGCGGGTGCTTCCGGCTTGCGGTCCAGGCCGAACCAGCTGCGCCAGCCACCGCCCTCGCCTTCAGCCTCGCCCTGCCCCTCGGGCGACGCGGCCGGCGCGCACGGCGCATAGGCAGGCGCATAGCCCACCACGAACGGGAAACGACGCGCGCCGGGGCAGCCTTCATCGGTGCTGTTGAGACCGGTGGGAGCCACCGGCTGCCAATCCAGGCCCTTGTTGCTGACCCGCAATGGCGCACTCGGCAGGCGCTGGAAGATGCCCGACCAGACCCGCATCGCGCCAGTGGCGCCATACAGGCCGGCCTGCTGGTTCTGATCGTTGCCGATCCAGATCACCGCCAGGTGGTCGCCGGTGTAGCCGGCATACCAGCTGTCACGGCCATCGTTGGTGGTGCCGGTCTTGCCGGCTGGCTGCAGACGGCCGAGGCCATCAGCATTGAGCCGCTGCGCGGTACCACTGGCGACGACCTGCTGCAGGCCGACACTGATCAGGTTGGCGGCAATCGAATCGCCTTCCTGTGCCGGTGCCGGGGTCTTGTCGTAGCGCTTGAGCAGCTTGCCCTGCGGATCGAGCACGCCACGCACGGCGTGCAACGGCTGGATCTCACCCCCGGACGCGAGGAACTGGTACAGCTGCGCCATCGCATACGGGCTCTGGTCGGTCGAGCCGAGGATCACCGCCGGATTGGCCTCGGCCTTGATGCCGGCCAGCACATGGATCAGCTGGGTCACGCGCTCGGGGCCGACCTGCATGCCCAAGCGCACCGTCGCCTGGTTGTACGAATGCGCCAGCGCATCGATCAGGCGCACCGTGCCGTGGCTGCGGTTGTCGGCGTTGCCGGGGCTCCAGTTGCGGCCGCGGCCGAGCTGCACCGTCACCGGCGAATCATCGACCCAGCTGGCCAGCGAATAGCGGTCCGGCTGCGCCAGGGCCAGCAGGTACACGAACGGCTTGAGCAGCGAACCGACCGGGCGCTGCGCCTCGATCGCACGATTGAAGCCGACCTCGGACACCTCACGGCTGCCGATCACCGCCAGCACGTCGCCGTTGTGCACGTCGGTAAGCACCATGCCGGCCTGCAGTTCAGGGCGACGCTGGCTCTCCAGCGACTTGATGGTGCGGGTCACCGCGCCTTCGGCATAGGCCTGCGCGGACGGCGACATGCCGGTCATCACGCTCAGGCCCGCGCCCTGCAGCGCAGATTCCGGATAGTCATGCGCAAGCTGCCGGCGGACCAGGTCGACGTAGGCGGGGAAGCGGTTGGCTGCCACCAGGCCCGGTGTCTTGGGCACACCCAACGGAGCCTTCAGCGCGCGCTGGTACTCGGCATCGTCGATCAGCGTGGCCTCGTGCAGCTTGCCCAGCACGAAGTTGCGGCGATCCAGCGCGCGTTCCGGGTTGCGCCGCGGGTCGTAGAAGGACGGCCCCTTGACCAGGCCGATCAGCAGGGCGATCTGCTCGGTCTCCAGCGACTGCAGGTCACGCCCGAACCAGAATTCGGCACCGGAGGACATGCCATGGATCGCCTGGCTGCCGCGCTGGCCCAGGTACACCTGGTTGAGATACGCCTCGAAAATCGTGCGCTTGTCGTAGCGCGCCTCCATGATCAGCGCGTACAGCACCTCGTTGAACTTGCGGGTGAGCGTCTGCTCCTTGCCGATGCCAAGCAGGCCGCTGCGGGCCAGCTGCTGGGTGAGCGTCGAGGCGCCCTGGCGGCTCTGGCCACCGGAACGGATCGTCACCCACACCGCGCGCGCGATGCCGGACAGGTCGATGCCGTGATGGCGGTTGAAGTCCTTGTCTTCCACTGCCTGCAGGCCGGTCACCAGCAGGTCCGGCGCCTCGTCCATGCGGATCAGGCGGCGTTCTTCCTGCTTCTGGCCGTACAGCGTGGCGATGCGCGCCGGATCCAGCCGCGCGGCCTTCAGTGCCTTGCGGCTGTCGGCGTCGCGCAGCGAGGCCACGCCGCCATCGGCCAGCGACAGCTCCACCCGGCGCGGCGCCACCCGGCCATCGACATCGTTGTAGCCACGACTGGAGATCACGAAGCGACCGCCGTTCACCGCATAGGTGGCCGGCTCCTTGCCCTGGCCGTCATCACGATAGGCCGAGGCGGCCAGTTCGGTCTTCAGCGTGGACGCATCCATCGCCTTGCCGGGGGTGAGCACCAGCGGGCGCGCATACACGCGCGTCGGGATCTGCCAGCGCAGCTCGCCGAAACGCTGGGTCACCTGCTGGTTCAGGTACAGCGTATAGGGAATGAGGAAACCCAATCCCAATGCGACCGCAGCCATGCTCCAGGTGATCAGCCGGCGCCGCCACAGCGGACCGCTGTCCTGCGGGTCGTCGTCGAAATCGTCGATGTCGTCGGAATCGTAGCGTCGGGGCACGGGAGAAACATGGCAGGGGCGTCAGCGGAGTCTACCCCAGCCCATTTCCGCAAGGCAGGTTCACGAGACCGCCTGTTCAGCGATTTACCGGAGGCAATGGCCCGGCCTTGCCTCGAAGTCCATCCCACAAACCTTTCAGCATGAACCGCAACCGAATCCAGCGAGGGGCGAGGAACAGACCGTTGCCTGCCAGCTTCAGCAACAGGCGCGGCACATCCTGGGCAATCCACACCCGTGGCGTATAGGCACGTCCATAGAGCAGAACGCGATTGCGCATGATGAAGTAAAGACGGAAGGGCTTGTGCACGATCACGCCATCCGGCTTCGTACGTGATGGCAGCAGCTCCTCGCCGATGCTATGGGTCATCTGCGCATCGCAGATGCCATACAGAGAATAACCCTGGCGCTTGGCTCTGAAACACCAGTCCATGTCCAGGTTGTCAATGAACAGGTCTTCGTCCATTGCACCAATATCCTGCAATGCCGACATCGGCACCAGCGAACCGGACGTGATGAGGAAATCGCAGGAGATGCGCTGGCCCGCCCCCCCTCGCAACTTGTGGTTGAACGGGAAGCCAAAGCGAACGAACGGGGAAAGCATGCCACTGCGCGAATCGCGGAACTGCGGCCCGACAGCGGCCACGCGCTCTGCGCGGGTGAGTTCGATCAGTGCAGTCCCCAGGATATCCACCATCTTTGGCGCCAACACACTATCCTGATCCATCAGCAGCACATAAGCGAAGCCGAGCGCCTGCGCCCGCTCATAGGCCCGGTTCAAGGCACTCCCGAGGCCAACGTTGTGCGCCGAGGCAACCACGCTGATCCCCCCCCTTCCGGCCAGCAGTTCGTCGACATCAACACCAGTGCTGCCATTGTCGAACACCACCAGATGCCCCACCTGCTGCAGCACACTGTCAACCACCCGCCGCAACAGGGCCGGCTCGGGCCCATAGGTGACGATGACAGCGCAGACAAGGGAGGCATCGAATGCGGGCCCCGGACCTGGCCCTTGCGGAATCACTGGATTCATGACGTCATGTCGCTGGCTGCGGAACGCAGGCTGTGTGAAAAACGATGAAAACGACCAAAGGCCATCTCCCGCCAAGCCTGCAGCAATAGCATTGACAGCAAGACTGACAACTCACTGCACCGCTTGAGCGTGACGCAGCGGCTGGACTATACCCGACCAGTGCGACCTGCACGAATCCTGTCGATATCAGCGTGTTGGCAGCTCACCACCGGCGCGGCGCAGGCGATCTTCAAACGCCGGCAGTTCGGCCAGATCCGGCTGCAGCAACCGCGCCTGTTCGGCGGCATGCGCGGCGAAGGCCAGGTCACCGTTACCGAGCCGCTCGCTGCCAATCGCCAGCCAGCGCTGGGCCAACCGCAGCCGCGCCGAGGGCAGTCCGGCTGCGGTCGGTGACAGGGTCTGCCAGGCCTGCAGGCAGGCGCCTGCCGCCTGCACGCGGTTCTGCCGCAGATTGTCGTCGAAGCAGCGTCGGCTGGCGGGCAGCAAGCGTGCGGCGGCTGCCTTCACCCGCGCATCGCGGGGAGCCAGCGACTGGGCTTCGCGCAACGCGTCGAACGCGCTGTGCCCGGGTGGGCTGATCCACTGCCCCGCGCGCTCGGCACGTTCGATCTTCCGCAGGTGGTCGCGCAGCTGGCGTTCGCGCTGCGCCGTGCTGACCGCGGGCTGCTGCAGAGCCCGCTGCGCCTGCTGCGCGCGCTGCAGGCGCTGCGCCAGTTGTTGCCGGACGGCCTGCGAAGCCCCCAGCTCCGCCGCCAGGGCCGCATCACGTTGCGCCGCATCGAACTGGAAGTCGTCGGCGGACTTCTGGCTGCGTGCAACCACTGCCTGCAGGGTCTGCTCACGCCCGCGCTGCGCATTGGAATCATCGGCGGCCACCACCAGCACCGCCTGGAAACCCTTGGCCGCAGCTTCCAGCTGCTGCCGTCGCAACGCACGCTGCGCCTGCCGCAGGCGCCGGTCGGCCGCGCGCGCGAGGGCCTCCTCGCTCGCCGGCAGATCGGCATGACCGGCATCGAACTGACGGGCACGACGCAGGAGCGCGGCCGCCTCGGCCAACTCCCCACGCTCTGCCAGCGTGCGTGCCTGCAGCAGCAGGTCGCTCAGCGCATCTTCGCGCCCTTCCAGCGCCGGCAGGTTGTCCGGCTGCAGGGCCAGGATGCGCTGGAACAAGGGCAACGCACTGCTGTCGCCGTCATCCAGGCGTCCGGCCGCGAACGCGTTACGCGCCTGCGCCAACAACGCACCAATACCGGCTCCGGCGCTACGTCGCGCCTGCAACTGGCGGGCGACCGCATCGGCGTCGCCCTGCGGCACCTGCAGCTCACGGGCCAGTGCCAGGGCCTGCGCGCTGCCGTCCAGGTCATCCGCCTGCAGGCGATCGCGCGCCTGTTGCAGCGCTGCCGCGCCGGTATTGGCGAGGCCCTGGCGCGCCTGCGGGCGATCACCGTCCAGCGCCAGCGCCGCCTGGTAGCGCTCGCGCGCACCACTGCCGTCGGCATCGCTCAGGCGCCCAGCCGCCAATGCACGATCCCCCTCGGCCAGCAGCTGTTCGATCTGCGGCTCATCCCAGAACCAGTCTGCCAACGGCTTGCGCAGCAGGACCAGCAGCACGAACACGGCCAGCGCTGCGAGCAGCGCCCAGCGCCAGATCCGGCGCGCATGGCGCGCCTGCAGCCACCACCAACGCCCCTCGCGACGGACACGGTCCAGCGCAGGATGTTCAGCGCCATGCGGGCGATGCGGGGGCTCGCGTTCCATGCGTGCAGGGTAGCCGGGGCAGCGTGAAGCTCAGCCGAGGCGACGCGCCTCGCTCACGCCCGGCAGCGCATCGAGCTTGCCCAGCAGCGTCGACAACTGCCCGTAATCACTGACCTTCAGGCGCAGCCGCAGATGGGCACGGCCACTGTTGCGCACGTTGTCACTGTGGATGTCGAGCACGTAGGCGTCTTCCTGGGCGATCAGGTTGGTGATGTCCTTCAGCAGCCAGCGGCGATCGACCGCATCGACCACGACGTCCACCTCGTAGCCGCCCCCAGCCTGGCCCCACTCCACCGGCAGGATGCGCTGCGGGCTGCTGGCCGCCAGCCGGGCCAGCGCGGCGCAGTCTGCACGATGCACGGTGACACCCCGGCTACGGGTCAGGTAGCCGACGATCGGCTCGCCGGCCACCGGCTGGCAGCAGCGTGCCAGCTGCACCAGCAGGTTGCCCACGCCCTGCACGGTGAACTTGGACTTGCCCAGGTTCTCGCGGCGCGCGGTCGGCCGCGGCAGAGCCGGTGCGGGCGCGGGCTGGCTGGCGGCACGCTCCGCCTCCAGCAGCGCACGGCTGACCTGGTTCGGGCCGGTATCGCCCAGCGCCACCTGGATGTACAGGTCATCGACGCTGTCGGCATGGAACTTCTTCGCCGCCACAGCCAGGTCCGCGTGCTGCAGGCCCAGCCGCTTCAGCTCGCGCTCGAGCAGCTCGCGACCGGCCTGCACGTTGCGCGCGCGGTCCAGCTTGTGGAACCAGCTGCGCACCTTCTCGCGCGAGCGGTTGCTGGCCAGGAAGCCGTTGGCCGGCATCAGCCAGTCGCGGCGCGGATCGGCCTCCTTGCCGGTCAGGATCTCGACGCGGTCGCCGCTGCGCAGGCGGTAGGTCAGCGGCACGATGCGGCCGTTGACCTTGGCGCCGCGGCAGCGGTGCCCGACCATGGTATGCACCTGGTAGGCGAAATCGAGCGGCGTAGCGCCCTGCGGCAGGTCCAGCACCTCGTCCTTCGGGCTCAGCGCATAGACCCGGTCCTCGGTCAGCTCAGCATCAAGCGCCCCGGCCAGTTCATTGCCCTGCCCGTCCTGCGCCTGTTCCAGCAACTGGCGCATCCAGGTGATCTTGCGGTCGAAGGACTTCTCCGCGCCCTTGCCACCTTCCTTGTACTTCCAGTGCGCGGCCACGCCCAGCTCGGCCTGCGAGTGCATTTCATGGGTGCGGATCTGCACTTCGATGGTGCGACCTTCCGGGCCGACCACGGCGGTATGCAGCGAGCGATAGTCATTGGCCTTGGGCCTGGCGATGTAATCATCGAACTCGCTGGGTACCGGTGCCCACAGCGCGTGCACCACGCCCAACGCGGCATAACAGGCGGCGACGTCGTCGACCATCACGCGCACCGCACGGATGTCATACAGCTGGTCGAAGGCCAGCCGCTTCTTCTGCATCTTCCGCCAGATGCTGTAGATGTGCTTCGGGCGGCCGCTGACTTCGGCCTTGATGCCCTGGGCGACCAGCTCGCGCGACAGCACCTTCTTGACGTTCTCGACGTAACGCTCGCGGGCGATGCGGGTTTCATCCACCTCGCGGGCGATGCGGCGGTAGGTTTCCGGTTCCAGGTGGCGGAACGCCAGGTCCTCCAGCTCCCACTTCAGCTGCCAGATGCCCAGCCGGTTGGCCAGGGGCGCGTGGATGTCGCGGGTCAGCTGGGCCAGCGCGCGGCGCTGCTCCTCGTCCAGCTTGTCGGCCGCGCGCATCCGCGCCAGCTGCCGTGCCAGCAGGATCGGCACCACGCGCAGGTCGCGGATGATCGCCAGCAGCAGCCGGCGCAGGCCCTCACTGTTGCGCCCCGCCTCACGGCCGGCATGCAGCGCCCACACTGGATCGGCCGCATCCTGGCCATCCAGCAGGCCGGTCACCGCCGCCTTGTGGTTGCCCAGCGGCAGCTGGTCCAGGCTGGCGCGCAGGCCCGGCAGGTCGAACAGCAATGCGGCCACCACCGCGCCTTCGTCGGCCGAGAGCATCGCCAGCGCATCGAGGGTATCGCCCAGCACCGACCAGCTGGCACGCATCTGGTGGTCGCAATCCGGCGCTTCCCAATGCTCACGCAGGGCCTGGCGCAGCGGAGCAGGCAGCACCGCTGCCGAGGGACGGTTCAACAAGGCATCCAGGCCGGGGACGGAAGCGCGGTTCACAGCATCGAGCAGGCAAGACAGAGGCCCCTACACTAGCGCCGGCGCCGTTCAGGGACAATCACTGCACCTACCATCACCCGGCATGAAGACATGCCGCTACACTCGCCCACACACCCAGGAGAGACCCGCCATGCCTTCGATTGCCCCGCGCGTCCGTCCACGGCTGCTGGCCTGTGCCGCCGTGCTGCTGTCCCTGTCCGCGCCTGCGCTGGCCCAGCGCGTGGTGGAGGGCGACCTGCAGCAGCAGATGTCGCCCTCCGAGTTCAAGGCCGCCGGCCTGGACAAGCTCAGTGCCGGTGAACTGGCCACGCTCAACCGCTGGCTGCAGGGCAAGGTCGAGGCGGCCACCAACCGGGCCGTCGCCGCAGCGCGCGAAGAAGGCCGCCAGGAAGTGATCAAGAAGAACCGCGGCTTCCTGGACTTCGGCAGCAGCGAACCGATCGAAAGCAACCTGCAGGGTGAATTCCGTGGATTCGGCCAGGGCCGCCGCTACGTGTTGCAGAACGGCCAGGAGTGGGAGCAGATAGACGCCACGCACTATTCCGGTGGCCGCAAGGACGCCCCGGGCGTCAGCATGCGCCCAGGGGTGATGGGCGCCTGGTATATGAAGGTGGACGGGGTGAACGTGCAGCCGAAGGTTCGCCGCACCAAGTAACGTCCGGGCATTCCGGCCGTGCCCGGCTCCCTGCCCGGCCGGCCCCGGTCGCCCGAGGGGGCGGCCGGGGCGCGCTCAGGCCTGGCGCAATGCAGCCACGCGCTGCGCCAGCTTCTTCGCCGAGATGCCGGTGCGTGCCCCCAGCTCCTGCGCGAACAGCGATACCCGCAGTTCTTCCAGATCCCAGCGCAGCGCCTGCCATTGCGGGCGATCACGCAGGCCCTGCTGCTCGCCCGCCTCCAGCGCTTCCAGGAACGGATGCAGTTCCAGCATGCGCGCCTGGTCGCGCGGCGGATCACGCTTGGCACGTTCGGTGCGCAGGATCATCGCCTTCAAGTAACGCGGGTACTGCGCCAGCGCGTCGGCCGGCGTGTCGCGCAGGAAGCCGGGGTGGATCAGCCCGGCCAGCTGCGCTTCCATGTCGTCCAGGTTGCCGCGCGCCCAGCCCATCAGCGGCGCCTCCAGCATCGGCTTCAGCTCCGCCACCAGCGCCAGGATGGATTCGGCCAGCTTCAGCCGCGACATCGCCTCGCCATACAGGGCCTTGGCGGCATGCTCGCGGCGCTGCTCGAAGGCCGCCGCATCACGGATGTCTTCCAGGCCCTCGGCCAGCACCGCGTTCATCGCTGCATCGACCAGGTCACCACGCAGGCGCTCCTGCGATTCGATCGCGGCATACAACAGGCCGGTCTTGGCACCGACCGGCAACTGCTTGCGTGCCTGCTTCACCTTGTCGGCCAGGGCGATCTCCAGCAGGCGGCGCACGCCCAGCGGATGGGCGTCCTGCGCCTGCTGGCGGTCGGCGAAGATGCGCAGCGCCACGCTGTCGCCCTCGTCCAGCAGCGCCGGATAGGCCGGCACGCCGGCTTCACCGGGTACCTGCAGCGGAATCGGCGTGGCCGGGAACGTGCGCAGGCCGTCAGCCGCCATCTCGCGCCCGGCACGCGCGGCGAAGGCATCGCCAGCACGGCCACCGAATTTCGCGCGCAGCGCTTCCAGATCACGCGAGGTGGCCAGCACCTTGCCCTGTTCGTCGCGCAGCCGCAGGTTCATGTGCAGGTGTGGCTCGATCGAACCCGGCTCGAAATCCAGTGCGGTCACCGTCGCGCCGGTCGCACGTGACAGGAAACGCGCCAGCTCGCCGGTGATGGCATCGGCGCTGGGCTGCGGGAAGGCCTCGTAGAACGCGCGACCGAAGTCCGGCGCCGGCACGTAGTTGCGGCGCATCGCCTTGGGCAGGCTGCGGATCAGTGCCGAGGCCTTGTCGGCAACAAAGCCCGGCGCCAGCCAGCCCAGCTGCACCGGGTCCAACGCGTTGAGCAGGTGCAGTGGCACGTCCAGGGTGACGCCATCGTCGTCGGCCCCCGGTTCGAAGCGGTAGTGCAGCGGCAAGCGCGCCTGGCCCAGCGCCAGGTACTTCGGATAGCGCTCCTGTTCGCTGCCCTCACCGGGCAACAGGTCTGCCAACGACCAGTGCAGCGCCTTGCGCTGTTCCGGCGCCAGCCCTTTCCACCAGCTATCCAGTCCCGCCGCCGAGTGGATCTGCGGCGGCACCCGGTCCAGGTACCAGCGTGCCTGCCAGTCTTCGTCGGCAACGATGCCGGCGCGCCGCAGCTTGGCTTCTTCCTCGCGCGCGACCTCCAGCACTTTCTGGTTGTCGGCGACGAAACTGGCGCGGGTATTGATCTCGCCGGTCACCAGTGCCTGGCGCACGAAGATGTCATGCGCCTCGCCCGGCGCGATGCGGCCGTAATGGACCGGTTTCTTCGGTGCCAGCACCAGGCCGAACAGGCTGATCTGCTCGGACGCCAGCACCTGGCCCTGCGCGCGCGACCAGTGCGGGTCGAAGTGCTTGCGCAGCAGCAGGTGCGGCAGTTCGGCGATCACCCAGTCCGGCTCGATCGCGGCCAGGGTCATGCCCCATACCTTCTGCGTATCCAGCAGGTTGGCCACCAGCAGCCACGGCGGTGGCCGCTTGGCCAGCGCCGAACCGGGGAACGGCAGGAAGCGGCGCTGGCGTGGTGCCTGGAAATCGCCCTTCTCGGTGCGGTGGCCGATCTGCGTCGGCAGGCCCGCCACCAGTGCCCGGTGCAGGGTCTGGTAGGCAGCAGCGCGTACACGTTCGCTGAAGCCGCCGCCGACGGGCGCCTGTTCCTTCTGCGCGCGCGCGGCCGCCGGTGCCGGTGCGGCCTCGGCCTTGCCTTCGCGGGCCAGGCGCGCGGCACGATGCAACTGGCCGCGGGTGGCCTTTACTGCGGCCGCGTCATCACGCGCCGGTGCCGGCGCACTGCTGCCGGCCAGCAACGGTGCCATCGACGCCTCGCTGGCCTCTTCCTTCCAGCCCAGTTCCTCGCACAGCAGCCGCAGCTGGCGATGCAGCTCGCGCCACTCGCGCATGCGCAGGAAGCCGAGGAAATGACGTCCGCACCAGTCGCGCAGCTTGGACTGGGTCAGGTCCTCATGGGCCTGCCGGTAGGCATCCCACAGGCGCAGCACGCCGACGAACTCGGAGCGGCCATCGGCGAACTGCGCATGCGCGCTGTCGGCCGCACCGCGCGCTTCCGGCGGGCGTTCGCGCGGGTCCTGGATGCCCAGGAACGAGGCAATCACCAGCATCGGCCGCAGGCAGCCGGCGGCCTGCGCGGCGACCAGCATGCGCGCCAGCTTCACGTCCACCGGCAGGCGCGCCATCTGCTTGCCGATGGTGGTCATGCGCCGCTCGGCATCGATCGCGCCCAGCTCGGTCAGCTGCTGCCAGCCATCGGCCACCGCGCGCTCGTCCGGTGCCTCCAGGAACGGGAACTCCTCGATGCGGCCCAGGCCCAGCTGCAGCATGCGCAGGATCACGCCGGCCAGGCTGGAGCGGCGGATTTCCGGATCGGTGAACTCCGGCCGCGCCTGGAAATCCGCCTCGGCGTACAGGCGGTAGCAGATGCCTTCGGCGATACGGCCGCAGCGACCCTTGCGCTGGTTGGCGCTGGCCTGCGAGATCGGCTCGATGTGCAGGCGATCCAGCTTGTTGCGCGGGCTGTAGCGCTTGACGCGGGCGAAGCCCGGATCGACCACGTAGCGGATGCGTGGCACCGTCAAAGAGGTCTCGGCCACGTTGGTGGCCAGCACGATGCGCCGGTTCGGCCCGGGGTTGAACACCCGGTCCTGGTCCTGGTTGGACAGGCGCGCGTACAGCGGCAGCACCTCGGTATTGCGGTACTTGCGCCGTTCCAGCGACTGGTGCGCATCGCGGATCTCGCGCTCGCCCGGCAGGAAGATCAGCACGTCGCCGCGTGCGTCCAGGCGAGTGATCTCGTCGATGGCCGACACGATGGCATCGTTGACGGTGCGCTCGCCCTGGTCTTCGCCCTCACCTTCCAGCGCGCGGTAGCGCACTTCCACCGGGTAGGTACGGCCTTCGACGCTGATCACCGGCGCATTGTCGAAATGCTGGGCGAAGCGTTCGGTGTCGATGGTGGCCGAAGTGACGATCAGCTTCAGGTCCGGGCGCTTGCGCAGCAGCTGCTTCAGGTAGCCCAGCAGGAAGTCGATGTTGAGGCTGCGTTCGTGTGCCTCGTCGACGATGATCGTGTCGTAGTTCGACAACCAGCGGTCGCTGGCGATCTCCGCCAGCAGAATGCCGTCGGTCATGAACTTGATGCGGCTGTCGTCGCTGACCTTGTCATTGAAGCGCACCTGGTAGCCCACCAGCTGGCCCAGTTCGCTCTGCAGTTCCTGCGCCACGCGGCTGGCTACCGCACGTGCGGCGATCCGTCGCGGCTGGGTGCAGCCGATCATGCCGGCCTGGCCACGGCCTGCGGCCAGGCACAGTTTCGGCAGCTGGGTGGTCTTGCCCGAACCGGTTTCACCGGCGATCACCACCACCTGGTGGTCGCGGATCAGTTTGATGATCGCGTCGGCTTCACGCGCAATCGGCAGCTGCGGGTCCAGAGTAATGGACGGCTGCTGTTGCGCCCGCACCTGCCGGCGCTGCACCGACGCCTGCAAGGCCTGCTCGAAAGTAGCGGCCAGTGCCGCATCCTGCGGCTTGGCCTGGCAACGCGAGAGCATTCCCAGCAAACGGCCCCGGTCGCGGCTCATGGCGCCGTCGATGGCGGCGCGCTGTTGGCGCAGGCGGGGCGATGGATTTTTATCGATAGAGTTCATCAATCGGTTCGTTCAAAACTTTGAAAGCGACCAGTCATCACGACCGGTTTATTGTGAAGGCCAACGATTCCACAAGGAGGAACCCCATGGCGAAGACCAAAAGCACGACCAAGGCCAAGACCGGCAAGCAGAAGCTTGCAGCGGCGGCACCGTCGGCGCCGAACATCGATATCGGGATCACCCAGGGCGACCGCAAGAAGATCGCCGACGGTCTGTCGCGCTTCCAGGCCGACGCGTTCACGCTCTACCTGAAGACGCACAACTTCCACTGGAACGTGACCGGGTCGATGTTCAACTCGCTGCACACCATGTTCGAGACGCAGTACACCGAGCAGTGGGCGGCACTGGACGACGTGGCCGAGCGCATCCGCGCGCTAGGCTTCAATGCCCCGGGCTCCTACCGGGAATTCGCTGCGCTGACCTCGATCGTCGAGGAACCGGGCCTGACCGACAGTGCGGACTGGCGTGAAATGGTACGCCAGTTGGTGGTCGCCAACGAAGCGGTATGCCGTACGGCGCGTGAAGTGCTGGATGTGGCGGCCAAGGGTGACGATGCCCCGACCGAGGATCTGATGACCCAGCGCCTGCAGACCCACGAGAAGTACGCCTGGATGCTGCGTTCCCTGCTGCAGTAAGGGTTGGGGGGGGGGCGGCAGGGCTGCGCCCTGCACTCGCAGAGGCAACTGCAACGTCAACGTCAACGTCAAAAGCGGGCTATCCGTGGGTTGGCGGGGCGGGTCCAGTTGCGGGGGACGCCGTGAATACGTCCATGTAGGCTCGGTCGCCGCATCCATGCGGCTCACGCCCCCGCAACCGGACCCACCCCGCCTTCGACAGTTTTCCGCGATCTGCCAGCAAAGCCATTGGGGTCAGATCCGTTTTCCGCAGGAAAACGGATCTGACCCCATCTTGTTTGTCGATATCTGACAGATTTCATCCACGCATGGCGTGGATCTACCGCCCATCGGGCCAAGTCCGGGGGAGAGCCCCCTGAGTCAGGGGGCGGACGCGAAGCGGCGGGGGTCTGGGAGCTGGTAAGTGGGGCCCGCGTTTCGCGGAGCGAAGCGTGGGAGCGGCAGCGCGCATGCGATGGCGCGTTCCCAGGGCGCAGCCCTGCCGACTCCCCCGCCGGGGTAAACTAGCGCGATGGCTTCCCGTCCCGCGCACGACCTGCTCCAACGCGTCTTTGGTTACGACGATTTCCGTGGTCCGCAGCAGGACATCGTGGAGCATGTGGCTGCCGGTCACGACGCCCTGGTGCTGATGCCCACCGGCGGCGGCAAATCGCTGTGCTACCAGGTCCCGGCCCTGCTGCGTGACGGTTGCGGCATCGTCATCTCGCCGCTGATCGCACTGATGCAGGACCAGGTCGAAGCCCTGCGCCAGCTCGGCGTGCGCGCCGAGTACCTGAATTCAACCCTGGATGCCGAGACCGCCGGCCGCGTCGAGCGCGAGCTGCTCGCCGGCGAACTGGACATGCTGTATGTCGCCCCTGAGCGGCTGCTGACCGGGCGTTTCCTGTCGCTGCTGTCGCGCAGCCAGATCGCCCTGTTCGCCATCGACGAAGCACACTGCGTGTCGCAGTGGGGCCATGACTTCCGCCCCGAATATCGCCAGTTGACCGTGCTGCACGAGCGTTGGCCGCAGATCCCGCGGATCGCGCTGACCGCCACCGCCGATCCGCCGACCCAGCGCGAGATCGCCGAGCGCCTCGATCTGCAGGAAGCGCGCCATTTTGTCAGTTCCTTCGACCGCCCCAACATCCGCTACACCGTGGTGCAGAAGGACAACGCCCGCAAGCAGCTGACCGACTTCCTGCGCGGCCACCGTGGCGAGGCCGGCATCGTCTACTGCATGTCGCGGCGCAAGGTCGAGGAGACCGCTGAATTCCTCTGCGGCCAGGGCTTCAACGCTCTGCCTTACCACGCCGGCCTGCCGCCGGAAGTGCGCGCCGGCAACCAGCGCCGCTTCCTGCGCGAGGACGGCATCGTGATGTGTGCCACCATCGCCTTCGGCATGGGCATCGACAAGCCGGACGTGCGCTTCGTCGCGCATACCGACCTGCCCAAGTCGATGGAGGGCTACTACCAGGAAACCGGACGCGCAGGCCGCGATGGCGAAGCCGCCGAGGCCTGGCTGTGCTACGGCCTGGGTGATGTGGTACTGCTCAAGCAGATGATCGAGCAGTCCGAGGCGGGCGAAGAGCGCAAGCAGCTGGAGCGGGCCAAGCTCGACCATCTGCTGGGCTACTGCGAATCGATGCAGTGCCGCCGCCAGGTGCTGCTGGCCGGCTTCGGCGAGACCTACCCCCAGCCGTGCGGCAACTGCGACAACTGCCTGACGCCACCGGCCTCGTGGGACGCGACCATACCGGCACAGAAGGCGCTGAGCTGCGTCTACCGCAGCGGCCAGCGCTTCGGTGTCGGCCACCTGATCGACATCCTGCGCGGCAGCGAGAACGAGAAGGTGAGGCAGCAGGGCCACGACAAGCTGAGCACTTATGCCATCGGCCGCGACCTCGATGCACGCACCTGGCGCAGCGTGTTCCGCCAGCTGGTCGCGGCCAGCCTGCTGGAAGTGGACAGCGAGGGTCACGGTGGCCTGCGCCTGACCGATGCCAGCCGCGACGTGTTGACCGGCCGCCGCCAGATCAGCATGCGCCGCGACCCGGCCAGCAGCAGCAGCGGACGCGAGCGCAGCGCGCAGCGCACCGGCCTGTCGGTACTGCCGCAGGACCTGGCCCTGTTCAACGCGCTGCGCGGCCTGCGCGCCGAACTGGCCCGGGAACAGAACGTACCGGCGTTCGTGATCTTCCACGACAGCACGCTGCGCAACATCGCCGAGCGGCGCCCGACCAGCCTGGATGAACTGGCCCGGGTCGGCGGCATCGGCGGTACCAAGCTGAGCCGCTATGGCCCGCGCCTGGTCGAGATCGTGCGCGAAGAGGGGTAAGCCGGGCTCGGCTCTACATTGGTGCGGCTCCAACCTTGAACCGGCCATTCAGCCGGAAGTGCATCCGCACCCGCTTGCGGCTAAATTAGCGCCATGTCCCTGGCCTCGACCCTGCTCCGCGTCGTGCTCATGCTCAGCCTGTTGCTCAACGGGCTGAACGCGGCCATGGCCCGTGGTCACGAAGAAATGGGGCGGATGGCCCACGCCGCAGCCGCTGCTGTTGATGGCGGCACTGCCGACTGCCACCACCACGCCGGCACGCAGGCCAACCCGGCCCCGCAGGCCAAGGCCCCGGCCCACGACGCCCACTGCCAGATCAAGGACTGCGTGCGCAGCTGCGCCCAGCACCCGCTGCTGGTGGTGCAGCCGTTGCCGTTCATTGCCGGACCGGCACTGTCGCTGGCCCCGCAGCCGATGCCGGCCACCGGCCGGCCGGCGCCGCCGCTGCCGCCGATCTCACGCCCTCCCATCGGCTGATTCCACACGCACCGTGCGCCCTGCGCACCGCAGCCGGCCGCCTGCCGGCGTCTTTACGTGTCTGGAGTCACCACCATGAATACCCGCATCCCCCGCGGTCCGGGCGCTGTGCCCATGCCGTCGCGCCGCCTGTTCGTGCAGGGCCTGGCCGCCGGTGGCGTGGTTGCCGGCATCGCCGCTGTCGGCGTGCCGCAGCGCGCGCTCGCCGCCGCCACTGCCGCCCCACGCCTGGCCGGCGCCCCCGCCGTGCTCAGCGACACCCGCATCGAACTGGCCATCGGCGAATCGCTGGCCAACTTCACTGGCCGCACCCGTCCGGCGATCACCGTCAATGGATCGCTGCCGGCACCCATCCTGCGCTGGCGCGAAGGCCAGACCGTGGACCTGTTCGTGCGCAACACGCTGGACCGCCACCCGACCTCGATCCATTGGCACGGCATCCTGCTGCCGGCCAACATGGACGGCGTGCCCGGCCTGAGCTTCAATGGCATCGGCCCCGGTGAGACCTACCACTACCACTTCGAACTGAAGCAGTCGGGTACCTACTGGTACCACAGCCACTCGATGTTCCAGGAGCAGGCCGGCCTGTACGGCGCGCTGATCATCGACCCGGCCGAGCCGGCGCCCTACCAGCACGACCGCGAGCACGTGATCCTGCTGTCCGACTGGACCGACATGGACCCCGGCGCGCTGTTCCGGCGCATGAAGAAGCTCGCCGAGCATGACAACTACTACAAGCGCACCCTGCCCGACTTCCTGCGTGACGTGAAGCGCGACGGTTGGTCGGCCGCGTTGTCCGACCGTGGCGTGTGGGGGCGGATGCGGATGACGCCCACCGACATCTCCGACATCAATGCGCACACCTACACCTACCTGATGAATGGCACCGCGCCGGCCGGCAACTGGACCGGGCTGTTCCGCAGCGGCGAGAAAGTACTGCTGCGCTTCATCAACGGCGCCTCGATGACCTACTTCGACGTGCGCATTCCCGGCCTGAAGATGACCGTGGTCGCCGCCGACGGCCAGTACATCCATCCGGTCAGCATCGACGAGTTCCGCATCGCGCCGGCCGAAACCTACGACGTGCTGGTGGAACCGACCGGGCAGGACGCGTTCACCATCTTCTGCCAGGACATGGGCCGTACCGGCTTTTCCGCCGGAACGCTGGCAGTCCGCCATGGCCTGCAGGCACCGATTCCCGCGCGCGACCCACGCCCGTTGCTGACGATGAGCGACATGGGGCACAACATGGGTAGTGGTGGCCATGGTGGCCATGACATGGCCGCGATGAAGGGCATGGAAGGCGGCTGCGGCGCCAGCATGGGCCACGGTGCGCACGGCGGTAGCGATGCCGCCAGCAAGGCACCGAAGCACCCGGCCAGCGAACGCAACAACCCGCTGGTGGACATGCAGAGCTCGGCCACCGAACCGAAGCTGGACGATCCCGGTATCGGCCTGCGCGACAACGGTCGCCAGGTACTCACCTACGGCGCGATGCGCAGCCTGTTCGAGGACCCCGATGGCCGCGAGCCGAGCCGCGAGATCGAGCTGCACTTGACCGGCCATATGGAGAAGTTCTCCTGGTCATTCGATGGCATTCCGTTCGCCAGCGCCGAGCCGCTGCGGCTGAACTACGGCGAGCGCATGCGCATCGTATTGGTCAACGACACCATGATGCAGCACCCGATCCACCTGCACGGCGTGTGGAGTGATCTGGAAAACGCGCAGGGCGAATTCCAGCTGCGCAAGCACACCATCGACATGCCACCCGGCACCCGCCGCAGTTACCGCGTGCGTGCCGATGCGCTCGGTCGCTGGGCCTACCACTGCCATCTGCTCTACCACATGGAAGCGGGCATGATGCGCGAAGTGAGGATCGAAGAATGAGCCACTCACTGCTTTCCCCCAGCCTGCTGGCCCTGGGCCTGGCCGCGGCATGGCCGGTATTCGCGCAGTCGCATGCTGGCCATGACATGGGCGCGATAGATCCGCCCGCAAAGACCGCCAACCCGCCGGCCGAACCGGTCGATCATTCGAAGATGGATCATTCAAAGATGGACATGGGCGCGGCGGATCACGCCGGCATGGACCACTCCACGATGGACCACTCGAAGATGGACCATTCACAGATGGACCACGAGGGGATGGGTCACGGCACGCCCGCACCGATCGAACCGCGCGAGCCGATCCCGGTTCCCACCGATGCCGACCGCGCTGCCGCATTCCCACCGATCGCGCACGATGCGATGGAGCATGCACCGCAGATCAACAGCCTGCTGCTGATCGATCGCCTCGAACACTGGGACGGCAAGAACAGCACCGGCCAGGCCTGGGAGGCCACCGGCTGGATCGGTGGCAACATCAACCGCCTGTGGTTGCGCACCGATGGCGAACGCAGCCGCGGCCGCACGGAATCGTCGTCACTGGAAGCACTGTATGGTCGCAGCGTATCGCCGTGGTGGGACGTGCTGGTCGGCGTGCGCCAGGACTTCCAGCCGGCCGACTCGCGCACCTGGGCGGCCATCGGCATCCAGGGCCTTGCACCGTACAAGTTCGAGAGCTCGGCAACGCTGTACATGGGTTCCGGCGGCCAGGTGCTGGCCAAGGCCGAGGTCGAGTACGACGTGCTGCTGACCAACCGCCTGATCCTGCAGCCGCTGCTGGAAGCCACCATCGCAGCCAAGGATGAACCGGAGTACGGCATTGGTCGCGGACTGAACAAGGTCGAAGCCGGGCTGCGCCTGCGTTATGAGTTCAGCCGCCGTTTCGCGCCGTACATCGGCATCAGCCACGAGCGCACGTTTGGCGACACCGCCGACTACGCCGGTGACCACGCGCGCGACACGCGTTGGGTGGCCGGCGTTCGCATGTGGTTCTGATCAGCGGGGTGTGAGCAACCGCCAGCCCCGGCAAACGCCGGGGCCGGCTACACTGCGCCACGTTCCAATGCAGGCTCCGCCATGTCGCTGCAGATCCGCCGCGCCACCCTTGCCGATGTCGACGCGCTGTCGGCCATCGCCATCACCACCTACAACGAAACCTGGGGCGACTCGTATCCGGCGCAGGAGCTGCAGGATTTCCTGCAGGCGCACTACAGCAGCGAACCGCAGCGCACCGAACTGTCCGACCCGCGCAGCGCGATCTGGCTGCTGATGGACGGCAACAACGTGGTCGGCTACCTGGCTGCCGGTGCCAACACCCTGCCGCATGCCGATGCCTGCGAAGGCGACATCGAACTGAAGCGCTTCTACATCCTGGCCGACTACCAGAACGGCGGCCACGGCGCGCGCCTGATGGACGCGTTCATGGCCTGGCTGGACCAGCCGCAGCGCCGCACCCTGTGGGTGGGCGTCTGGGAGGAGAACTTCGGCGCGCAGCGCTTCTACGCGCGCTACGGCTGCAGCAAGGTCGGCGAGTACGACTTCATCGTCGGGGATACGCGCGACCGCGAGTTCATCCTGCGCCGGCTGTGACCATGCTGCACATGTAGAGTCGAGCCATGCTCGACTGCTTTGGCAACAGCCAGTCGAGCATGGCTCGACTCTACAAAAGCGAAGCACCTAGAAGTCGAACAACTCCGACAGGAAGCTGTCCTTCTTCTTTTTCTTGTACCCATGGCCGTACTGCTGGCCCCGGTTGTCCTCGTAGCGCTGGCCCAGGTGGCGGGTATCGCGATGCATCACCGGCGGCGGCGCAGCGGCCGGCTGTGCCTGCACAGGGGCGGGCGGCGGCACCGCAGCACCGGCGCCGGCACGTTCGATGATCTTGTCCAGCTCGCCACGGTCCAGCCACACGCCACGACAACCGGGGCAGTAATCGATCTCGATGCCATGGCGCTCGGCCATCTGCAGGGTCTGGGTCTTGCACACGGGGCACAGCATGGGCATGGCTCCTGAAGGTCTGGCAACGACTCTACCTGCCCACGGATGACTGTGCGGCAACACATGACCGATGGCACAGGGACTTCCGGCGCGTGCCAGCGTCCCCGGCCGCCTTCCACACTGCACGCTGGTTCCGCAGGGAGTGCGTGCATGACCGTCCTGTCCCGCCTGCCCAACGCGGCGCGCCTGCTGCTGGTGCTCCTCGGCGTCGGCCTGGGCCTCAATCTGCGCGATGTCGCTGCGGCCGCAGGCGCGCCGATTCCCGCCTTGCCCATGCCCTACGGCGGCAGCCTGCTGGACAACGCACTGGCCGTGCTGCTGGCACTGCTGCTGGCCGCACTGCTGCGCCCCCATGGGGTAGGCCTGATGGCCAGCCTGGGGCTGCGCGGCAACGGCTGGCGCGGCCCGATGTGGGTGCTGCTGGCCAGCCTGCCCTGCTGGCTGGGCCTGGCGCTGCTGGGCACGCCCAACACCGCACTGACCACCCTGGATGCAACGATGCCCGCCGTGCTGTTCCCACTGGCCGAGGAAGTGCTGTTCCGCGGCCTCGGCTTCGTGTTGCTGGTGAAGCTCATGCGTGGCCCGTGGTCCCTGCTTGCGCTGCCGCAGGCGCTGCTGTTCGGTTGGGTGCACTGGCTGGGCTTCGGCGGCTTCGACGGCGGCGGCACTGCCCTGTTCGTCGGCGCGGTCATCGCACTGGGCGGCTTCATCTTCGCTTGGCTCGACCATCTGGACGGCGACACCCTGTGGTGCGGCCTGGTGCTGCATGTATCGATGAACATGGCGTGGAACGCGTTCAGCCTCGATGACGCCGTCGCGCTGGGCTGGCAGGCCACCAGCCTGCGTATCGGCACCGCGCTGCTGGCGGTGGCGGTGCTGGCCTGGCAGGTACGCCGCCGGCAGCAGCATCGGCTGTAACGCCCACTTAGCCTGGCGTGCACGCCGGGATCACCCCCGGCTTGCGCATACTTGCGCGCCTTTTGCTCCCCCTGTTGTCCGGAGTTGCCGCGTCATGTTGCTGTCCAAGCGCCTTGTGGAACCGCGCGTCCTGCTGATCGAGGACGCCGAGGAAACCCAGGAACTCAGCCGCCTCGCCCTGGAAAGCCAGGCCTGCCAGGTCACCGCTGTCAGCAGTGCCGAGGCCGCGCTGGGCCTGCTCAACGCCGGCGAGCCGTTCGACCTGCTGTTCACCGACGTCTGCCTGGGCGGGATCAGCGGCATCGAAACCGCCAACCGCGTGCGCGAGCATCTGCCGCAGCTGCCGATCCTGGTCACCTCCGGCATGGACCAGCATCATGTGCTGCCGCAGCTGCGCGCCGGCATCCACTTCCTGCCCAAGCCGTACAGCATGAGCGAGCTGCTCGATGCCATCCGCCTGTGCTTCCGCCATGCAGCGGATGCCACGTTGATGCCGCCGCCGCAGGCCAGCGCGGCCTGAGGCAATCATTCACGCATGGCGTGGATTGAACCTGCAATCAACCGCTGCTGTACGGTCCGGTACCCGGGAACACCTTCAGCAGCGCGCGGGTGATCATGTCCGGATACACGGTGAAGTGGTCCTCGTCGTCGATCACCATGTTCTCCACCTTCAACGAATGCCCGCTGGCGCGCAGCTGCTCGGCGAACTCGGCGTTGTGGCGCAGCATGTCGTTGCGGGTGAAATAGCGCGGCTCCGGCTTCACCGTTTCGAAGCTGCCAATCGACAGGACCACCGTGGTCGGCTGCGTGGGCGCCTTGGCCTCGGCCTGCATGCGCGGCACCCGATGGTTGTCGAACCACAGCGACGGGCTTGACAGGATGTAGCTGTGGAACATGTCCGGGCGCGTGGTCAGCACGTAGGCGCCAAACAGGCCGCCATAGGAATGACCGGCATAGGCGCGCCGCGACGGATCGGTGCGGTAGCGTGCATCGATCAGCGGCAGTACGCGCTCGGCGAGGAAATCGCGGTAATGTGCCGCGCCGCCGTAGCTGACGTCGTCGCTGTAGTCACGCGGATCGGTGCGCATCGGATCGCTGGGCGTGTAATCGCGCGAGCGGCTCTGCTTGGACGTCAGGCCCTCCTGCGGCGGCAGCCCGACCAGGATGAAATCCTCCAGGTTCACGCCCTTCTGCCCCACCATGTTGCGCACGCTGCGCACCAGCGGGAAGCTGTACAGCGCATCGGTCACGTACAGCACCGGATAGCGCTTCTCCGGATGCGCCGCGTAGTCAGCCGGCAGTGCTACCCAGATCGGATAATCGCGGCCCACCGGATCGTGCACGCGCAGCGCTTCGGTATCCGGCAGCACCACGCCCGGCGCAGCGGTGGCCGCGCTTTCCTTCGCTTCATTCTGCGTTGCCGGTGGCGCCACCGACATCGCACAGCCACTCATGGCCAGGCAGGCCGCCATACTCCATCCACGCACACGCTGCATCCACACTCTCCCATTGCGGGCGGCGCACCGCATGGCACCGCTGCCGCATCCTTGCATGGCGTGCAGCCCGGTGCCAGTGCGGTCAGGGCGAGGCCGGCGGTGGTGCCGGGAACAGCGTGCGCAGCGCCTGCATCGCGGCCGGATGATAGATCGTCGCGTGCGTTTCCTCCGGCAGTGGCAGGTACTTCACCAGCGGCGACGGCGAGGCGTGCTGCAGCAATGCGGCCAGTCGTGCGGCAGAGGCGGCCAGCTCCGGCTGCCCGCTGCTGGCCAGGAACACATGCGGCTGCGCACGCGTCACCGCAAGCAACTGCCTGGCCGCTCCGGCCAGCATCGCGCCGCGGTTCCACCACAGGCTGGGATCCAGCGCGATGTAGCTGTTGAACAGCGCCGGTTCCTGCAGCAGCGTCTCAACCACGAACAGGCCGGCCAGCGACTCACCGATCAGCGCGCGCTCGTCGGTGGTCGGGTAGCGCTGGCGTACCTGCGGCATCAGTTCATCGCGCAGAAACGTGCGGTAGGCCGCGGAACCCCCAACGCGCGGCGCGATCTTCTGGTCCTGCGGATCGCTGCTGGGGCCGGTCATGTCGCGACGGCGCTCGGTGTTCTCGATGCCGACCAGCAGGAACGGGCGCATGCTGCCATTGCCGCTCAGCACCTGCACCAGTCCTGCCACGTGCAGGAAGTCCTCACCGATGCCGCCGTCGGGCATGTAGAGCACCGGCAGCGGCGCCTTCGGGTCCAGGCCCCAAGGCTGCGGGCGGTAGACATTGATGCGGCGGGTCTCGCCCAACGCCTTCGATTCGAGGGTGAAGGTTTCGCCGATCACCAGCGGGGTTGCGGCCGTTGATTGTACGGACGGCGCCGGTTCGGCGGCCATCAACGGCGTGGCGGGGACAGCGGACAACAACAGCGACAGCATGATCAAGCGCATGGGACGGCCCCTCCTGGGAAAGAGGCCGAGCATAGCGCCCAGCGGCAGGCATTGGCGGCTTCTGCACGCTCAGCATCCCTGCCAGATGCATAGATCCATGCCATGCGGGGGATGACCTCCCCGCGCGCAACCGGGTACGGCTCGGTTTCCCATGCAAATCGCAGCCGAGCATGGCTCGGCTCTACAACAGTTCAACCGTCGCGGATGGGACGGATCACTGTAGAGCCGAGCCCACGCTCGGCTCAGCCCACCGCGCAAACCGCAGCCGAGCATGGCTCGGCTCTACAACACCTTGGACGTCGCAGATGCACCGCTTTTTGAGTGCGTGACCCGCTGTTCCGTACCACCACGGCTGGCAAACGTGGCGCGCACTTTCCATGTTCCCCACCACGGCAAACGTGCCGTCAGCGGCAGTTGCCGACATTGTCCAACGCGACCGGCCGAGCGCATGAGCACATGCGTCGCGCCCTGTCGCTTGCTGCGTCGGCGCGGCCTGCGCCACCATCGTCGCGCGCCTGGATTCCGCATCGTTCTTCGGAAAATCCTCATTGAGCTCCAGGCGCAGGCGTAAACACCATACTGCGCCACCGACAACGGGTGGCAGCGGGCCTGCAAGCCCGTAATGACATTCACGCTGTTGTTTGCGCTCACCCGCCGACACTGTCTTTGGACCGTGCCGGCGGGTGATCCGTCGGCCTTCATGGCGGGCGGTGCGTGGGGGTCTTCGGACCCGCCGGTTACTACGTGATGTCATTCCGGCTTGCAGCCACGCATCGCCTGCCACCCGCCCTGCGCGGTGGCACGCCCACTCCAGAGCTGAGGAAGCCGAGATGACCGACCGTCCGCCCTATGCTTCATACGCCGCCAGCACCCACGATGACGACGACAACCCTGCGCCCGAACTGAGCACGTTTCTGGCTGCCTCAAACGCATCCGCGCGGGCGAAGGCGCCGATGGCCTGCCCTGGCCTGAAACCAGCCTATCTGCAGGGCGCGGGGTTGCCCTGTCGCGGGTGGAACGAGCCGCCATTGGCATGCTGACCGTGGCGGAAATGCTGCACGCCGCCGACCGCTGCCGAGCAATGGCCACGCCGGACCGGCATCTGGATGCCGGCGTGGTTGAAGGGCTGTTCTTTGCCTGCCGCAGTCTGGCCGAGCTGGTGTGCCGGGACGTGCGGCCGGAGTAGCCTCACCCTGTACTGCAAACCGGGCCATACTGGGGCCGGACCGGCCGGTACCGGGTCCCATCGAAACCTACAAGGAGGTTTGCGTGTTGAATGTCGTGATCGTTGCCGCGCTGGCTGCTGGCCCCGCTGCGTCCGTACCGTATGCCGATTGCCTGCTGGGCAATATCCAGCCCGGGCTGTCCGATCATGCTGTGCAACTGGTACAGCGGGCGTGTGCGGCGAAGCATCCAGACAGTTTCCTTGCCTCGCTGGAACTGGAACGCGCCTACAGCGCCCAGCGGCAGGCGCGGTTCGATGCGGATCGTGCGACAGCGGAACGCTCTGCGAATGCTGCCGCCAACGCCGCAGCGGTCGCCGCGCAGGCAGCCGCCGAACACGAGGCGGCGCGGGCGCGCGGCGCCAAAGCGAAATAGGCATTTTGCGGGCAACAACACAAAAGGCACCGCTGAGCGGTGCCTTTTTGAATGACTTGGGTCATTGACCGCATTGGTGGGCCGTGAAGGATTCGAACCTTCGACCAAAAGATTAAAAGTCTGACGAAGAACCGTTGCGGCACAAGGCTTTGGCCGCAAAATCCGCTCCGCAACACTATCTGCAACGGCGCCCTGAAACCCTTATGTGGCTTGGCGCCTTCCCTCGTTGCGGAGCGCCATGGGGCAGGTCAGACTCCCCGCCGCATCTGCTGCAGCCCTGCCCTCACCCACGCCTTGGTGCGGACGTCCCTCGCGCGGGGTTTCGTCTCTGCCGGCGGTTTGCGAGGTTCGAGCGCCGCCTTGATCCGCTCGACCTCCTTCGCCCCAGCCTCGGCCAGGCGCCGAGCCTGTTGCTGTTGCTCGCGGGTCGGCGGCAGGCCGGGCAGCGGCGGCTCGGGCTGGATCGGGGTGCTGTCGGTCAGCCGGACAACCGCCTGGCGCAGGGGCAGATCGGGATAGAGCCTAGCCGCACACCAGCGCTCGGCGTACCGCTTCGCCTGCCTGACGTTGGCCGCGCGCACTTCCTTCACCTGCCACATCTTCTGCCCTTCCATCCATAGCCGGACCCCGGGACCACCGTCGGGCGTGACGCTGGCCGTCTCGCGGCCGTTGTACCAAAGCGCCCAGCGCTCGCCGGTCTGGACCCAGCCAGAGGGGATCGGGGCGGTGCGGAAGCCGTTGGAAGAGCGCATGGCCGGAAGGATACGGCCAGCCGTCGCAGATCCTGCGAACGGGCCGGCCACCTACCTGAATCGTTCGGGCAGAGCCGAGCTCTGGCTCGACCCTGCCGCCCCGGTCACAGAGCGGCCAAGCCTGCCGCCCGCGCGTGGGCCAACGCCCGAGCCGCCGACAGCGGGTGGGCATAGAGGGCGATATCGGAAATCCGCCCCGAGAAGCTCCATGCGCCCCAGTTCTGTGGCGCATTGACGGTGAAGGCACCTGCCGAATCGATGGGAAGCTGCTGCATCGAACTGTCGTCGCGCATCGCGACCAGCTCGCCATTGATGTAGAGGCTGACGGTAACCACACCGCCGACAACATCGCACACGCCGAGAATGTGATAGATCCGCCCAGGCTCCAATGCAAACGGCGCAGTGACATGCCGGGCGCTGCCTGCCCCGCTGTTGGTCCAGCCGAACACAAGCTGGAACGTCTGATTACCAGCGAAGCCAAGCAGGTAGTCCTCGTAGTGGGCCGTAGACGTCTCCGCCTGCTTGCGCAGAATGTACGGTGTGGAATTCCCCAGGAATGTCGGCGTTTCCAGCACGCACTCCACGGCAAACATGCCTGCAGGAGAGATGGCCAGATTGGAGAATCCACTGTCACCAGGCTCAACGCCGATGTTCGAGATTCCGTCGAACCAGCCGGATTGGCCATCCGTGCGCAGCGGCCCACGCTGCATCAGGGGCTCGGTAGCAGCACCTGCCCAAGTACGGATCGTCCTGGCCGAAATGCCGTTCCCACTGCTGTCTGCAAAGCTCACGGCGCCCAGAGCATCGTCCAACTTCCAGTAAGCCACCGGGGCGTCGAGCAGGACCTCTGTAGCGTAGTCGCGGATATCAGCGACAACTACCCGGCCCTCCCACCTTGCGCTCCTGCCAAGCGAATCGCTTACCAGCAGGGTGATTGCGTAGGTGACCTCGTGATTGACGCCTGCAGCGGCGACCGTGTGATCCCACTCGAAGGCATCCACAAAGAGAATCTTGTTCTCCCGGTACCGGATACCGTTGCCTGCGATGTTGATCGTGGCCGCCCCCGCCGGAGCGGTACCAACCACGTCGGAGTCGTACACTCGGTTCTTGCTGGCTGACATGACCCGGTTGCCTTCCACCCTGCCGACAACCTGGCCATCCTGGTCCCGGTATTCGAGCAGGACCGAGGCACCGGCATTGCCTTCGGCCGACGCACCCTGCCGCACCTTGCACTTTGCACTGGTGCGCTGCCCGGTATATACCGCGTAACGCGAAGTGCTGGAAATGACCGACTCACCCTGGTTGTTGTTGTAGCCGGCCGCCCACAGCCCCACCGGAGGATTCTCCGTTGCGATCACCCAACCGGCGCCCGCCTCCCAGCCCGTCGGTCCATCCTCGAACCCTGGATTTGCGATCGGTGCGGCGTTCTCCTGAAACGCCGGCCAGGCCAGAACTACCTGGCGGCTTGCTTGGTCGACATACAGCCGATGACCCGGCGGCAAGGTGTCGCCATCAATCTGCCGAACGGTGCACGCGCCAACCGGGTTGGTGATCTGAAGGCGGCCTTCGTACGCTTGGGAGGGCATCGCATTTGGCAGTGAACCCGTGACGTAGAGGGCGAGCCGCCCTTCGCGCTGGTCAAGATCGGGACGATCGTAGAGGCGCGCGGACATGTCAGGAGGCCCTCTGGCCGACGAGGTACACCCGGAGGCCACGGGCGCCCGCCGTGCCCACCTGGTCCACGTCGATGGTGATCTCATCCCCCTTGGCCAGCACGTCGCCACCGGCCACCAGCACCGGCGGAGTGGCTGCGGTAGTGGTGCTGCGCTCGTTGCTATCGAAGGTCAACTTCGTGGCCAGGATGCTGGTGCCGTTGCGGTTGACGTCGATCGTCAGCGGCGTACCCGAGGCCTGTGCGGTGGAAAGGGTGGCGTAGATTCCTCCATTGGCCACCGTGTCGAGTAGCAGGCCGTAGGGAAGCACCAGGCTGTCCTTGCCATTGCCGATGGCAATGTCAGCGGTCAACAAGACCGTGCGGTCGATCAGCTCAAAGCACTGCAGGTCCGGTGCCGAGGCAACCCGCAACATGTCGCCGGCGGCCACCCAAGCATCAGCATCCGGCGCGATGTTGGTGGCGCTGATGATGCTGCGCTGCGCGCGGGTCTTGGCCTCGAAACTGGCCGGCACATTGAGCTGCCCACCACCGCCCTCGACTGCCAACGTCACCTGCCCCGCTCCTACCTGCATCACAGAGAAGAACTGACCCTCCTTCCAGTCAGCGCTGCCGCCGGTGTTGGCGCGCATGGTGATGGTGATTGGGCTCGGCGAGTTGGCCAGGATCAGGGTGTTGTGCATGTCCCCGCCCAGCGTGACGTTGCCGGTTACGCTGATGATTCGGGGCGCAACGGTGTAGATCGGCTGCTGTCCGATCCACGGCCGCGCGTAGCCGCGCAGGGTCGTAAAGCCCCGGACGCCGTCCCCGAGGGGCTGCAGGAACCTGATAGCCGGCGGCGCTCCGCTGACGCCTGGCACAATCAGAAACTCGCCTACGCCGTTGGCATCGACCGGGCGGGATACCTTGTAGTTGCCCGCGTTGGCGGCCAGCTCCACCGCCGTGTCGTAGAACAGCGGGTCCGTTACGTCAGCCCCGGCCAGCGGGAAGTCTGTCACCTCGCCGTCGCCGACGAAGGTCCACAGCTGAGGTGAAACCCCCACCGTGCCGCCGCCGTTCTGCACCTGCTCGATCAGCACCAGCGCGGTGCGCTTGTTGAGGGCGTCCATGTCCTGGGTGGCATCGCCCACGTGGATGATGCGCGAGCCCTTGGCATCCCACACCATGTCGCCGCTGCCTTCGGGGTCCGGCACCAGCAGCATGGAGTCGGCCATAAGCTGCTGAATCATCATCACCGGCGCGTCTTGATCCTCGTTGAGGGTCTGCGCCAGCAGGTCGCCCAGGTTCTCGTAGTTGATGACTCGGACGATCGGCATTGCCCGGTGCAGCACCACCTTGGCATTGGCTGCCGGCGGCGCCACGAACACGACATTACCGCCGGCGGGATTGCCCACGCCTTCGACGGTGTAGTGCGTGCCGAGGATGCGGACGAGGCCGTTGACGGTGACCCGAATGTGGGCCGCGTCGAGGATGCGGAAGCTGTAGGGGAACACCGTCGTGACGCCGTTGGCGATCGAGGTGTTGGGGCCGGTGTAGGCGGGGACGGTCATGGCGGCACCTGCGGGAGACTGCAGCAGATGGTCGGCCTGGCCCCGCTTCGGGTTCCCGACTATTTCCCCCGGTGTTCGTCCAGGCACTCGGCGGTGTAGGCGCGCTTGTTCTCGCTGTCCTCATAGGCGCCGACCGCGCCCACATAGGCCGCGGACCACTTCACCCAATCACGGTCTGTCGGCGGTGCCGGCGGCCGCAGGGCAATCGCTCGTTCGCTGCACCCGGCAGGCGGCGCGTATGGCGCGGTCGTGCGCCTCCCGAGCAATGCGCAGGACGTCAGCAGCAGCGGCAGGATCAGGATCGGAAGAAGTCGCATGGATGGCCTCCACCGCCTTGGCGGTGCGTTCGCGGGTTTCGTGGGCTTCCAGGTCGACGGCGGCGGCAGTGTCGCGGCTGATCTGGACGCTGGTGCTGGTGGCCCGGACCTGGGCCTGCAGCGCCTTGTTTTCGGCTGAGGTGGCGGCGTCCGTTCGCCCCTTCAGGTAGTAGCAGCCGCCGATCGATAGCAGCACCACCACCACGGCCATGGTGATTGCCTGTCGCGGGGTCATTACAGGGTTCCTCTGCAGGTGGCCATTTCCCACTGCCGGCGGTCGATGATGCCGCCGCACTTCGAACGCCACTGCGGAAGTGAGCAGTCGCGTTTGGCGCCGTCGATGGTGACGAAGCGCCACTTCCAGATTTCATCGCAGGCGGCGGTGCGCTCGCCGGCGTTCAGGCGCTTGGCCGCGGTGCTGCTGCAGAACGCGTTGTTGCCCACGTTGTAGGCGAAATGGCCCCAGGCCTTCACCTCGTGGAACTCGAATTCCCCGCGAACGCAGCGGCCCATGTTGTGCAGCATGGCCTGCACATAGTCCTGCTCGAGCTTCCCGCACTCGGCTGGGGTGTAGCGCCGACCGGGCACAACGGCCGGCCCGGTGATGCCGGCGCAGACGGTCCAGATACCGCCCGAGTCTCGATAGGGCACGTACTTCCTGCCCTCGTGGGCGGAGTTGTCCTGGCCGAGCGCGGCGACCAGCGCCAGGATCAGCGCGGCCGGCGCGGCGGCAAACCCGAACTTGCGGCCCTTGCCGCTCGGTGCCTGGTCAGCCACGGCGGGCCACCTTGGCGATCAACCGGCATAGGGCCAGCCAGCGAGCTCGCCCCCAGTCGGTCCATGCGCCCCAGTTCTTCACCAGCAGATTGAACATCTGCAATAGCGTGAACAGGATCGTGCAGATCACGGCCCAGTCGCTGAGCGTGTACCCGGGGTTGTACGTGCCGACCGTGACGCCGGCGACCGGGGCAATCTTCGCCGCGGCCACGGCCAGGTCTTGGGTGATCTGCTCTTTCATCGAGGCTCCGAACGGGTGGACGTTCAGCGCTCGAACACGACCTCATGCTCCCCTGCGCTGTGGCGCCAATCGTCCCGCGCGGTGATGTTCGGATTCCCGACTATCTGCCCGACTCGTTCAGGTGTATCGGTCAGCGCGCCCGCGCCGGCGTCCAGGTAGTCGTCCTTCTGGTTCGGCGCGGTCGGGATCCATTCCTTCATCTGATCCCACAGCGGCCCACGTAGCACGCTCACGTGCGCCCACAGCTGGCCGCCCGATTCCAGCAGCGGCTCCCAGGCCTCGAGGATGCGGCGGTTCTTGTTGGCCACCGCCTGCTCCACCGCCACGCCGCAGCGCAGCCGGCGCTGCTTCAGCGCGGCCCTCAGCACGGCCGGAGCGAAGGCGCCGATACCGTTGGTTTCCACCACCACGCGCGGGAGGTTCAGCGACTCGATCAGGTCGCACAGCTGCCACACCTGGCCGCCGGTGATGACCTTTCCGGTGTCGTCGAACTCCGCCACCTCGCCGGTCAACTGCTCCATGCGGTGCAGGTAGCGCCGGCCGATCAGGTCCTGCAGCACCACGGCGACGGCCGACACGTCGGAGTTGAGCTTGCCGCTGGCCGGATCCCAGCGCACCGACGCCATGGCGATCTGCACGCCGCCCAGGAACATGGCAGCCGTGCCGTTGGCCTTCCTGATGACCGCCTCGACGGCGTAGGGGGTGATCCGCTCCGGGTCCAGGCGGATCTCTTCGATGGGTTTGGCTTCAAGCATGTACTGGCTGTCCCATGCGTTGAGGGTGCGCGTCTCCTTCCGGCGCAGCTCGATCTCGTTCCGGTCGAACCGCTCCGGCCAGGCGCAGCCGCTGTAGATATCCAGCACGGCGCCGGGCGGCTTGGCGAACACCACTTCGCCGCGGTCCACCCGGTAGTCGGTGCCCTCGACAAGCACCCGGGCGTGCTTGTGGATGCCGATCACCACATACAGCCCGTCGTCGGCCGGCGTGAACTTGATCGGGTACCGGGTCTTGCTGTCGGTCTGCTTGTACCGTGTGGCGTGCGCGAACAGCGGGATGATCAGCGTAGACGCGCCGGCGGCAATGCGCTCCGGGTAGATGCTGTCGTGCGTGTGCGGCGTGCCGATGAAGGTCTTTTGCGCGCCAGGCACCGCAATGTGGGTCGATTCGCTGATGCGCTGCCGCAGCTTCAGCCGGGCCTCGGGCGTCTCGATGTTGCCGGGCACCTCGATATCGTCGAAGTCCACGGCGTCCGCGCGCGCACCGGTGGCGTTCGAGGTGACGCCTACCGCGCGCATGCTGGCGTTACGGGCGTCCCGCGAACCCAGCACCGAAAAGCGCTTTGCACCTGGCTTCCGGGGCAGCATGCCGATGCACAGCGGGTGGTTGCGCAGCACGTTGATGGTGTCGGCGGTCAGCATGCCGGCGGTGTCGTTGTCGGCCGACCACACCAGCGAGCGGTGCGCGCGGTTGCGGTACAGGGTCCAGGCCTTGAACACCGCGTAGATCGTGGACTTCGCCGCCCCGCGGAACACCATCAATACCCGCTCTGGATCCGTGCAGGTTTCCAGCCACGTGCAGATGCGCACATGCAGCAGGGGCACGGTCCACCCCTGGACACGTGCCCACATCAGGAAGAACGTCAGAAACGAGACGTCACGACTTGCCATGGATCTTCGCCACTTCGGCTGCGCGGCGCTGCTGCTTCATCACCTGGTCGAGCAGCCGCTTGCCCTCCTTCTCCGCCGCTGCTACCTCGGCTTCCAGTCCGCCGTCGCCGTCCTGATCGTCCGCGGCTCCCACCTCACCGGCACCGCCGTTGCCGCTGCTGTCGCGCTGGATCATCGACACCAGCGAGCCGACGCGCAGCAGCAGCCCACCAGTGGCCGCCGCGTTGCGCTTGCACCAGTAGCGGTCGCCGCGCTCGGCCTTGTCCATCTCGCTGGGCGCCTTACCGGCGCCGGTCCACGTGGCCGGGTCCGCTTCCTCGATGAAGGCCTCGGCCAGCTTCTCGCTCAGGGCCTGCAGCCGCAGGTATTGGTCTTCGCGCATGTCAGCCTCCGCTTGGCGGTCCAGCATCGCCGCCGTTCTTCGGCGCGAGGAACCGAATCGCAGCCACTGACGCAATGAGCGGAAGCAGCAAGATCAGCACCATCGAAAGGTCGTCCCCATTTCCTCCGGATGCCGACCCAAGCCTGAGGATCAAGCAGGTCGTCGCGTATGCCGCGCCTCCAGCGATCAGAGCTACGAGAAATGCAGAAATCCCCCGAATGGCCCCGAAGCGACGCTTCCCCACCATCGCCATGTAGCAGAGGGCGAACAACAGGAGCGTTGGAATTGTCACTTCGGCCATCATCCCCACAAACATCGCACCAGGTCCCATCATCGATCTCCTGTAGTTGCTTCGAAATCGGGAGCCCGATCAGGCATTGCCTCACCAGGCTCCCACCAGTACCTCTGATTCCAGTCCTTCTGTGCGCGCTTACGCATGCGCCGTAGGTATCCGGGGCTGAGTTGCTCCTGAATATCATGGAAGAACATGTGATCCAGCGCACCACGCAGGTACCACAGATTCACAAACGGCGCGTTGCCCTTGGCAAATCGGAACGCCTCGGCGCCGAATTCTCGCTGCAGCTCGTCGGGGTTCTCATCACCGAAGGCCCAGCCGGAGCCCTTGCGCAGCACATTGAACGCGTCGAAGCCGGTGCCAAACACTGGTCCGGCCACCAACCCAGCCCAGTTCGCCTGGCCGCCTCGATTGTCGCCCCCCATGCCGGTGTAGAAGACGTCACCGAGAATGCCAGCGCCACCGCCCTGGACGAACGCCGCCTGCCAGAACTTTGCAGTCGTCATGTCCCGCGGGTCCTTGCCTTGCACCAGGTCTTTCAGCTGCAGAGCGGCTGCGCCGAACAGTTGCAGGCTTGCCATCATTGAGACGCTATAGGCGATCTTTCCCTGAGTGGTCGGGATATCGCGGATGCGCCGCAGGGTCTTGTTGAAGATCGACGCTGGGAACATCTTAAATGCCAGCAAGGTTCGCAGCATTTCGCCACCGAACGTACCTGCGCGCGTGCCCTGCTGCATCATCGAGCGCGTAATGAGGTCGGGAGCAGTAACCATGTTCTTCGATTCGGCATCCAGGTAGCCGAGGAAGCGCGCGGTTGCGCGGTTCAGATCCGCCTCGCTGGCGTCGACAGCGCGTATTCCGTCCTTGGTCAACATGCCGTCGCGAGCTTCGGCCTGCTGCCAGATAGCCCAATCCTCCGGCGTGATGCCTGCACTCTCCATGCGCCGCCGTCCCCACTCGTCTAGTTGATCCCAAGGGGTGTGCCTCATCCGCTCCATTGCCCGCGAGAGCATCAACCCGGCTGAACGGCGCAGTCCATTGGTCCATGCCTCCACCAGGGTAAGCCTCATCGTGGTGTTGGCCAGCTTGTCGGCCCAATTCTGAGCGAACACCTCCGTGTGCCAGCGGGACATTTCACTGCCTATCTCGTCCATACCGATGGCAAGGTCTTCCGCGACCTTGCGCCCATGCTTGCCGAATCCCTTGAACATCGTCTTCAGGGCGTCGCCGAGCGGTACCCCCGACGCCCGCGCATTGATCAAAAGCGTCGGTACGTCGGTGATCGAGGAAAGCATCACGCCCTGCAGCTTCGACATGACGTTCAGGCTTCGAGCAGCTTGGAAGTTCTGCGCCATCTTGGCGCTGACCGGCTGCGCGGTCAGACCCGACAGCGTGTCCCATACATTCTCGAGCGTGGTCTGCTCGTGCCAAGACGAACGAGCGCCGGTCTTGTTGTCCAGCTGCTCGGCCGTCTCCCGCAGCATCCTGGCAGTAGCGCTCGGGTTGGGGCCGAGTTCCTCCATCATCGCGATGTTCTTCCCCATCGAACTCACATGCCCGACGACGGCTTCCAGCATTGAGCCGCGACCGAAGTTATCCATGTACTCGACGTGGCTGTCGGCGTCCTTGAAGTGCAGCACGCGGTGAGCGTCGTCGAATCGGCTGGCCCTCGAGCCTCTTCCCTGTGTGCCAGGCACGCGCTTGCTGCGCCCCTCAGTGGAGATCGTGTCGAACGCGCTCCCGAGCAAGTCCCGCAGTTCGGCGTCCCCCATTGGGGAACCATCTTCACGCAGGAACGCTTCGCGCCTCAGCCGCGGAAAGACGAAGTCCACCCATGCCTGCTTGCCGGCCCGGGCTACTCTACCCACGTCATGTGGCTGCGGAAGATAGCCGTAGTCGATCTTCCCGATCGCCGTTCCCGCGTTGTTGGACCGCAGGCGCATCGCTTCCGCGACCGGCAACCAGATTTCGGCGGCCTTCTTCATAACAGGGTTCGAATCGTCACCGTCGATCACCGCACGTGCGAACGCTACGACGTTTTCGCGATTCTCGAACAGCCCGAAGAACCGTGGCTCAACGGCTCGCAGCGCGGGCATCAGCTGCCCCATGTATTCCTTGATGACGCCGGCCGAGGCTGAGTCCACCTGAAGGAATCGTTCGAACACGGCAGCATGCGCAGTGTTCTTTCTGCCTCGGCCGCTCAGCTGCGCAGCCCGATCGCGGATTCGTTCCGTCTCCCGTACTTGGGCCAGCAGGTTGTCTGCGCGCCGCTGGGCGGCCTTGGTTGCTTCCGCAAGCGCCTCAGCCTGCGCGGCTTCCGCAGCCAACTGCTCGCGCTGCTGGCGTGAAAGGGAGCGCCAATCGGGGTTTGTCCGAGCCAACTGCTGCATGTGGCGCTTCAGCCCCGCCTCGATGCTGGCAACTTCTGCTGCAGACGGCTGGCGGCCGATAGCGGCCGCGACTTCCTGGACGCATGCTGGTTGCATCACCCTCTCCTGTACGCACAGTTGATCGCCGCCTGGAAGGCAGCAGAGTCGGCAGTGGCTTGCGCCAGCTCTGCCTCGATATCCGCAATCTCGTCAGCCACAGAACGATGCACCGCACCGCCATCAGCGTCAGTGCCAACCATGATTGAGGCGTTGGGATCTTCGGCGGCGAGAATGCGCGCCGCATCTAGAGGTGTTTCGGGGGTGGGGCTTACTTCGCCGCGGCCGCCGGCTTCGCGGCCAGGCGAGCCTTGCGCGCCGCCTTGGCGTCGGCCATTTCCTGCCAGATCTCGCCCCAGCGCTGCTGGTGCGCCGCGTCCAGGGCCGCCGAATCCTCGGTAGAGGTCTTCTGCGAGTCCGCCTGCACGGGCTTGGTCGAGGGCGTCTTGGAGGCTGCCATGGAGACTATCTTCCTCCACTCGGGGGAGGCTTGCAAGATCGGTCATTTTCTGCTGACCCTTGCCGCCGCTGTTGTCGATGACGTCGATGTTGACCCGGGGGTCATCCGCGTAACGGGCGGCCAAGGCCTCGATGGTCGGGCGCACCCCAGCGTGCGTGCGGGCATGCTCCCGCAGCGGCACAGTGCGGCCGGTGCCGAAGCGCTCAACCTGGCGCTGGGCGCGCGGGATTGCGCCATTGGTCAGCGCATCCACCGGATCCCGGTACACATAGACGATATCGACGTCCCGGCCTGCGGCCAGGGCCTGCTCGATCTTGTCCACGGCCGAACTGAGGGTGTTCATGTTCGTGTCGTAGATGATCTCTGGCCGGCCGACCACCTCGCCGCGGGCCTTCAGGGCAGACGTCTTGCCCGCCCCGGTGCCACCGGCAGTGAACAACACCGTCGAATCGAAGCCCTCGGGGGTCGGCTGGGCCAGTTTCTGCTCGTAGAGCAGCTTGATGGTGTCGCTGGCCGCCTCGTGCACGTCAGCACTGCGGGTGCGGTCGGCGAGGTATTCCGGCGACAGCTCGCGGGCGGTGTCGGTGTTCAGCACCCGGCCGCCGTCCGAGTCTTCCAGGGCGGCATAGTCGCGCAGCAGCTTGTCCGGGTCCGTCACCAGGCGCTCCCGCAGGGCCTGCCCCGCCGGGTTGGTGTCGACCAGCCCACCGTCAGGCAGCACGCCGGCACGCTTGGCGCGCTGGTTCCAGTTGGAGATCGCCTCGTCCTTGGTCAGGCCCCGCAGGTAGGGATTGGCCTCGAGCTGCCCGCGGCTCAGGATCCGGTCCATCGGGGTGGCACCATCGGAGCGGGCAAAGCGCCGGCCACCGGCCAAGCCGAAATGATGCGCGGCATACAGGGTGTAGGCGTCGACTGGCAGCCCCTCGGCCTGCAATCCCGCGGTGTTCTCCGCATCGAGCGCCGCCACCATTTCTGCCGAGCGTGCCGGATCCGTTCGCATCGCCAGCAGCTGCGCGTCGTCCAGTCCCTGCGCCCATTCCGGCTTGGTCTTGGCCACCATTCGGCGCCAGGTGCCGGCGGTGAACTGGTCGATGCCCAGCGCCGTGGATTCAGGGTTGCGCGCATCAGCACGGCCGCCGGACTCGAGCGCGCGGCGGAAGGCTGGGTAGCCCGACAGCGCCGCCACTGGTGCCGCTGCCTGATCGGCCAACGGCAGCAGGAAGTCCGACGGCCGGATCGTGTCGACCACGTTCACCGGCTCGCCGCGTGCCAGCTGCTCGAGCGCGTCCTGCAGCGCGTCCTGGCCACGGATGGCCGCGCCTTCGTCGGCAACCAGCGGATCGGTGGCAGTGCGCTGGAAGCGATCAGCATGGCGCGCGGTCAGCAGCGCATCGCGCTGTTCCAGGGGCATGCGCGGCGCGGTGGCATGCGCCAGCGCACCGAAGGCGAGGCCGGTCAGCGCGTCAACGGCGCGGGCTTCCACGTCCAGCGGATCGAAGGCCTTGGCCTGCTCAGCGTTGCCACCAGCCTGCAGTGCAGCGTACTGCGCGCCCGAGACACCGGCACCCAGCAGTAGGTTGCCCGCGGCGCCGGTGGCCAGCCGTTGAGTGAGGGTGGATCCGAATGCGGCCGGCAGCTTGAACCCGGCCAGCGTACCGACGGAGCCGGCCAGGCCGACCGCCTGCGCAGTGCCTGCGCCGACACCCTGCTTGACCAGCGAGGCCGGCCGCTCGATGCCCTCAGTTGCTGCCAGCAGCGATGGATTGCCACCCGCCGCAGCCAGCGGCAGCACGATCTCAGCCAGACCACCCAGCACGCGCCCGGCGGTGCCCGTTTCCGTGGGGTCCGGCGTCCAGGCGTCGACTGCCCGTTGGCCGATCCCCTCCACCACGTCCGCGAAGTAGGCATCCTGGCCGGCGGTGGTGGCGCCGCGCGTCGGATTGGCCACACCCTGCGCCTGCAGGAAGTCGGCCACGTCGTCCGTCATAAAGGACGAGAGGTAATCGTCCCGCGCCGCTACCGGGACAACACCGGCGGTCAGCACGGCGGTGCCGGCCCGCGCACCGCCCCGCATGGTGCCGCTGAAAACCGACGAGCCCAGGCCTTCGAAGAACCCAGGCTTCACCTTCGACAGGTCCAGCGGATTGGCCACCGCCCGCTCGTCGAGCTGCTTGCGGCCCTGCTCGTCCAGATCGAAAACGCTCATCGGCCGCTCCCGGTGATGGTGATGGTCAGGGGCTTCCCATCCTTGGTGGTCAGGAATTCACGCCCGCGGGTCACGTAGTAGGTGCGCTCGCTCTGCTGGCGCAGACCGTACTTGCTGAAGCTGCCCACCACCGTGTCGGGCAGGCCCGCCGCCCTCGCGGACTCGGTGAATGCCTGCTCCGCCTGATCCTCGAACGTGTCCGAGCCCATGCCCCAAGGCGCCAGCACCTCACCCCGTCCGTTGACGTCGACCACCTCGCCCAGCGCCGCAGTGATCGCCTTCTTCATGCGGTCGCTGTTGACCTCGGCCGAGTGATCGCCGTCGGCAGCAGACTGGCCGGTGTAGTACGCACGCACCGCCTGCATGGCGACGTCAGCAGCACCTGGCCGGCCAGCGAACAGGGCGCCGGTGTCGCGCGTGAACTGGTCGCGGAACTCCTTTTCCGGTGGCAGCGGGAATTTGGAATCACCCTTTCCCTGCAGCAGCCGGTTGCCCTCGAGCATGGTGGCGGCGACGTCCCGGCCGCTGGCCGCCTCGTCATCCTTGAACCAGTGTTTCTGCAGCGTCACCTGTGCGCGCTCACGGGTGGCCAGCATGCCGGCGTAGGCGACCACCGGCTGCTCGGGCGCGAGCTGCTTCATGGCCGCGTTGAACACCTTGTCATCCATGGTCGCCGTGCGCAGCTGGGCCAGCATCTGCGCCTGCTGCGTGCTGGTGCCCTGCTTCAGCTGCTCGCTGAGCGCCTGGACTTCCTGCGGCAGCAGGACGGCCATCTGAACCTGAGAGCCATAGCGCTTGCGCATGCTGTCGATGGTGGCGGCGCGGTTCTGCAGCTGCGCACCCACCTCCCAAGCGTCGGCCGGGCTGGCCAGCGCTGCCAGGTTCAGTGGCTCAACCTCGCCACCTTCGCGCGATGCGTTGAACAGCAGCGGCGTTTCATCCAGCTGCTTCTGTGCCGCTTCGATCGCCGAGCGCGTGCGCGCCAGGTTTTCCTTGCGCTGCACGGTGCCACCGGCAGTGGCCAGCTCTGCCTCGGCCTTCTGCAGGTAGGTCTGCTGCTGTGCTGTCGGCATGCGCAGTACCTTCTGGACTTCCTTTTCCTCGGCCACGCGCTGGTCGAACTCAGCGCGCACGTCCGGGCTGGCGCCCTTCATCGAATCGGCCCAAGCCGCCCACATTTCCGGCGTTGCCGGTACGGCGCTGGCGATCTGCCGGTCGATCTGGCCCAGCACGCGCTGCGCCTTCGCGTCGATGCGATCGGCCGCCCGTTCTGCCCGGTCCTGCAGGGTCTGCTGCCGGGTCATCACCTGCGACAGCAGCGCGTTGCGCTTCTCGGGATCCAGCTTGTCGGCATAGAAGCCATCGCTACTGGACAGGTCGGTTTCCAGCGTCTTCAGCGCCGCGGGATCCTCGCGGGCGAAGATCGCCCGTTGGGTGGCCTGCGACGTCCAGGTGCGGTCGTAGAAGTCCTGCAGGGCCTTACCCACTGCTGCATCGCTCAGGCCGGCCTGCTTGGCCAGCGGCGCGAAGGCCTGCGCCCGCTGGTTGACCGCGGTGATATCGGCGCCAGGCATGCCGGCGATCTTGCCCAGCTTGTCCAGGGCAGCGTCGAACTGCCCGCGGAAGTCGGCGCGTTTGGCCGTGCGCGCCACCCGATCGACGCCGAGCTGCCCGGCAGTAACAGTCCGCTGCAGCCCGCGATCGTAGGCCAGTTGCAAATCGGGAGTGAGGCCGGCAATCGCCGGTTTCTCGATCTTGCCGACAGCTTCCTGGTAGCGACTCGCCGCCTCGGCATACGGCACGTTGCCGGTGGCCACGTCGTCCTCGAGCTTGCGCTGGACGTCTCCCACCTGCAGCTCGTAGTCGAGCTGGGCATTGGCCGCCTTCGCGCGCGCCAAGCCCTCAGCCTCCCGCGCTTCCTCGGCAGCCATCGAGTTGCCGATTTGCGCAGCCACGTTGCCCAGCTGCCCGACCGCCTGCGCGACGTCGCCTACCCCCGCTCCGCTGACGCGGGAACGCACCAGCGGCGCGGTGCCGCCACCCTGCCCGAACTGGCCGATATCGATGCGTGCCATATCAGCGCCCCCCGCTCAGGCTGCTGGTGCGCTTCCATCCGCGGGCAATGCTCGAGCCAGAGCTGAGCAGCGACGTCCCCGCATTGATGTAGCCGCTGGTCCGCGCCTGCTGGCCGGCATAGCGTGCTCCGGCAGCCTCAGCGTTGAGGCGTGCGGCGCGGTCGTTGCCGCCGGTCAGGGTCAGGAATGCGTCTTCGGAAGCGCCGCGGGAAATCTCTTCGTCGATCTTCAGCGCGGTGGAGCTGTTCACGTCGACACCGGACGCTGCCAGCGCCGCCACCGCTTCGCTGCGCTGTCGCTTCGACGCCTTCAGGATGCGCTCGGCCTCGACCTGCGCGGCGCCACGCTCGGCGCGCGAGTCTGCTTCTGCCTGGGCTGCGAGATAGTTGTTGTATTTGCTCTGCTGCTCGCCCTGGTAGATAGCGGCGCCGGCACTGAGCGCCAATGCGCCCCACTGGATGACCGGGATTACTGCCATACCCATGGTTCAGTCTCCTTCGAACTCGAAAACAATGCCGGTGCGGCGGAAGCCAAGCCGTTCGTACAGCTGGGCCGTGCGGTCAGTGGTCACTCCGGTGGTGACGCCCACCTGGATCAGGTCGGCGCCCTGCTCCTTCGCCCAGGCGCAGAAGGCGCGCACCAGCCCAGCGGCCAGCGCAGCGCCACGGGCGCCGGGCTCGACGAACACGCCGTATTCGCCAGCCACCTTCGCGGGGGTGAACCAGCTTTCTTCGCAGTAGCCAGCCATCACACCGACCACGCGGCCGGCCTGCTCGGCGACCAGGACCACGCCCTGCCCGTCCATCAGCGCCTGAAACAGTCGCGCCATCTTGTCGATGGCGAAGGGGAATCGGCGGTAGTCCGACTCGGCGTGCATCTGCTCGGCCAGCATCAGCATTGCGCCCATGTCGTCGTTGGTCGCGTGGCGGATCATTTGTTCACCGTCATGGTTGTAATCACTGCCTGCAGGTGGAAGGGATACGGCTGCGGCTGGGTGATCTCCATGCGGAAGTCGCCCATCTCCCAGCCCAGCTGTTCGACCCGTTCATCGCCGGTCAGCAGCGGCGGCGGCTGGTCCAACACGCCGAGGCCGGTTTTCCGCGCGAACATCACCTGGCCGTTGACCAGCAGGCCGGTGGAGTTGAGAACGCGCACCACGACCTCGGAAACGCGGATGTTGCTGCTCTGCGCAGATCCCGAATCGCTGTACATTTCCGGCCGCAGCAGCTTCACGCGCGGCGAGAAGCCCAGCCCGATCTCGATCTGCTTGGCTGCCCGCTCGATGGTGATCTGCCCGCCGGCCACGACACGGTCGTTCAGCACCACACCGTCTGCCTTGACCTTGACCGTCTTCCCCTCGAGGTGGCCGAGGCCCAGCCAGGTGGTGTCGCCTGCAACGCTGGTGGCGGTGACACAGGCGTCGGTCATCACGTCGCGGTCGAAGCGCTCCACATAGCGCTGCTGCACCCCGTTCACCGTGCGGCTGACGATCGCCCAGGTTTGATCGCTGTCCGTGCGCGGCAGCGTGGCCACCGAGATAAACCGGCCGTCTGTCACCTGCCTGGACCAGCCGACCACCTCCTGGTCGCGATCGAGGGCGCAGGTTGCCAGCTGGCCGTCCGTGCGCACGCAATGCAGCAGCGAGTCAGGCTCGGCCTCGTAGGCGCTGCCGGTGATGCCGCCCGCTGTCATGTGGTCGGCCAACACGGTCAGTTCCGGTGCCCCGTACTGCGCGGTGTCAATGCGGTCGGCAGACAGAGCGCGCAGCTTGCGGTTGGCACGCTGGGTAAACACCAGTTCCCGGCCCACTCGCTCGGGTGAGACGTCGCCACAGCCAAAGCTGGATTGGTTGCGGATCTGCACGTTGGTGGGCGTGATCGGCTTGTCCAGGCTGCCCTGCAGGGTGAACTCACCGCCGTTGGTCAGCGCCACGAGGGCGTTTACCTGGGTCAGGTGCCGGATGAGGTTCTGGCGATCGCTGGCCAGGTCGAACGACACCGCATCGTCGTCGTTGGTGCCCAGCTCGAAGTTGAGGTATTCGCCGATGCGCGAACCCCACACGGTCTGCGGGAACGCGCGCGAGCCAGCCAGCCACAGGCGCTGCTCGAAGAACGTTCCCGTGCCCGGGTAGCCGTTGCGGCCGCCCCACACCGTGCCCTTCAGCACCCAGGCCAAGGCAGGCACGGCCACCAACGCCGTGAGCGCGCGCCGCACAGTCGCCGTGGCCACCGTCGACGAGCTGACAGCATCGATCTGAACAAGCCCGGCGTTCAGCTCTACCCACTTGCCCACGTCCACCGAGCGCCAGCCAGGCGCGTCCAGGGTCAGCGTCACCGAGGCGCCAACCGGCGGCAGATCGTTCGCCCCACCGCCCGGGTAGGTGGGGGTCAGCACGGCCAAGGGGCTGCCGGTGATCACCCACTGCCCAGCCGCGGTGGTCAGCGCAGGGAAAGGCGTCTGCGTGTCGACCGTCGCGGTGGTCGGGCTGGTAACCGCCGTGATGACCGCCAGGCCGCCCAGGGCCTCAATCTCGCGGCCAACGTCTGCGGCGAGGAACGCATCTGCGCTGGTGGTGATGGTGCGCCCAGGGCCGAGCGCCAGGCTGTCCAGCGTCATGCTCACCGGCGGGGCATAGCCCACCTCGCCGAAGGGCTCTTCCACCCACGGCACCGCCTCGAGGATCCACGAGGCGTCACCGAAACGGCGAAGGCGGCGGGTCACGTAGTCCGGGTGGAACAGGAACATCGTGTCCCCGCTCTGCACGTAGTCGATCGCGGCCACGTCGGCCTCGGCATAGTCGGTGACGATCTCGAACGGGGCGAACACGCCCGGGCTCGACTCAACCAGCACCTGTGCGCCGTTCTCGAGGAACACCCGGATATAGGCATCGCCGACCTCGAGCATGTAGGCCTGCGATCGGCTGAAGACGTAGGGCACCAACGTCGCGTACTTGTCCTGGTGTTTGGCGTGCGCGCAGTAGCGCAGGCCTGGCCGGCGCTGCACGCCACCCTGCACCATGATGATGACGTTCTCGAGGATCTCGGCCGCGTTGCGGTAGCGGTCGATATCGCTGCGCCCGTAGAGCTTCGGGCTGATCTCGCCGGCGGTGAAGTTGGTTTGAGCGGGGGTCAGGCGCATGGTCAGCCCCTCATCCGGCTCTGCAGCAGCGGGAAGTCGCCGAACGTCTCCGGCGGATCGTCCTGGCCGTCGGTGGCCCTGGCCTCGCGCAGCAGGTCGCGCAGCTCGATCTTCTTGGCTTCCTCCACGCTGGTGCTGGCGGTGATCGGGTACGCCAGGCGCGCAGCCACAGCGACAGTCATCACGTCCACCAGCAGGGTGTCCCACTGATCTTCGGGAACGTCGGCGCCGTAGAGCAGCGGCATGATCGGCTCGTCGCAGAGCAGGTAGCGCCCCTCGGTGCGGTAATCGAGACGTCCGCGGGTGTTGCGATCGCCCACGCCCCAGGTGCGCAGCCAGTCGCCCGGCAGGCGGAATCGGTACGCATAGCCGAAGGCGGGCCTCACCTCATCCGGCGAGAGCTGCACGCGCCTGACGCAAGTGTTCCAGTAGTGACCACGCAGGATGGCCAGCCGCAGGCCGGGGTACAGCGCGGCGCAGAGCTTGGCTCGGTCGAGGTTCGAGCCCGCGCCTTCGGACTCGCTGAAGCTGGCGATCGGCTTGGCGCCGAGCATCATCAGCGCGTTGGAGCAGATCGTGACGGGATTGGTCATGGTGCGCGGCCCTCAAAAAAAGCCGGGCGCACTCGGCGCCCGGATGGTTTCCCTGTTGCTATCCGGGTTGGGAACCTGGATCAGTTGCCGTCGATGAAGTGACCCTTGAGCGCGATGCTGCCGGCGGCGGTCGCGCCAGCGGTCAGGGTTGCGGCCACGTCGTAGTACAGGCCCGGGTCAGCGGCCAGGCCCAGCACGCGCCACAGCGGCCATTCCAGCTTGTCCGGGGTGACGGTGCCCGACTCGATCAGGACGTTCGTGCCGTTCTGCGCGGCGGCCAGGTCTGCCGCCGAGGCGAACAGGTCGGAATCCACGACTGCGCCGGCGTTGCGGGTCGGCAGGTCGTACAGGCCGATATCGGCGGCGGCGCCGGTGATCGCGGTGCAGGACAGCAGGAGCGCGCTCACGCGCCAGCTGGAATGCACCGAGAACAGGCGCAGCACGCTGGCCGCGCTGTCACCGTTGGCCACGGCGATGACGCCGATGGATTCCTTAACGCGGCCGGTGGCCAGCTTGGTCGGTGCGGCGTTGCTGTTGAGCTGGGAGGGGACGCCGTCGCGCTGAGCGAGTGCGGCGGAGAGCTTGTTGACGACTGCCATGGTGGCTACCTCGTATGCGAATGGGTTGGGTGGAACAGCGGCCGAAGCCGCTGCGCCGGATGGATCAGGGGTCCAGGCAGGCGATTTCGACGACCTTCACTTCCTCGGAGCGCACCGCACCGATGGACTGCTTGGCGTAGATACGGACGTTGAAGCCCTTGCCCGGATCCTTGCCAACCTCGGTCGTGGTGTCTTCGCCGAGACCCAGGGTCACGCCGGTCTTCGCCCAGGCGTAGCCAAACCGCGTGGTGCCAACCTTCGGCAGGCGTTCGGTCGGAATCCAGCTGAAGCCGCACCACTTACCCTTGATGTTGCCTTCCTGCAGCATCTTCACAGCCATGAAGTCGGCCGAGGTCAGGGTGGTATCGGTCAGCACGTCCTCGAGCATCTGCGCGGTGTAGGCCATGAACAGCTCTTCGCCGTTCTCTTCGTCCGCCTCGTTCTGGCGGAACAGCTTCTTCGCGCGGATGATCTTGGCCTTGGTCATGCCCGTCGCGTTCACCGCGATCTTCTGCGTGTTCGGCAACGCGATGTTGCCGGTGGTGCTGCGCGAGAAGCCACCGAGGGCGTTGATGATGTTGTCATCCTTGGAGCGGTTCATCGCCGCAACCATGGCCTTGACGTAGTCACTGGTCGGATCAGTCAGAAGGCGGATCTTGTCCTGCTGGTCGACCATGTCGCCGTCTTCCCAGTCGTACAGGTCGACGTAGCGGGTGCCGTGGATCTGGTCGTTGATCGGGGTATCACCATGGCGGACAAGGCGGCGCTGTGCGGTGCGCTGGCCCATCAGGTTGATGGACTTGGACATACCGACGATGCCCGACTCGAGAAGGACACAGCCTTCCAGGCGGGACGGGGTCTGCTGGGCCACGTGGCGGAAGTTGTCCGCGAACTGCTGCACGAAGGCTTCGGTAATCTGCTGGCTCATATAGGGCTCCGAAGGGTCTGAAGGGGGGCTCGTGCCTGCCCGGGTGTCCCTCTCGGGGCCGTGCGGTTCGCGTGGCAACGTCGCGGGCTTACGCGGGTATCCGGGTGCCACCCCGGGCCGATGGCTGGCAGGATGGCTGCCCGGCCAATTCGGAATCCCGACTATTTGCGCGGGTACAAAAAAGCCCCGCGCTTGGCGGGGCTCTCCTGATCTGCTCGCTATGCCTCAGCGGACTGCTGCGCCGCCGAGCTGGCGCTGCTGCGTGCCGTATTTGCGCTGATACAGGCTTTCCATTTTCTGCATCAACGCCTTGTGCTGCGGGTGGTTCTTGTCGCTGTAGGCGGGGTTGGCGCGGATCTCGTCCACCTGGTCCTGCCAGTCCTGCAACGCAACGGGATCGGACGCGATCGGCTTGTCCTCGCCCATTTCCTTGCCGATGCTGGCCATCAGGGCAAGGAAATCGGGATCGTTGCCGAACTTCTGCATCACGTTGTCGTAGTTGCCGGGCTGGCCGGCCGGTGCTGCGAAGCCCTGGGCGGCGCGGGCGGCGCGCTGCAGGCCCGACTTCATGGCTGCGTCGTCCTTCCACACTGCCGACAGGGTCTGGCGGGCCTCGTCGGCGCCAAGCTGCAGGTTGGCCTCGAACAGCTGCGGTGCCATCTGCAGGTATTCGCCGACGAAGAAATTCATCTTCTCGTTGCTGATGCCGGCCGCGTGGGCCTTCGTGGCAAGGGCCTTGTACATCGGGTCGGCCATGAAATCCTGCAGGTCGACACCTTCAACCAGCGGCTTGCCCTCGGCGTCGGTCGGCACGGTCAGCTGGTAGCTATCGGCGTTCTCCGGCACGGTGCCGGTGGCGCCGCTGCCCAGCTTCGCCTCGAGGGCCTTGTAACCCTCACCCAGCTTGCGGGCCGACGCCTGGAAGTCGATTTCGTCCTTGCCGTCGACCTTTACACGGTACTTCTCCGGCAGCCACGCGTTTTCCTCTCCCGCGCCTTGTTGGAGTAGCGAGGGGTCACCTGCCGGGGCGGGCGCGGCGGGGGCGCCGTCGGTCGGGTTGGGGGCATCATTCTGCTGACTCATCGTTGGGTACTCCGTTCGCCTGGTTGATCTGATTGAGGATGAAGGTGGGGACCGACAGCGCCCCCGCGTTGAAATCCGTCTGTCGCTGGCCGTCCAGACCGCCGCGGACGTAGGGGTTACCGCCAAAGCGCCGCACCAGGTCCTCGAGGATCAGCGCCCCCTCGGCGTGGTTCTCGAACACCCGGGCGTACATTTCCGGCGTCACTCGTTCGCGCTGGTCGGTCATGCGGCTGCCTGCTGGCCAACGGCCTGCTGTGCTGCGCCCATGGCCACCTGTTCAACGGCCGCTGCCTGCCGCTGCTCGTCCGCTGCCTGCTGCTTGGCCTGCTGGACTTCCAGCACTTCGTCCTGGCTGCGCAGCACGTCCGGCGGAACGCCCAGCCCCTCGGCGGTGATGCGGACGGCCGCGGCGGTATCCAGCTGGTCGAACACGCTGGAATCGCCAGTGGCCTGTGCCAGCGCACCCATGTTCAGCACCAAGCGCTCGATCGCGGTCACTTCCTCGAGGCGCTGCGCGCGGGCCAGCGGCGAGACGTACTTCACCGTGTACTCGCGGTCGGCCAAGGACTCCGGCGGTTGACCCAGCACGCCGGCGCGGGCGGCGATGCCGAAGCAGCGGGTAACCATGGGGCGCAGGTACTCGGCCTGCAGGCGGCCATAGATCGGGCCCAGCAGCTGGCGGATCAGCTCCACCCGCACGTGCACCTCGGTGGCCGTCATGGCCGGGCCATCCTGCGGCTGCAGCTGATCGGCCATGAAGATTTTGCGGATCGCCGCCTGCAGGTGGGTCACCATGTACTCGGCCAGCTGGAAGTCGCTGCCGGTCTTCAGCTCCTTCATCGAGTCGACCGAGTTGGCCACGATGACCTTGCGCGGGCCGACCTTGACCGTGCGCGGGTTCAGGACACCGTCGTCCTCAGCGATCCACATGCCGGCGATGGCGATATCCGCCGCGGCCAGCTGCATGGCCTTCAGCTCATTGAGCATGCGCATGTCGGGCAGCGCGTCGAAGGCCGGGCCGACGCCATAGGCGCTGTTCGGCAGGCGCATCCAGCGCGGCACCACGCAGGGGAACTCGTGGTAGCCCGACTCGCGCACCAGGTGCTTTGTGTTGGCCTCGACCACACAGGACGCGAAGGGCAGGTTCCTGGCCAAGCGCGCGCCGACCACGTGCATGGGCCGCGGCTCGATGCAGGTGATGAAGCTCACCAGTTCCAGCGGCTTGTCCTTGACCAGCTTCTGCAGCTGCTCGCTCAGGTTCTCGGCCCCGAACTGCGCGGCGGCAGCCTCAGCCGAAAGCCTGTGTTCCCGGTAGATGGTGTCGACCAGGCCATCGGCGCGGGTGCTGGCCACGTAGCAGGTGGCGATCGGCCACTGCTGGAAGCTGAAACCACCGTCAGGCGCCTCGTCGATGTAGAGGACGAACCAGCCCGCGGCTACCGCGTCCAGGCACCCTTCGTAGCCTTCGGCGTCGAAGTTGGATTGATGGATGTTGGTCCAGACGGTGTCGGCTGCCTCGCCGAGCCATTCCTTCTCGTCGTCGGTGGCCTGCTCCACGTCCAGCTCGAACCAACGCGAGTTGGCCGGGGTCAGGCCCGACATGATCCCCGAGGCCAGGATGCGGCAGCCGTCGGTGCCGGTGCTGTCCAGGATCTCGCCGCGCTTGCGCATGCCCTGCTGGGCGTCCAGCTGCTGGCCATCGAAGCCATCGGCGCGCAGCGGGTACGTCATTTCGAAGCAGTGGCGCCACGTGGGTTCGTGGATCTGCCGGCGAGACTTCAGCTCACCGAGGCGCTTGTGGATGCGGGCACCGGCGCTCATCAGGCACCGCCCAGGGTGGACTTGCCAACAGCGCTGGCCAGCAGCGAGCGGCCACCGCTACCACCGGCCAGGCCCTGCGCCCCCAGCGTCAGCAGCGACGACTCGCGGCGGCGGCGGCGGCGCGATGCCAGCTCGAGGTTGGATTGGGTGGTGGCCTGCGCCTCGGCGGCGCGCTGGTCGGCCACGGGGTCGCGTTCGACGACCTTGGGTGCCTTGGGTTTCCCACACATGGGGTCAGCCTCCTGCAGAGCCCAGCAGACTTACGGCGAAGGAACTGCGCCGCTTCAGTCGCTGGTTGAGGGTGGATTCCGTGGACTGCGCGGCCAGGCGCCTGGCATCGGCCAGGGCGTTCGGTAGGACGTTCTTGGCATCCTCCTGGGCCTTGCGGTCGGCCGCCTCCTGAGCGGCGATGCGCTGGCGCTCTTTCCGAAGGTCGCCAGTGGGATCGCCGATGGCCGTCTTGGTGATGCCGAGCGGATCCGCGTACTTGGCGTTCTTGCCGGTGAGCAGGCCGGCCGGGTCCATGATCTTGGCCTTGTTGCCGCACATGGCTCAGGCCTTCGGCTGCGGCTCGGGGACAACCCAGCCGTCGGGGGTCAGCACGGCCTGGCCACTGGACACCGGGGCCGCGGTGTTGGCCTGGCGCTGGCCACCGAGCTGGATGGCCATGCTGCTCTGCTGGGCAGCCCATTCGACTTCCATCTGCTGCACGCGGTCGCGCAGTTCTTCGTTCTCCGCGCGCAGGCGGACGACCTCTGCCTCCAACGATTCCGGCTGGTCGTCGGTGGCTTGGCCGATGGCAGCGCGGCGTGCGTCCTCGGCCTCGATGGCTTCCAGCACACCCTTACGGTTGCTGCCTGCCACCTCGAGGTCGCGCAGGGCGATCAGGTCGCCGGCCACCAAGCCGGGCAGCGCCTCGGTGATGACCGCAACGGTCTGCTTGGACAGGGTCAGGACGGCGGCCAGGCGCTCATCCGGCGGCGTGGTGGTGGTGGTGCCGGCGGCGGCGGCGCTGGTGTCGGCGGTTTCGCCGGGGACTTTCACGGTCAGTTCGGGCGCGGGCATGTGCTGCTCCTGTGGGCTGCATGGGTGGCGAACAGCCCGGAGTGTTCGCCACCCGCCCATGCGGATTCCCGACTATTTCCCCATGCGCGGCAGCTGCTCGATGGGGCGATCAGTCAGGCCCAGCCACAGCGCCACCAGCCGCTCGCCGTCTGCGAACTTCGGTTCCGCGCCCTGCTTCCACCCCAGGATGGTCGACTGCGGCACGCCAATGGCTGACGACACGGCCAGCACCGGCACGCCCTTCCGGCTCAGGTCGGTGAGGACCTGAAACCAGTCGACGCGATCAGGGTCTGTCGCCAGCCGCCTCATGCTCAGGCCGCCGCTTCGTCGCAAACGCGCGCGCGCACGCGAGGCGCAGCAGGGGCAGTTTCCCCCTCCCCTCCCAGCAGATGGCTTCCGAGCTGGGTGTTCTCGTGCCACAGACCGATGAGCAGGGCATCGGCTCGGCCGTTGTCCTTCTTCCTGCTCATGGTCTTGGCTGCCGCGGGGAATCGGGCACAGGCCAGGAGGCGCCCAGCGTCCTTGGGCTGCTTCAGGAGGCCGAAGGTTCGCTTCCACACAGCCGGGATCGCCCGAGTGGTCGGGATGCCAAGCACCTCGAGGATGGCCTGCAGATTCCCTGTTCCCTGGCCGAAGCGGAATGCGCTGGTGCCGCCGTCGCCCGGGCGTGCGCCCACCTTCTCGATGCAGGCGGACACGTAGGCTCCGGGGTGGTTGGCGCGCTGTTCGCGGATGAACACCGTCACCGCGCGGGCGTCGATCTCGTCCCAGCCGTCCACGTCCATGGTGGGCATGTCCAGCACCGGGCCGGGCTCGCCGTCGATCAGGGTGGCGATCGCGCCGGACAGGCCCGGGTCAATGCCGAAGGTGAGGCGCATGGTCATCGAATCCCCCTTGTGCTGAGTAGCAGCAGTACGTTGCGAATGGTTTCGTTCAGGGCGCCTACTTCGTCGATCTTGTAGATGCGCCACATGGTGCGGCGGCCGTGCCAACCGTTCTCGCTGCCGCGGTGGCAGTCGGTGCACAGCGCCACCGTGGTGAAGTGGTCGCCCTGGTTGATGTGGTGGGCTTCAGACGGCGCAGCGCGGCCGCAGACGCTGCACGGGCACAGCTTCACCAGCTCAACGTGCGCGTCTTCGGCCTTGGTGAAGGCCTTGGCGTTCTTCGTTCTCACCGGATCCCCCGACGGTCCATGCAGTGTCTGCAGAAGACAGGCCCTCCGCCGCAGACTGAGCAAGGCGGTTCTTCGAAAACCCACTCCGTGCAGTCGCCGCAGAACCTGGACCAGCACCATTTCAGCCAGTGCCACTTGCCTTCCACACACCGCGGCAACAGCAGGAACCGTCGCTTCCAGCCCATGCTGGCACTGTCATTTCGCATCATGCGGCCCTCGCTTCGTTAGCCAACTTCTGGTCCCGGCGCGGCGCCACGTCGCGCAGCAGCACGTCGTTCTCCACGGCCCAGCTCTGCGCGAAGGTGATCAGGTCGGCCATGTCAGCCACCGTCATGCGCCGGGTCTGGATCGACAGGTTGACGATGCTGGCTCCGTCCAGAGACGGGACCACGTCGCCCTGCTGTCGGTTCGACTCGCGCGCCCAGGCATCGACGAGCAGCCGCTTCCAGCCCTCGTCATCGATGTAGCGGCCGGCCCACTTCTTCCGCTTGGCGAGCTCGCCACAGATGGCGTGGAACATGGCGTTTTGCTCGAGGCTGCGGCTCGGCTTGTGTTCCTCGACCGTGACGCGGACGGCGCGCCCTACCTGCAGGTACTCGCAGGCGAACAGCCACGCGGCTTTCATCGCGTCCCGGGCGTTCTCGATCCGCAGGATGAAGGTGTTGTTCTTCACGCTCAGTCCTCCTGTTGGCGGGCAGCTGCAACGCCGGCAAAGCCGCGCTTCTGCCTGGGTGCGGTGCCGGCGGCGGGTGCGCTGGCGCTGGTCTGCTTGGGCTGCCAGTACTCGGGCAGGGGCGAGAACCGGAAGTACTCGGGCTGGTAGAGCTGCCGGACCATGCCGGGCGCGCCGTTGCGCTGGATGGCCACGATCAGCTCGGCAGTTCCCACCCAGCGGCTATCGGGGTGATAGATCTCGTCGCGGTAGATGAAGATCACCGCGTCCGCGTCCTGCTCGATCGAGCCCGAGTCGCGCAGGTCGGCGACGATCGGCCGCTTGTCCGTCCGCTTTTCCAGCTCGCGGTTGAGCTGGCTCAGCAGCAGGAACGGCACCCCAAGCTCGCTGGCGGTGAGCTTTAGCGTCCGGGTGATATCGCCGATGCCGGCAGCGCGGTTGTCGCCCTTCACTTCCATCAACTGCAGGTAGTCGATGACCACCAGGCCCAGCGGATCGCGCGCGTGCATGCGGCGAATCTGCGCGCACACGTGTTCGACCCTGGCGCGCTTCGGCCGGCTCACGAAGATAGGCGCCTGCGACAGCCTGCGGGTTGCCTCGGATGCGTTGGCCCAATCGACGTCGTCCAGCTTGCCAGTGCGGATCCGCGTGCCGTTGATGCCTGCCTGGTTGGCCAGCATGCGGTCGCCCAGCTCTTCGGGCTGCATTTCGAAGGTGAACACCGCCACCGGCTTTCGCAGGCGCAGCGCCACATGCTCGGCGACGTTGATTGCCTTGGTGGTCTTGCCCATCTTGGGGCGGGCGGCCAGCACATACAGGCCGCCGGGCTGCAGGCCGCCCAGCAGCTCGTCCAGGTCGTGGTCGCCGGTGGTCAGGCCACTGATGCCGCCCTCGTTGTTAGCCCTCTCACCCAGCCGGTGGAAGACACGCTCCATCACCGGCGCCACCGATTCCAGGTCGCAGGGCTCGCTGTCCAGCAGGCTGCCGATGCGGGTCTGAGCGGAGCCGATCAGGTCCAGCGCGCTGCGGCCCTCGGGACTGTAAGCGGCGTCGATCAGCTCCTGGCCGGCGTCGATCAGGGCGCGGCGCTTGGCCGTCTCGGCCACGATCTCGGCATAGCCACGGACGTTGGCCGACGACGGCGTGGTGGCCGACAACTCGATCAGGTAGGCCCCGTCGCCAACCAGTTCCAGCTTGCCGCGTGATTCGAACCACTCGCCGATGGTGACGGCGTCGGCCTCGCGGCCCTTCTTCAGCACGTCCTCGATGGCCTGCCAGATCAGCTGGTGATCGCGGCGGTAGAACTGCTGCGCGGTCAGCACGTCCTGCACGTCCATCCAGGCCTGCGGCCGCAGCATCAGCCCGCCCAGCACCGCCTGCTCCGCCTCGATCGCCTGCGGCAGCATGCGCAGCCCTTCCTCGCGGTAGTAGTCCGGCAGCGCGTTCACTGGGCCACCTCGGACAGCGCACGGTCGGCCAGCTTGGCGATCACCGTTTCGCGCAACAGGTACTCGAAGTCCGGCTTCCAGTTCTCGTGGCCAGGACCACCGGGCAGCCGGCCAGCATGGAAGTCATCGGCCGCTGCCGTCTCGAAGTAGGCCTTCCAGAAATCGGGAGTGACCCGCTCGCTGCCGAACAGCTGCATGCACAGCTGGCGCACGGTCGGCAGCGCCTTCTCCACGGCCTTGATGCGCGGTTTGTTCAGCACGGTGCACGCCGGCAGCTCGCCGTGCGGCTTGGCCATGATCGCGTTGTATGCGTCCTTGGCCTCGTTGGCGATCACCGTGATCCGGATCTGCTTGCGGTCCTGCTGCTCGGGCTTCTCACCCTGCGCTGCGCTGCCACCGTCCAGGGTCAGCGGCGAAGACGCGGACGAATCCGAGCGAAGCGAGGATTGTTCTTTCTCCTTTCCCTTCCCTTCCCTTCCATTCCCTTCCGGGGGTGAGGACTCGTCGAGGCCTCGTCGATCGTCTTCCGAATAGGCCGGATGTTTGAAGGTGGGACGGTCGATTTTCTGATGCTTCTTCCAGCCGGTGACGTGCAAATAGTCCTTGTCGCCCTTGGTATAGAAGGCGATCAGGGAATTCGACGAAAGCTCGTCGAGCATTCGCTGCACGTCCGACGAGGAAATATCGTCAGCGGGGAAGATTTCGGCCTTGACGGTCTTCGCACTGGCAACGTGGTTGCCGGCGTCGTCGCAGAAATTCCACAGGCCGATGAACAGCAGTCGAGCCATCGGCGAGCATTCCATCACCTGCTCGCTGGACCAAAACTCAGGCTTCACGGTGCGGATTCGGGCCATCACGCACCCCGCAGCATGTGGAGGTAAGCGGCGGTGTGCCACAGCACACGCACAGCCAGCAGCGCCTTTTCAGTGGCGTCCATCAGGCGGACCTCAGCATCCCCGCCAGGCGCGCAATCTCCGAGCGCGGGTCGGGCTGTTCCAGGGCCGCCTGCAGGACCATGTACTGGCGGATGAGGTTGGAGCCGGTCGCGGCGCACAGCGCCAGCACGAGGCGGGCCGGGATCGGACGTTCGCCGGTGCGCATGCGCGACACGTAGCTCTCCGACTTGCCAATCGCCGCGGCGATCGTCGCCAGCTTGTGGCCACCGGCCTGCATCGATACCGCCAGGGCCTGCGCGGCCGATTCGATCTGGCGGAGCAGCTTCTGCGGGGCATCCTTCGGCGCGCTGTGCACACCGAACACAAGGCGTAGGTTGTCCTGTTGCTTGCCAATGCTTTCCATGATTTGCCTTTATTTGCCAAGGGTTTGCGGGCGAAAAAGAAGGCCTCTCAGATGGAAGCCTTGAATGCCCAGGTCAGTTCGTAAGCCGCGATCCAACGTCGTGGATCTGAAATTCCAGTGGATCAGCGGGAAGTGCTTCGCCCTGATCCGTCAGGGTCGAAGGGTCGATGTGCGCCCATACCCCCGCAGGCGCCGTGAGCCACCGCTGCCCGGCACGGGCACCGTGGTGCCCTTCCCCGCCAAGGCGCGATGAGGTGGTCATGTCACGGGGCCTTACGGCGATTCTTCTTTGGCGTCGGTGCAAACAGGTCAGGCCTTTTCTGAGCGGCCTTCCAGCACCAAGCGTCGGGGATCGGTTTGTCGTCTTCACGCCCGGTCATCGACTGCCGCGGCAGTCCAAGGAAACGGGCGAATTCGGCATTGGTCTCAATGCCCAAGGCGGCCTTTGCTTCAGTCAGAGTCGGGTTCATTCGGCTGGTCAACTATTGGTTACCGCGCACAGTCAACCATGGTTTCCCCGTTTCAGTCAATCATTCGTTACATGACTATCGGTGCCCGACTCGAAGAGCTGAGGAAGTCAGCGCAGCTGACCCAACAGCAGATGGCCGACATTGTCGGCACGACCAAGCAGTACGTCGGTCGACTGGAGAAGGGACAGAACACCACCCCAAATGGGGTGTTCCTGACGGAGTGGGCACGACACTTCGCGGTGAACCCTCGCTGGTTGTCTACCGGTGAAGGCCCGCGATCGGCCACCGCCGCCTCGTCTCAGTCTGCGCGACCGGATTTCGAGAAGCTTGCCGCCGCGGTGAACGTGCTCCGGCACTATCTGGAAATCATGGGAGACCCGGCCGAATGGGTCGGCGACGCCCTGCTTCTGGAGACCGCGTTCGTGGTGGTCGAAGAGTTCGGCGGAGATGCACCCGCAAGCAACATCATCGACCTGACCAAGGTTCTGGCAAGACGGATCAGAGGGACAGACGATGCAGGAAAGCAGGTTCGAGGAACTGGCACAGCGGCTGGCGGCTAGAGCGTCCGCATTGCGAGCCGAAGCGCCTCAGCGCCCCAATTTGCGCTTGGTGCAGAAGCAGCACGAGCCCTTTATGGACGCTGTTCTGCGAGAGTCCCATTGTCGGATGATTCGCCACTACCGCAGGCGCTGGGGGCAAGCCATGCAGCTGCTCATCGACCAGGCCTGCTTCGGATACACGGGCATTGAAGCGCTTCCGGACGATGACTTGATCCAACTACACCGCGACCTCGAACGGGCACAGGAGTGCATGAGGGACGGGGTAACGTTCGAGGATGCCGGGCTGATCCGCACGCGTTACGGCTGAAGCGAAAAGATGAACGACGCAACGGTCGTTCATCTTTTTTTTGCCCCGAAAGTAACTTTTTGTTGACTGTCGCTAGTAACCGATGATTTACTGTTCCCCGTCGGCCCTTCCGGGCCATCTGAAACGGGGTCCGAAATGTTCGAGAACCTGCCACGCAGCACCACCCGGCTTGGCTATGCCACCGTCCGCGACCACCAGCGCTGCTGCGAGCTGTCCCGCGAGGAACGGGGCCTTCCGCTGCACCCAGCCAATGACTTCATCGCCTGCCCGGACTGTGACGGCACCGGCGAACACGTCCGCAACGACAGCGCCAGCGGCGATCCGCAGTGCGAGTACGGCGTGGTCTGCGGCCGCTGCGGCGGCGAAGGCGAGATTGCCGACGGCCTGATCGACCCGCTGCTGCTGGTGGCGAAGTACCGCAAGGGCCGCTTCGGCTGGGCCATGAGCGAGCGCCGGGCGGCTGATCGCCGGCACTCCTACAGCCTGTACCGGATGCGCGCCATGCGCCCCTGCAGCGGTCTGGCTGCGGTCGACATGCTGGCCCGGGCGCAGATGTGCGCCGACGAGATGGCCCGCGCACTGCAGCAGGTGGCCGCATGACCGCCGCCGACCGAGCCCTGCACTTTCAGGCGCTGAAGCTGGCTTCGGGCTACCTGCTGGCCTTCTGCCTCGGTGTGGCTTTCACCGTCGCGGTGCAGGCGGTGCTGTCGTGACGCCGCGCGCCATGACCCTGCTGGGCTTGCTTGTCTGCGAGGCCACAGACTTCGAGAACAGCGCGAGCGTCCGCCGGGAGCGCGTGGGAAAAGCCCACCTCGACCTGTTCAACGAACTGTGCGCCGAGTATCGCCGCGTGGCCGAAGTCATCGCCGCCGCCCGCGCCTCCCTCGCAGCCCGCGACCTGGCAGACCAAATGGCCGCCGACGACCGCCTGCGCGCCGCTGTGGCGGCCTGCGAATCGGAGGCCCCATGCGCTTTCTGACCGCCATCGGCTGCCGCAGCTGGCGCGACTTCGCCGCCTGCCTCGCCTGCTACGCCATCACCGCCTTGCTCGCAGCCGCCATGTGCTGGCCGCTGGCCTGGTCCTGACTTCCCGCCGGCGCGGCCGGCCTTCCTGAGAGGCACCACCGATGTTCGAACTGATCGACGCGACCGCCAAGGTCGTCAACTACAACCCCCGGGCCGAGAAGCACGGCGACGAAAACAAGATGGCCGGCGACCTGAAGCTGTTGGCCACCACCGGTAGCGCGGTGCTGGACTTCTTCAATAAGGATCTGCGCAAGACGCTGTACCGCAAGCCCAGCCAGGGCGAGCAGCAGGATCTGATCGAGGGCAGCGACGGCCTCACCGCCGTGAAGTTCCCCCGCCTCGGCGCGCTGTCGTGGGACGAGGAATACCCGGGCTATCAGCTGGTCATCGGCACCGGCTTGGGTTTGTCCGAACCGATGGTGCTGTCGGAGGTGACCCTGAAGCGCTTCCGCTTCGAGGCTCTGGACGGCGGAAGCGTGCAGGTCGGCGTCAGCGCCCTGTTCCACCCGACCACCGAGCAGGCCGGCGCCCTGTGCGCGCTGATCCAGGAAGACGTGGAGATCACCCTGATCCCGCCGACCAAGCAGGCCAAGGGCAACAAGCCGCAGCAGGAAGACCTGGCCGCGTAACGCATTCCCCCGCCCTCACGGGCCCCGCGCCGGCCGGGATTCCACGACGCCGGCATTCATTCCAACAACGCCGGCCGTACCGGCAAAGGCATTTCTCATGGCAGCACCCACTCTCCAGATTCCGCAGGACGTCATCGAGCCGATCATCCAGGCCAACATCACTGCAGCCATTTCGCAGGCGCTGGGCGGCAGCGCAAACGTGCTGGAAAAGGCGGTCAGCACGATCCTCGCGACACAGGTGGACAGCGAAGGAAAGCCGAGCAACTACCACCACTCATCCCATAAGACGTGGCTGGACTGGGCCATCGGGGACGCCATTCGCAAAGCCGCGCGCGCAGCTATCGAGGAGCAGATCGGCACGCTGCAGGCGGCGCTCAAGGAGCAGATGGTTGCCCAGCTCACGAAGAAGAACTCGCCTCTGATCAAGCAGATCGCGGAGGGCCTGGCAGCAGGCGCATTCAGCCCCGAGGCAATCAAGTGGCGCCTGACGATCAGCCCCGAAAGCCGCGATTGATCCACACCACACACCCGCCCGGCGGCGGCTCCGAGAGCCGGGCACCTCATTTCATGTCGAGAAAATGCCCATGAATCAGATCGTCACCACCGAAGCCAGCGAGCAGCCGGGCACCGGCCTTGCCGTGGCGCTGCAGCAGGCGCTGCTGCTCCCCGATCAGGGTGTCGAGCGCTTGGAACGCATGTGGGAAATGCACAAGGAAATGCAGGACCGTGATGCGGCCCGCGCCTACGCGGACGCCATGAAGGCCTGCCAGAAGGAAATGCCCGCGATTCAGAAGCGCGGCAAGAACAAGCAGACCAACAGCCGGTATGCGCTGCTCGAAGATATCAACCGGCTGATCACCCCGATCTACACCCGCCACGGCTTCTCCCTGTCGTTCGGCACCGACCGCTCGGAACTGGCCGACCACGTGGGGATCGTCTGCGACGTGATGCACGACGGTGGGTATTCGAAGACCTACACCTACGACGCCCCGATCGACAACGTCGGTATCAAGGGCGAGAAGAACAAGACCACCACGCACGGGCGCGGCTCGGCCATCAGCTACGGCCGGCGCTACCTGGTGATGATGATCTTCAACCTGACGATCGGCGACGACGACGACGGCAACTCTGCCGGCGAGAACGAGCAGCAGCGCATCGCGCGCGAGATTGCCCAGGAATGGGTGCAGGTGGCGGACGGCCTGAAGACCCACCAGGACTACACGAAGCGAAAGGCCGAGGTGCTGCAGGCCTACGGCGGCAAGCCGGCCAACCTGCCGCCGGAAGTGCGCGAGGCATTCAACCGCGCCGCCGCAGCGACCAAGCCGAAGGACTGACCCATGGCGCAGATCCTGACCTTCGAACAGCGATCGCCGGAATGGTACGCCGCCCGCCGCGGCGTGCCGACCGCCAGCGAGTTCGGCAGCATCATCACCCCCAAGAAGGGCGAGTACGCGGCTGCCGCTGACACCTACATCAACCAGCTGATCGACGAGGTTGTGCGCCCGGACGCCGGCCAGTCCTTCACCGGCAACCGGCACACCGAGCGCGGGGAATTCCTCGAGGACGACGCGCGCGAGCTGTACGCCTTCGAGCGCGAGGTGGTGCCGCAGCAGGTCGGATTCATCCTCAACGATGCCGGCACGCTCGGCTGCAGCCCGGACAGCTTGATCCAGCTGGACGGCGGGCTGGAAATCAAATGCCCGGACGGCCCCACCCACGTGAAGTGGCTGCGCGCCGGCGGTGTGCCGGACGAACACAAACCCCAGGTGCACGGCAGCCTGATCATCACCGAGCGCGAGTGGTGGGATTTCATGTCCTACTGCCCCGGCTACGACGCCCTGATCGTGCGCGTGTACCGCGACGGCTTCACCGAGAAGCTGCAGGGCCACCTCGACCGCTTCCTGCGCGAGTACCACGCAGCGCGCCAGGCCTTCGGCCTGAAGGTGGCGGCATGAGGGGCCTCAACTACGACTATCCCCATGTCGGCACGAAGCGCGGCGGCAACAACCGCGCCCGCCAGTTCGACCACGTGATCGACGGGAAGCGCGTCACCACCATGGAAGTGGCCGAGGCGCTGGGCCTGTCCAAGAAGATGGCCGCCGCGCGGCTGAAGCGTGGCCCGTTCCCGCTGACCTGGGAAGGCCTGCGCGGAGATCCGCCGGCATGAAGACCTGCACGAAGTGCGCGGCCCGGCTGCCGCTGCGGTTCTTCCCCTTGATCAACGGCAAGGCCACCGCCGCGTGCGCGCCCTGCCGGAACACCGAGCGCCGCCTGCACGACCCGCTGCGCCCCCTGCGCCGCGACCCGCTGCAGGTGCGTTTGAACAATCACGTCAATCTCTGGTTCGGCCCGGTGCGGCGCGAGCCTTTCAGGAGCCACGCATGATCCGCCGTCACCAGCTGTTCCGCCACGAACCGCACAACGATATCTACGGCGACTGTCACCGCACGGCCGTTGCCTGCCTTCTGGACAAGGAACCGTGGGAGGTCCCGCATTTCACGCAGCTGGCCTACACGGTGCCGGGCTACGAGTGGGAAGCCGGGCAGGCTGAGTATCTGGCAACGCAGGGGCTTTGCTCTGTCGATGTGATCTTCGGCGGCGACACCACCCTGGAGAACATCTTTGGCTTCATGCGGTCCCGCAACCCGCACGCCTACTACCTCCTGTCGGGTTTGAGCCCGCGCGGCACCAACCACACCGTGATCTGCTGCGGCGGCGCTTACGAATGGGATCCCCACCCGGATGGAGGCTTCCTTGTCGGCCCGATGACGCACGGTTACTACGAAATCACGTTCCTGATGCCGCTGGCGATGCGACTGCAGGAGGCGGCATGACCCACCACCGCTACGACCGCCGGCTGCCGAAGCGCACCGAGGGCTTCGCCTGGGGCCGGTCCATCGACAAGGTGCTGGGCGGCCACGTCCTCACCTACCGCCTGTTCCGCCGCGACCTGGCCGGAAAGCTGCACATCGAGACGCGGACGTTCCAGCTCAACGACCACCGCCGGCACATCGCGCTGCAGCTGCTGATCGCACGCCGCCAGCTGCGCGAACGCGTCGAAGCCATCGGCTATGCCCTGATCGAGGCTGAACAGGCCTCCCAACTGCAGGAGGTTGCATGACCACCGACAACAAGACCCTGGCTGTTGATGTGCTGGCGGTGATCATGGAGTCCGCCGATTTCATGCGAGAAGACGGCTACACCCACCGGGCGATACCGCTTGAAGAAGCCCATGCCGCATTGGCCGAGATGATCGAGTCTTGCGACCACTTGAAGCGAGACGCCACCAACGAACGGTGGGCCGCATTCCACGCCGCCCTCGCCCGCGTCAAAGGAGAATCAGCATGAGCAACGACAAGACCCTCGCGACCGCGAAGCACGGCGGATGCGTGAAGTTGGGCACACCCGGCTCCCGCTGGGCAGCATCTGGTGAGCCGGACCCGCATGGCAGCCGCTACGACTGCGAGCGCGCTGCGCTGGCCATGGGCGACCTGACCGACGACGAGCTGGCGAATGCTGTGTTCATGCACGGCAACGAGCGGCAGACCATGGCCGAGCTCGTCGGCGGCGCCACCCCGGCGATCGCCTACCTGACCGCCGCCAAGGACCGCATCCGCTGGCTGTCGCGCGCCCTCGCGGCAGCTGAGGCCCTCTCCGCCCAGCCCTCCCCGGGTGGTCAGGGGGATGAGCTTCCCGCGCTACCACACCCGAATTACCCGATCAGCAAGACGGGCTTGCAGAACAACCTTTACACCGCTTCGCAGATGCAGGACTACGCACGCACCGCCCTCGCCGCCCGCCAGCCGGTAGTGGTCGACCTACCCGAGTCTCTGCATGATCGGGTTGAAGCGCTGCGCGAAGTCGCCGCCCGCCAGCCGGTGGAGTCGGAAGAGAACGTCGCCGCCGACACGTACTGGACTTTGGCCGAAATGATCGAACCCCATGTGCAGCGGGAGGGCATCAACCCGGATGGGGCGCTGCCCGCTTCGGTGCATGACTCCGTTGCGATCCTGCTGGAGCACTGGCTTCGCACCCGCCAGCCGGTGGGGGAGCTGCATCTGCCTCCGGATGGGTTCTACAAGATTGTGTTTGAAGACGCCGAGGTGCCGGACGAGAGTTTCGCGCGTTCCGGGGCGCTGGATGCAGCGTTGCGGCGGTTCGAGCAGATCAGCAACAAGTGGAATGCTCATCTGTTCGTGCGCTTTGCCAACAACACCCGTGACTGCACCGTGCCAAATGCAACGCCTGCGCAGGCCGTGGACCTGGGTGCGGTGCGCGAGGCCGTCCGCAAAGCATGGCAAAAATGCGCCGCTGGCGAGAGTGTCGACTTTCAGTTCGGCACGCTGTTGGCCCTGATCGACAGCAAGGCAGACGGCAATGGCTGACCAGCTGCTCACCGCTGCAATGGTCCACGTGTTCGCCCTGGCCGGGTTCCTGGCCGGCATCGCCACCCTGTGGGCGATCAGCCGCGCATGCCGCGCCGCGCGCAATGGGCTGCGCTGGTGCTGGCGAAAGGCGGTGGCCTGATGCAGATCCAACACCTGGTCAACGTCTCCGGCGGCAAGGACAGCACCGCGGTCTACCTGCGCGCAATCGAGCTGGGCCGGCCATTCCGTGCCGTGTTCGCTGATACGGGCAACGAGGATCAGCGCGTCTACGACTACGTGGCGGAGCTGGCGCACAAGACCGGCGGCCCCGAGGTCGAAACTGTCCGCGCAGACTTCAGCCGGCAGCTCGCGCAGCACCGCGAATACATCCTGCAGAAGTGGCCAGGCCAGGGCATCCCCGATGAAGTCGAGCGCCAGGCCGCTGCGCTGCATGAGCCGACGGGCAACCCGTTCCTCGACTTGTGCATCAGCAAGGGGCGCTTTCCCTCGCGCATGGCGCAGTTCTGCACTGAGGAACTGAAGACCATCCCCATCACAACCCAGGTGGTCGGGCCGATGCTGAAGGCTGGACCGGTACTGCAATGGCTCGGCATCCGGGCCGAGGAATCCGCCAACCGGGCCAAGCAGCCGCGCTTCAACCGGCATGAGTCCGGGTGCCACGTGTGGCGGCCGATCTTCGATTGGACTGTCGAACAGGTGTGGGACCAGCACCGCCGACATGGCATTGCCCCCAACCCGCTCTATGCCCTCGGCATGGGTCGAGTCGGTTGCATGCCATGCATCAACTGTCGGAAATCAGAGCTGCGCAACATCGCCGACCTGTTCCCCGATCACATTGACCGGATTCGGAGCTGGGAGGCACTGGTAGCCGCTGCGAACAAGCGAGGCAGCGCGACGTTCTTCCCCGCCGTGACCGATCCTACCGACGTGGATCGGCCTGGCACCTATTCGCGGATCGACACCCTGGTGGAGTGGAGCCGCACGAGTCGCGGCGGCCGGCAGTTCGACCTGTTCTTTCAGGAGCAGGCCGGCGGCGGCTGCAATTCCGACCTGGGGCTATGCGAGCGAGGTGCTGCGTGACCGCCCAGCTTTTCCCCCGCGAACCGCGCCGCATGAAGCAGCCGGCCAAGGACGTGCTGCGCGAGCAGCTGGTGATCGCGGCCGATGAAGTGATCCGCCTGCGCGCAGAGGTGCTGCGCCTGCGCGATGCAGCAACCCAGGCAACCGAGCAGCTGCGCGCTGCGCTGGCCACGAACTGAAGGAGGACAACATGGCCGACAGCCCCTACCTGTCCCGTGACGATATCAAGGCGCTTTGCCGCACGCCGCGGCGGAAGGGCCAGGCCGAGTTCCTGCGCAACAACGGGATCCGGCACTATCTGGACGCCCACGGGTGGCCAGTAGTGCTGTGGTCCGCGATCGAGGGCAAGCCGGAGCCGAAGACGCCGCCGGCGACCGATTGGAAACCGAACAAGGCCGCATGATGGGAAGGAAGCCGACAAAGCCGGGGGCGATCCCCCGGTTCCGCAAGCGCAAGCAGAAATCCGGCGTGGTGCACTACTACTACGACCACGGCGGCAAGCCGCGCAAGGAAACCCCGCTGGGTAGCGACTACGGCCTGGCCATCCAGAAGTGGGCGGAGTTCGAACGGGCGTCGACGATCCCCGCAGGCGCGAAGCTGACGTTCCGCCAGGCCGCAGAGCGCTATCAGGTCGAGGTTATCCCCACCAAGGCCGAGGGCACCCGCAAGGCGAACAAGCGCGAACTGGACAAGCTGATCGAGTTCTTCGACGACCCACCGGGACCGCTCGATGCCATCCGGCCGACGCACGTGTTCAACTACCTGCAGTGGCGCCGCGATGCGCCGGTGAGCGCGAACCGCGAGAAATCGCTGCTGTCGCACCTCTGGAACTGGTGCCGCAAGAAGGGCTACACCGACCTGCCGAACCCATGCGCGGGCGTGAACCGCAACCGGGAGGACGGCCGCGACGTGTACGTGGAGGACGACGTGCTGCAGCGGGTGTACGACGCTGCAGACCAGGTACTGAAGGACGCGATGGACCTGGCCTACCTGACCGGCCAGCGGCCAGCGGACGTGCGCGAGCTGGACCGCCGCAACATCAAGGACGGAGTGCTGGTGCTGCGCCAGAGCAAGACGAAGATGCAGATGCGCATCGCCATTACCGGCGAGCTGAAGGTGTTGATCGACCGCCTGCTGTCGAGGAAGCGACCGGACGATGCGCCGATCAGCACGCGCCTGTTGCTGGGCGAGGACTGGCTGCCGATCGGCAAGGATGCGCTGCGCTACCGCTTCGATCGAGCGCGCGAACGTGCCGGCATCCCGAAGGACCAGTTCCAGTTCAGGGATCTGCGAGCCAAGGCCGGCACCGATAAGGCCGATTCGGCTGGCGATATTCGGAAGGCACAGCAGCAGCTCGGCCACCAGTCAGTGACCACCACAGAGATTTATGTGCGTAAGCGCCGCGGTGCTTTGACCAGCCCGACGAAGTGAATTGCGGAGCGGTCGATATTTTGCGGAGCGAGGGGGAAGGGCTGAAACCCTTGGTGCATATGGTGGGCCGTGAAGGATTCGAACCTTCGACCAAAAGATTAAAAGTCTATAAATCTATTGAATAAAATCAACAACTTATAGAATTATAATTTACGGCCCGACTCTACAGAAACTCCCTTCTACTGGCCCATCCTACGAGATTTTTACGGACGGTAAGCCCTCAAGCTCCCTCCCCCAGGAAGCCAGACACCGATAGGCAATTCCCAAACTCACACCGCCGACGGCAGAGGATACGCGGGCTCCTATTCGGACTTGAGGGCAACGGGTGCCACTGCGTCCATGGGAGCCTGGTCATCATCTTTTGCGGGGCCCACGACGCTTTCAGCGGTCAGGTTGGGCTGCCCAAGGCTATACATCACTTCAATTACGTCGAGGATTGGAAAGCTTCGACGGTCCTCAAACTGCTGGGCGAGAAAGCGATCCGCGTTGCTAGGAAGAGCGACAGGCTTGGGCACTTTGGCGTCCGCCAGCAAGAACTGCTTGACGGCGAAGAAGGAAGAATAGAATGCCTCCATAAAACTGGCATCGTAGGGCAGTGGACACAGTACAAGGTTGTTGTCATCGTCCCTCCGGGGCGACTCACCAAGCTTCGTCTCAGGGTAGATACCGAGCCGAATTCCAGCCGCCTTTTGGAAGTCAGACTTATTGAGCTTCAATGAAGTTCCGACCCACCGAGACTCGGAGGAAGAACCAAGGAACAGATCCGCCTTCCACAACCCCTTGATACTAGACGGAAGACGATCACGGGCCTTGGTATCACGCAGCGCCTTTTGGATCGTATCCCACTGCTTTTTCAACTTTGCGGGTTGCCCCACCTTTCCTGACAAGACTCGCGAATCGTTAGTGATAAGACTTTGCGACGTATTTATCAGCGAAATGCTTCCGGTCTTCTCAGCTCCAAACAGAATGGACTCTGCACCCGTCTTGATGCCACAGAAGTCGTTCAAAACATTACTGAGAAGATCGTAGACATTCTTGTCTTTAGCGACCAACGAATCGTGCACGGCGTATTCAAAGCAGATTCCACAGTCGCCACTGCCCTCCCTGTACTCACGCGCAAGATCAGCCAAGGTGATTTTCTCGTACCCACCGAGCCGTTCCACGCGCTCCCGCTGTAGGGCAAACAAGACACCCTTCAGCACTGGCAAAGCCAATGCAATGCGCGCGCGTGCAAGGTCAGATACGTCAGATACCTGCAGTTCCTTCTGTAGTTTCATTTGCTAACACCAGGTTCAGAGTGGCGAGGCTGGGAGCATACCTGAGCGTTAAGCCTTTAAGGGCAGTTGGCTCGGGGAGGCGCAGGGGTGGCCTGCCAATCGCACAGATAGTAGCAGCGGCAGAACGGCAACCTTCCTCGCTCACCAACCACGTAGATCGCGGAGCCCTGCCCTCACCCATGCCTTGCGTGCATCCCTCGGACGGGGCTTCGTCTCGGCCGGCGGCCTACGCGGCTCCAGCGCTGCCTTGATCCGCTCGACCTCTTTCGCTCCTGCCTCGGCCAGGCGCCGGGCCTGTTGCTGCTGCTCACGGGTCGGCGGTAGGCCGGGCAGCGGCGGCTCCGGCTGGATCGGGGTGCTGTCGGTCAGCCGGGCAACCGCCTGGCGCAGGGGCAGATCGGGATAGAGTCTGGCCGCGCACCAGCGCTCGGCGTACCGCTTCGCCTGCCGGACGTTGGCCGCGCGCACTTCCTTCACCTGCCACATCTTCTGACCTTCCATCCATAGCCGGACCCCGGGACCGCCGTCGGGCGTGACGCTGGCCGTCTCGCGGCCGCTGTACCAAAGCGCCCAGCGCTCACCGGTCTGGACCCAGCCAGAGGGGATCGAGGCGGTGCGGAAGCCGTGGGAAGAGCGCATGGCCGGAAGGATACGGCCGGCGGTCGCAAAGGCTGCGACAAGGGATCGTTCACCGGCTGAACCGTTCGGGATCACGCCCCGGCCACGGCCGACAGGGTTACCCTCCGGCCATGTGCGGCCGATTCGTCCAGCTCCCCGTGATCGACTTCGGCCAGTCGGGGCTGGCTGACCTTGCCCCCGGCCTGACCGAGATCCAGCCCAGTTACAACCTCGCGCCGACACAACGCGCCTCGGTGATTCTGGACCGGGGCGAAGGCCGGCGGGTCACCCGGCTGGCGTGGGGTCTGCTGCCATTCTGGGCCAAGGCCAAGGGCCTGCAGGGCTCGACCATCAACGCCCGGATCGAGACGGTGTCCACCAAGCCGGCGTTCCGGTCGGCCTTCAAAAAGCGCCGCTGCGTCATCCCCATGGCCGGCTACTACGAATGGTCGGTCAGCCCCGAGGACGGGAAGAAAGACCCCTGGTTCATCCACGCCGCCGAGCCGTTGCTGGCCGCTGGCCTGTGGGAGGACACCAGCCCCCTGCTGCCCGACGGCAACCTGGGCACCTTCACCATCATCACCGGCGACAGCAGCGGCGTCTCGGCCGACATCCACGACCGCATGCCGGTGTGGCTGCTCGCAAGCCAGATCGATGAGTGGATGGCGGCCAGCCCCGACGACGCCATGGCGATGCTGCTGGCAAGCTCGCCTCCATCCATGGAGGCGTACAGGGTCACTCGCGCCGTCAACACGCCACGCAACAATCGCGAAGACCTGCTCCACCAGGTCGCGTGATGCCTAGAGCAAGCTGGCCTGGCTGTCGTCCCAGCTCTTAATGATCAGCTCCCCGAACTTCTTCCCTCTCCCCTGCCCGCCACCAATGGTGTAGTCCAACTGGAGCGGCACCAGGTCGAAGCCGGCGAAGACCTCGCGGATCTCAGGATGGTCATTGATCGAGACCACGAACCGGCCAGCCGAGGTGCGCATCAGCTCGGCCATCGCCTCGTACTCAGCAAACGGGAACTCAACGCCATAGCCCTCGGTTTCCCAGTAGGGCGGATCAAGGTAGAACAGTGTTCCCGGGCGATCGTAGCGCCGCACGCACTCCTGCCATGGCAGGCACTCGATTACGGTGTTCGCCAGGCGAAGATGCACCGCGCTCAGTTCCTCTTCAATGCGCAGAAGGTTCAATCGCGGCCCACCAGCCGTCACCACACCGAACGATTGCCCCTGTACCTTGCCGCCGAATGCAAGCTTTTGCAGGTAGTAGAACCGCGCTGCGCGCTGGATGTCGGTCAGGGTCTCCGGGCGCTCCATCTGTGCCCACTCGAACATCTGTCGCGAGACCAGGGACCAGCGGAACATCCGCACGAACTCATCCAGGTGGTGGCGTACACACCGGTACAGCGACACCAGCTCGCCGTTGATGTCGTTGAGCACCTCCAACTGTGCTGGGTACGGCCGCATGAGCAACGACGCGGCACCGCCTGCGAATGCCTCGACGTAGCAGTCGTGGGTCGGGAAGTGCGGATAGAGGTGCTTCAGGAGGCGGCGCTTGCCGCCCGGCCAGGAAATGATTGGCTTTGGCATGGTTTCTCAGTATTTGCGATAGGGGAAGCCGACAATCCCGCCGCTCTCGCGAGGGCGACGGGGCTGCGGCCAATGCCAGGTGCTGAGATCACCTGTGTTGCGGCGCCGCCCGAATGCTTGCCGGCATCCGGGCGGCGCCCTGTCTTGCTAGACGGTTACTTCGATGAGGGGCAAATTGGGGGCGGCCTCAACTAGGCGCCCAGCCCGAACCCACACGTTGTAGGGGATGGGCAGCTGGAGCTGACCAAACGCCCGCATCTGCACTCCGTCATAAGTGGTCAGCGTGCTGGTTCCGTCACTGTTGTGGGCGGTGACTGTCGCCAGCAATCGGGGGCTACTGGTCACCAGCTCGCCGAATTGATCCCACAGGTCAGTCCGCATCGGTGTAGTGCCTCTCGATAGTGGCGGTCTGTTCAATCACAACGGCCTGCTGGTCGATCACAACCTCGATGCGCAAGGACTCGCATTGGCCGTGCCATGTGCCCTCAGCGGCGACGACCTCCACCAGATCCAAAGGCATGATGGCCCCCACTTCCCCCGCCTTCAGTGGCTTCGGAAAGAGGGGAACGGTCAAGTCCACGGCTGCCTGCTCACCGCGATCGCTCAGAACGTTGCGTCCTCGCTCAGCGCCTGCTGCAGCTACGCTGATCAGCGGGCTGCTCACCTGCTGGGCGTAGAGCTGCCCCGCCTCTCCAGCCTTACGCACCTTGCAGGTGACTCCTTTGCCCGGAATCTCGCCGGTCACCACGACGGCGTCGTACAGTGGCGCGCTCCGCATCTGCAAGCTCTCGGTCAGCACAATGTCCTCCTGCACGACATGCGCGGGCTGGGTCTCGCGCCAGAGCCATGGGCTGGTCGGGTAGCTCGCACGGACGTGAAGTGACAAATCCTGCGGATGGGACTGGACCACCGCCCCGCTCGCCTCTGCCAGCGCGCTAATCGCCTCAAGCGGCGTGCTGGCGTCATAGAACCAAGCACCACCAGGAACCGTCCAATCGACCGTCTGGTACTCGCTGGTAAATCCCGTATCAGCCAGCTCTTCAGCAACCAGTTGAGCCATGCTCCTGTCCTCGTTAGCGACTTTCACCCTTGCCGGCGCGTACGGAGCCGCGAGCAGAGCTGTTCGCGACCTGCCACTGAGCCGAACTCCGCCATCGGCAAACTCCCGCTGCTTCTGGAAGCTCTCGATGATGCCGGTCCACACATGGCCATTCAGGGATACCTCAAACTGGCGAGGGCCCGCCGCTGTTGGCTTCAGCAGGGGCAGCTGCGTTGGGTCGGCCAGCTCCACGTCGAAGGTCCACCCCCAAGCGCTTCTGCTTGCGCTGAGGGAGATCCTCGACACTTCGATAGGCGTCCGGTCAGGAAGGCGGACGAACGAAACTTCATTGATCACGACATATGTCCTGCGTTGTGGGCGAACCACGTAGCACGCTGTGGTCCCAAGGTTGAGGGGGGCAAGACCGGGAACCCCGACCAGGGGGCAACCCAAGTTCAGCGAAACGGAATGACCTGGCGGGACGCCGGGCTCCGGATCTGGATCAGGGTCCGGCTTGACCGGAGGGCGGGTAACCCACTGCACCGGCCTCGCAGTCCCCCAAGGCAAGCGACCATATCGCCTGGTTGCTCCGAGGTGTTTCCAGCCATCGGACCAGATTGCGCTCGTCCTCTTGGGCGCACCCTGCCACGACAGCTTCCTATCCCCACGGACAGGCGAGCCGCGCATCCACACGATGCGACAGCAGGTCCCCGCAACGCTGAGCCAGCCTCGCCATGACGCTAGAAGGCATCGGGACGCCTGCGGCAACCCGCTCCACATGAGCAGGATGTCCTCGCCCGTACGAGCGGCATTTCCCCATCGCAGACCGACCTGGCCGGCTATGCGTGGGGCAACATCCCAAGCCACTGACGTAGAACCATCGACGCGCGACGCGCCTCCCCATGGCACGAGCCGCAAGCACCGAAGGGACGTGGACGCTCCCCAGCCGACACTGGTCAAGCGCGTGGCCTGTGCAGCCCCCCTCCAGGTGATAGCGGCGGCTAGCGAAAGACCTCGCAATACGGGCTCAACAGGATTCTCATCCCAGTCGACACCGAGATTCAGTGACGCGAAGCCGCCACTGCCACCGAAGCGCGGACCAAGGTTCAGCCGAACAAACGCCCCACCCTGGGCCATCATGGCTCCATCTTTGCCGGCACTACCCCGTCTTGGATGGCTGAGTTGACCCTGCCAGCCACATCAGTACCGATCAGCCGGTACCTCAGCTTTCGATCGATACCTTGAAGACGCCACACGCCATCTGGGCCGCTCAGTACTGACGCGAGGTACTGGAAGGTGACGGCGTCCTGCATCGCATAAACCTGGATGTACACGCGACTCGGCACATTCATGATCTTCGCCCGGCCGTCGTCCTCGCCCTCCGGCGCGTTTCCGCCGAGGAAGCCGTCGCCGCCTCGGGGACCCCAACTGCGATAGAAGGTTCCATGAATCATCGCCAGGGCGCATCCAGGCGGAACAGCACTTGGCCGTTGCGATCGGCGACATCGGGCTCTACAACGTTGTAGTTCACAGCCAGCCACTGACCGAGCCCGATTCCTTCGATGAAGGGCACTACGCTGCCCTCTGCGTGCGGCCGGGCATGCAGCGGCACCAGAATTCCCGGCAAGTGACCACGCAAGGCGAACGGCGCTTCACGCACTGCTGCGCGCATGTAGTTGTATCCCCCGTGCGCACGGTCTGGGCCCACAGGGTATGCCCCGGAGCCATATGAACGCCTGTTCTGCCCACCTGCAGGCGGATCGATCCCAGTAGTGGCGACCCGACCTGGAGCATTCTGCCCGCCGCTGTAGCTGCGCACCACAAATCCACCGGGAACGTACGAATTGTCGCGACTGGACACTCCTTCGACCGCGACTCCTAAAGGCGATGCAAAGAACAACGAGCAGACGTCGGCGTTCCAAGCCGGGGTGTAGAACGTCAGATCGTTCGAGCCGAACATCACGAAGGGGAAAACATCGCCCGAGACTGTCGTGTCAATGTCGCCGTAGTAATAGGGGCCAAGGCCGTTGCCAAAGTTGCTCCACGCCGTAAAAAGGTAGAAACCAATCTCCGTCGCTATGGCAATCCAGCTCCGAGCGTCGGCGGTTGTTGTCGGCGCCTTCGCAATGAATGAGCCACGGGCCTGTAGCGCAGCGCTGGGGGTTTGATCCGCGCCGGTGTCAATGTCGGACATCGAACTGTAGGCAAACAATTGAGCCAGACAACCCGTGTTCAACGTTGCAGCCGATGCATCGTCGCGCACTCGCAAATAGGTGCCAGAGCCCGTCGTAGCACTGTTTCGGAACACCTGCACAGAAGAACTGGCGTAGGGGCGAGTCCAGCCTGCGCCAGGCTTCGCGGATGCTCCATCCCCATACCCTGTCACCAGGATCGCGTTGAGCACGGCAAGCAATGAGCCGGCCTGGCCGTTAAGAATAGGCGCTCCCGGATCAGTGCTGCGGTAGACGATAGGTATCAACGTCACTGGGCACCTCCAGCAACGTTGCCCACGACCATCAGCCGTGTGGAGTCGGTCGCGCCTGCCGGCGTACCAGGTAGCGTGGTCCGCGCCATCCACACCGGTGCCAAGCCGCCCACGGTATTGAATCGCACGACATTGTTCACCGACCAACCACCACCCCAGCCAGCAGCCCGCATGCTGAAGTACGCCTTGTTGGTGCGAGGGTTGATGGGCGCAAGGTCCGTTGTGGTACTCCCAGTGGCGATCACGCCCACCGTCTCCCCCATGACTTCAAAATTCGTCGAACTGGTGAACCGCACAGCCCACCTTTCCGTTATGGCGTCGCTGTTGGTCACGTCGAGAGGGAAGTCCGTGTCGTTGTAGGTGCCAGGCGCCGGGCTGCCAATCGGAATGTTGCTCCAGGCTCCGGTCCACGCGGCCTGATCGAACAGGCTCTCGACCCGCGCCTGCAGGTCTAGTGATCCATTCGCCTCGCCAAGCCGCAGCGCCGTACTGATGAGGGATTCGCCAGCCGGGTAGTCGTGGGTCAAGCCGGTGTTGATTTCAATTTCTCCTGTGATCTGCGGCTGGACCACCAAACGCCGGTCCTCGACACGCTCGCTCACTACGATTGGCAGCGTGTATGCGGAAAGGTTGAGCGGATCGCTGAAGGTCAGGCTCCCTGCATCAAGGTCAGCGGTGTACCAAGCGCTATCCACGGGCTTCCCAGCCGCGTCCCTGACTTCCAGCCCTGCGATACGCGTCCGGCCAAAGCTCAGCACCTGATTCGCCTGGGGCTCCGCAACGCTGTGCTTTGCCGTGTGGTGAATCAGGACCGTCTGCCCGGGCTTGAACGCTGGAACACGGCCGTCGCTGGGAAGGCGAACAGATGAGAGGCCGATCACGACCTCAGACAGGGGGATAGACCGATAGACGACGGCTCCCATGTAGATCGAGCCAGGCAGGACCAGAGCCGGCCGCCAGACGCGGTCCCCTTCCACCAATGCGGGGTCGAACCAGGGCATTCCCTCATTGCCGGCGACGGGCACGAGCTCGCCGAACTGCACCTTGACGACACCGCTCTCCCAATCGACCGTGCCCCGCATCTGGGAGGTGGCGATATCACCATTGATATCAGCCGTCGCAGTCAGCAGCTCACCGTCGAGGCGGCTGGCCCTCAACGTGAACATGCCCGGTCGAAGAGGGGAGCCCGGGGCGCGGAAGAAGATGAACGCAACGCCCGGGTCAGCGATTCGGGTCAGCAGGGAGAGGATCTGGACCTGATTGCTTCCGCCTGGCACCCACTGCGACAGATTCACCACTCCCGACGTGTAATCGATCGTGCCGGCGTAAACACCCGCGCCAGTGGCAGGGTCGATGCTGTGATACAGGCCGCCGCTGCGGTCCACGTATGTCCGCCCACGGAAACTGAAGCGCACGCTACCAGGAACGACGCTATCACTGGTGGTGGGCGTCAGCTGCAGCTGCATCGCGGGCAGCGGCAAGCTCTCCTGCGCTTGCTGCGAGGAGTCGCCCGACAACAGCCAAGCGACTGAGATGATAGTGCCAGCAGAAAACTCAGCGAGCACATCCAAGCGGCCGTACCCCACCACCTTCAGCCGCCCGGACTGAAGCTCGTACTGCGGGTAGGACACCTGGCGGACCATGAACTTTCCAGCCTGCAGGCTTACCGCCCCGGTCGCATAGTTCACCGAGCCCAACACCGTGTCGGCACTGGCGTCACCCACCGAGACGGCCCGGAGGTTTCCATTGCCATCATCCTTGGCGATCGCACGCATTGGCTGCGGCGCTGACGAGATGTCGTCGCGATCACGGCGCACGCTGATCACCCAATCAAGGAGCACCGACCCCGGTCGCACAGGCCCCTGCGGCAGCACAAAGGAGACGATCCCGGAACCGTCCGGCACCGGTTGTGGGGCCGCATTGAGCTGCTGGCCCCAGTCATATGTGACCGACACCTGGCTATCAGCGTCCGGCAGGGTCGCCGGCCGCAGCGTTACCTCACCTGTCGCATACGCGATCGAGCCGCGTAGCTGTCCCCCGACAAGCAGACCACCCACGCCGTTATCGGTCACCTCGACGTCAGCCCCGCCGACGCGGAGCAGCATGTGAACACTGCCCGGGATCGCGGTCCCCTCCCCCAACGTGAAGTGCAACGCGGGCGGCAAAATGGCCGCATCGCCCGTCCGAGGCTCTGCCACAACCGCCGTGCCCCACGCGCCAATGATGCTGCTCTTCAGGTCCGGCAAAGCCCCGGCCGTCAGGACGACCGAGCCGGTCATGTAGTTGATGGTGCCACCGCCCTGACCCGGCTTGCCAACCAGCTGCCCCTTCCCGTTATCGCTCAGCCTCACCCAACGCCCGAGAGCCCGATAGTCGACAGTGATCGTCCCAGGCGCCGGCAGAGGGGTCAGCTGCATCAACCAGACCATTCCCTGGTTGTTCTGGGTCACCGTGATCTCGTCGGTGTAGCCCTGCACCGAGATTGAGCCGGCAGGAGTGGCGGAGATGCTCAGGCTGGTCAATCCGACGCCCGTAGCGTGGGAGATCGTTATCACCCCGGATTGGTAGTCGACGCTTCCGCTCCAGGGAGTCACCGCCGCCGATTCCAGGGCACCGCTGCCGTCATCTACCAGCTCGACGCTTCCAGCCATGACTTTGACGCTACCCACTGCCACACCGGTGCCCAAGTAGCGGTTGACCGCCACGCCGGCATTGAAGCTCGCGGAGAACGTTTGGCTCAAGCTCCCGACCGGCCCGGACTGCACGTGACTGATGGTGCCCATGCCAGCCAGAACGTCGCTCACCGGCGTCTCCGCCGTGGAGGTGGGGACAATCGGTACATACGGCGTGTCGACGACCACAGAGAGGTCGCCAGGCTTGGCAGCCGCAGAGAGGCGCTTGACGCTGTGGTAGCTCGTCGCGTCAACCACATTTGTCTCATACACGCGGGTGGCCGGCTTTGTTGCGCTGTAGCGCACGACCTCCTGTCCGAAGAAGTTCCGCAGCAGCGGGTTGATCAACTCGATCACGAGAACATCGCGCTCGAATGCGCCTTGATCGTCCGTGAAGGTGCGAGTGGTCCTGGAGAGAACGGTCTTCACGCGAACGTACTGCTCCGCCTCATCATGCCCGGAGCCGGCGAGGGTCAACAGGCTGAAGTTGTCATTGATGTCGGGGCTGGGCGCATCTGACGTGGTATAGACCAGCATCGTCATCTGGCCGCTGAAATGGTTGCCCATCAGGATGAACCTGGACTCGGTGCCGCGCGTGATGTAGCTCTCGACGCGGTTCTTGGCATCCAGCCGAACATCGCTGTACGACCCGGTCGCGAACATGCTCACGGTCACACGAGGGTCGCTCGGCGGGTCGATCAGCACGCCGATCGCATCCTTCAGCACGTCCGGCGCAGCCGTATCCAGATGCACGAACAGCTTGCGCAGAGTCGTTCGCCCCGTTGTGCGTTCTTCATCGCCAATATCGGGGAAAAGATTGTTCATGGCGCCGTCGATGATCTCGGCTTGCACCATCCGGCCACCACCGTCGGGGTTGTCGGTGAGTCGCTGCGACTGGCGCAGCTTGATATCGATAGCGGAGATCGTCATGTATTACACCGTCATAAGGCGAAGAGTGATAGAGAAGAGGTCGGCATCCAGTGCCGGTACTGCGAAGCGAGTTGGCTCAACTTCGATCGCCGGGCCATCGGTTCGGCGCCAGCGCACCTGGAAGGGGCGGTCCCCGCCGTTGTGCGCGGGCATGATGAGATTGATGGGCGCCAGGCGCGCCTCGCTTTCGCTTTCCTGAAGGGCTCGGAGGGTTGGAAGGTCCACCACGCCAACGTATGCCGTCCCGTCACGAGAAGTTTTCAAGGTGATCGGGCGTCCAGCCTGTCGCGCCGATTCCTGAACGATCAGCGCACCGGTCAAGCTCGTGCGCGCTTGCTGACCGATACGCCAGGCGGTGAACTCATCGGTCCACTGGAGATCGGCAGGAAGGTCGATGCCTCCCAGAATGATGCGCGTCATCAGCGCCTCCCCCGCACAGACACGGATCGGCTTTGCTGAACCTTGCGGAGCACCAGTGGCGCAACCATGTTCGCGATGCGCTCGGCCTGTTGCTGCTCGGCTGCAGTCGCGCCAGCAACGATCTCCTTGGTAGGCGCCTTCCAGTCAATGACCAGAACCTGCTCCTTCGCCTCACCCGCCTTGATCCGGGAGGCGTCGGCCTTCGCCTGTGCTTCCGCCTCAGCGACAGCAGCTTTCCGACGCTCCTCGGCCGCCTGTTTCGCGGCCCTTTCCTTTTCCAGCCGCTTCGCTTCGATTTGGTTCTCAAGCTGAACCACGCTATCGAGCTCGCTGGCGCCGACCAGGTCAAAGCGCTCGGCCAGCTCCTTTCGCTTGCCTGCGAGCTCGTCCATGCCTTCGAGCAGCTGCTTCTGCTCCTCGGTGTACTTGGCGAGCTCCTGCCGCTGCGCATACAGCGAGTTCCAGATGTTGGCGAATTGCTGAAGGCTGTTCGGGCCACTCATCTGGCTAAGCATGTCCCTCGTCTTCTGAGAGATCTCACCCATGCTCAGGGAGAAGCCCTTAGCTGCAGTTGAGGCGCTCGCCAAGCTACCGCCGGCTGCAGAAGCCCCCTCAGCCACCCGCTCGACCCCGGTCGCGGCCTCATCCGATGCATGCTTAACTTCACGCATGGCGTCGGTGGCCCGCTGAGCGCCCTGCTCAACACGCCCCATCGCAGTTGCACCCTTTGCCCCAAGCTGCTCCATCGAATCGCCGGTGTCGTAGATAGCACCTTGAACGTCCAACTGGGACTGCACCTGGCTGCGGCGCCATGCATCGCTGTCAGCGACAGCAGCCTTTGCCGTGTCGGCATACGCCCTGAACGCACGGCGGACATCCTCGACAGATGCTTTGCCGCTCTCCGCGCCCTTACGGATGGTCTCGAAGGCATCCCAAGCAGAGTCACGGGCCGCATCCAGAGACTGCTGCGACTGGATACCAAGCCGTTTGAACTCATCGGCAAGCGGGTTGAGGCCGGCCTGGATCTCGCGAATCCGTGCGCTCAGGGCGGACGCCGACCTCGCTGCCGAGTCAAAGCCGACGCGCCCTTGCTCGCCCGCAGCCTGTAGCAGGCTGCCCAAGGTACGTGCCTCGTCCAGTGTTGCCACATTTCCCAATGCAGCTTTGAACGCAGCCTCAATCTGCGTGCCGGTCGCAATGGCGTTCTCTGTGACAGCACCGAACGCAGCGATGGCATCCCGACCTGCCTGGGTGAAGCTGACCCCCAGCTGGCCCGAGGCCACGCCCAGCTTGGTCATCGCGGCAAGCAGTGTGGTCTGCAGCACCGCCGCAGCGTTCACTGCCCCCTGTGGCAGCGAGCTAAATGCCGCCTGCGCCGCACCCTGGAACCGGGCGAGTTCTTCACCCGACAGCTGCTGCAGCGTCGCGAGAAGGCCATCACGCACGTTCTGCTGGGCCGCAGCACCTTGGGTGGCGATGAAGCCCAGCGCTTCGCCTACCGAGGCAAGGCTGGCCGTATCGGAAAAGTTGAGCCCGGAGAACATCTTACGGATGGACTCAGCCGCCAGCTTTGCGTTGCCATCAATGCCTTCAAGCTGCGCCACAACCTGCTGAGCAGCGCCACCAATGCCGTTGGACAGAGCATCAGCGGCGGTCTTCACACCTGCTTGCAGGGATGCGAAGCCCGTGGAGACGTCCAGCAACCTCTGTGTGACCTGGCCCAGCTGCTGCAGCTGCGCTGCCGTCGCAACACCGGCCTTCTGCTGCATCAGCAGGAACCCCTCCTGCGCGGTGAGGTACTGCTCCAGACCAGACAGCCGCTTCTCGTAGGCTTGCCGCTCGGCCTCACCCAGCTTCGCAACCTCTTCGGCCGACTTGATCACCACGTCACGGTATGCGACGAAGGACACCGCCTGCTGACGCAGCTGCAGCGCGGAGTCGCGCACCTGGCTGATGTAAGCCCGCTGCGCTTCACCGGCACGCTTCAGCGCCGGGTCGTGCTGCTTCCAGATGTCCTGAGCCACGGTCTTGAGGACATCCAGACCGCCCATGGCAGCTTCCAGCCCCAGTACAGCGACGGTAATGGGCACGATCTTTGGCAGACCACGCAACAGCGCGCCAAGCCGACCGATGCCACGGCTTCCGCTGGCAACCGCTGCGTTGTTGGCGATCTGAGCGTTCGTAGTCGCAATCAGGGAGGCACGCCAGGCGTTCAGCTGGATCAGCGCGCCGACGATCTTGAATTGAGCGTACGCGGCGGCCATCAGGCCGATCACGCGCGCATGGTCCACAACCCACTGGGTCGTGCCCTTCACCGCCTCGGCCATGGTGATGATGGCCTGGGCGGTCTGCTTGGCCCAGCGCGACAGGCTGCCATCGGCCGCAAGGCGATCCAGCGTGGTCAGAAGCGTGTTCAGCTGGTCCTTGAAGTAGGTCAGCACACCCTGGTCGGCAACTTCCTGCTTCCAGTCCTTGAACCGATCAGTGGCGGTCTTCCACAGGCCGGCGATCGTGCCCACCTTCGCGGCTGCGGCCGCGCCGCCGTAGGATTCGGCCAGAAGATCAAGGATGATGGACTGCGCCTTTGCCACCTGGCCGGTGGCTTCCAAGCTCTTGATCAGCGACTTCTGGCTGTCATCCAGTGTGAAGCCCTGCTTGCTCAGGCTTTCCATAGCCTTGGACGGAGTCTGCAGGGCCTTGCCCACGACCTCTGCCGATGACTCCAGCGAAATTTTCAGCCGCTCAGCCTGGTCGATGGTGATCTGCATCGCGGCCGGGAACTGCTCGCCCACGATGTTGGTGTAGGACAACAGGCGCACCTGGGCGGCGCTGATCTCTCCGTCGTCGAACAGCCCACCCTGAAGCTCCTTCCGCATAGCGGCCAGGCCCTGCGCGGTAAACTCACTGGTGCGCCCCGTGGCGTGCAAGGCCGCTTCCAGCTGCCCCAGCTCCTGCTCGGCGTCGCTCCCTTCCTTCACGATGGCCTTGATGCCATCGACCACTCGGTTCAGACCGACAAATGCGATCGCGCCAGCTGCTACCGCCTTGAGCCTGCCAAACCAGCTAACAGTGCTCTCGGTGGCCGATGCCAGGTCACCGCTGCCGGCTGCGGCGTCATCAGCGCGCTCCCGGTAATCGGCCAACGCCTTTGCCGCCGCCTTGCTGGTGTTGGCCTGCCTGCGGAAGGCAGCGTCGCCCTCCTCGATCTGCTGTTTGCGCCGACGCCCCGCCTCGGCCTCAGCCGCTGCGGCTCGGGCCTGCTCACTGAGTGCTGCGGCACTACGTGTGGCCTCGACCCGCAGACGCTGCTGGTGGTCGGCCAGGTTGGCGGTATTGACGCCCAGCGAGGACAGCTCGCTATCGGCCTTGGCGACAGCATCCCACTGCTCATGGAGCGCCTTCTGCAGGCGCTCGCCCTCCTTGCGCAACTCACGCTGGGTAGCCAGCACCTCGCGGGATGGCTTCTCCATCTCGCCGATGCCGAGGCTGAGGGCCAGCGCGGCTTTCTGGTTGGCGTCAAACTGCTGCTCCAGCTCGGCAAGGTTAGCCAGCATCCCGTCGTACGCATCCGCCTTCGCAGCTGCTGCGTTCAGGCCGGTCAGCGAGTCCAAAAGCTTCGAAGCTTTCCCAGCCGTCTCGACCGATACGTCACCCAGATCGCCAAACGCCGCGCGCAGTTCTTCCACACCCTCGCGGCCCCGGGTTTCGATGACAACGCGGATTGCTTCTTCCAGCCGATCAGCCATTGGTGTTTCCGTTGACGCGCCACTGACGGCGCAGCTCAGTCAGATAGGTGGTGTGGAAACGGTCGATCAGGCGACGCCGCGCCGCCAGGGCCCGACTATTGCCATCAGCACCGGAAAGCATCTCGAACGGGCTGGGTCCACGCAGGATGCGTACCGGGCCACGGCCGTGGCGCTTCTGCCGCGCCCGATCCCAGCTGCGCACCCGGATGGCCCTGCGACCCTTGATCGTGGCTATGAAGGCACCGTCGTAGGTCTTCGATTCGCCCAGGCCAATGCTGGCTGTCGCGCCTTTGGACTTACGGCCGGCCCAACGGCCACCGAACTCGATCAGCGAAATCTGCCGCGTACTTGCCCAGATGGAGAGGAAATCATCCTTGCCGCGCTTGCCGGTGCTGTAACCTCGCTCTCCTGTCTCCACTCGGTACTTACCGCGAAGAGCCGAGGCCCGGACGTTGTAGGAGGCGCGCACCTCCTGCGCAGTGGCCGGCCCGGCCCGGCGCTGCAGCCCAACAAAAGCACGCTGCACTGACAGGTCGTACCGGTTCAGCACGTCGCCAGCCAGGTCGGTGAGGCCGTGGAAGCCCTTTGCCCGCCGACCGCTGACGTAGTACTTGAGCAGGTTGTTGTTGCGATTGGACGCCACTGAACGTTCCTGATTCATGCTTGGAGGGCGCCGTTCGGGCGCCCTCCCTTTGCCGAACGCAACAGCTCGTTCAGCCCGCCGACTGCGCTGCGATCTTGAACGTATAGAGATCGGCCTCGCCGGCCTGGAAGATCACCGGGCCGGTCAGGGTCACCTGGATCGGCTCATCGCTGAACCAGTCCACGTCGCCGTCCACGGTCAGGTCGACGTTCGGGATTGTCAGCAAGCCCTCGTCGCCGCTGATGCGGTCCTGCATGTCGCCCAGGATCTGGAAGGACTTGCTCGGCGTGGTGCCGCCGCTGATAGCGGTTTCCAGATACGCGTCGTACTTGTAGTTCGCCACGACGGTATCGCCAGCCTGCAGTTGGCCGCCGGACTTCGGAATCAGCAGGCCATGCGCGGAGTCGAGGGTGTAATCCGTGCCCTTGACCAAGTCGACCGTGCCCTTCTTGAAAGTCGGCTCGGTATCGGACAGAAGGAAGTTGTGCGGCAGCTTCACCGGCGTGTCCACGCTAGCCACAGTCACGGATACGTCCGTCGCGGTGCCGGCTGCGACCTGAGTGGCCACCAGCGTGCCGTACAGCATGCGCGCCAGGATGGCCGTCGGCACTTCCAGCGCAGTGATCGAGACGCTGGTGACGCCGGGGTTGGAATCCTTGTGGATGATCTGCTGATAGCGTGCGTCGCGGCGCTTGCTCTTGATCTCCACCGAGTCGCCAGCTTCGTAGCTGAACGTCAGCGACGACTGTTCCAACGGCTGGTTGCCGAACTTGTCAGCCGGCTCCGGGATGACGGGAATGCGGGCGCCGTTCGCGCCGTGCTCCCAGAAACGCAGATCGCCTGCGAACTTGCGGACTTTGGGCTGTGCCATGGTGTTGCTCCTACGGGTTCGGGTTGGGGACGGGCTCGAAGGTTTCGGTCAGACCAGCCCGCGCGGTGATCTGAGCGACTACGGCGGAGTGCCCTGCGTCGTCTTCCAGAGTTGCCATCTGGGTTGTCAGCAGTTCGAAGGCGGTGACGCCCATCGGCAGCATCTTGGCGTTCAGCGTCAGGGCGCGGATCAGGTCGTGCCTGGCACGGTGAACCAGCAACCGTGGGTTCTCCCGACCGCTCCCGCGAGGAACTTCGAACTCGATGGTGATAGCGGCGTCGGAACTGGCCTGCGCGCTACCGCCTCCACTCCGCGAGAGCTGCTGGACCGAGATGACGGTGGCGGGCTCGGACTGGTCCTCGGGCACCTCATCATCGTCCACCACGATCAGCCCGCTTCCGATATCGGTGCGGAATCCGGCCGACGTGCGGATCAGCTTCACGCGATCACGCAAGAACTCGACCAGCTGCCAGGAGAGGGGTTCAGCCAGCTCAGCCACGGCGCACCAGCCAGCGGCTGCGTGAGCCGTCGTCACTGAGCTTCTTCACGTTCACGAAGTCCTCGCCATCGACCTCGACGCGATCACCCTGCTCCGGGTCAACATCGGCTCGCAGGTAGGTGATTTCGACCCGTCCAGCAACGAATTGCTGCAGATCTCCGATGGTCTCCACATCGCGGTCGACGTAGGCCCGTACGCCCTCTGTCACGACGCCGGTCTTCTCCGACTTGACCGTGGCGGTGGATACCATGCCCGCGATTGCCAGCGCACCATGAATGGTTGCGTCCATCTGACGCAAGAAGTCCCGCTCGCTCACCGGACACCCCCCGAACACAGAAGCGCGTACGCTTGCAGCCCCCTCACCTGGGCGTCGCACTGGGCGGCGGCGCCAACAGCTCGGCCCGCACTTTCGATTCGGTCGTCGGCTCGACCATCAGGCTGGCTGGCGGCAGCGGCGGCTGCGGACAGCTCTGCGGTGGCGATGGACGCTTGCCAACGCTGGTGCAGGCGCTGGTTGCCAGCGCGAAGATCAGCGACAAGGCGATCAGATGCCGTCTGTGCATCGTTCTTTTCCTTTTCGTACTTGGAGGCCAGGGCGTTCGCGGCGGCGGCGCTGCTGCGCTCCGCCTTCAGGGTTTCGGCCGCGGCATTGGCTTCGGCGCGGGCAGCATCACGCTCAGCTTCCATAGCGTCACGGGCCGACGCGGCCTGGTCGGCCGCACGGTGCGCGATGGAGACCGAGCCGCGCTGCCAGACAACGACAGCCAGCAGCAGGAGGATGGCAACGATGAGGGCGCGGATCATGCGGACACTACCGGGTCTTCGGGCGGGATGACCGCACCAAGGCCGCGCAGCGTGGATTCAAGCTGGCGGACGCGAATACGCAGCGCGCTTGCGTCCTCCTGCGCCTTGAGGCGCATCTGCATCTCGGCCTGCAGCCGCTCGTCCTGAGCAGTGACACGCTGCTCCAGAAACCCGATGCGCTCGGAAAGGCCCTTGATGAGATCCACGTTCGCGTCGGTTTCCGTGCGCTCCTTCCTGTGCGCGAGGAACGCCGTCCACGTCTCGCGTAGCACCCACAGCGCTACCACGCTGCCAGCAGCCCACCAGGGTGCCGAGCCAGTGACGCCGCCGCCGACCATCAGCGCAGCGCCTCTGCAACGCCGGCGTCGATCACATCCGGGCGCCAGTACATGCCTCCGTTCTCATGCTTGGCGATGGCCGTAGCCAGGCGACTCAGGGTGATCGCGTTGTCCAAGCGGATGACTTCCGAAGGCGCAACACCAACGGCGGTGGCAACCTGCCGGACGTAAGCGCCGGTATCGTTTTCCACCGGTGGGGCCCAGCGCCCGATGATCTCCTTCACCGTGCGCAGGCCGTGCTTGCGCTGGTAGGTGAGCAGGGTCTTCGCGAGGGCGCGGAACCCAGCCTGCGGGGTCAGGAACACGCAGAAGCGCTGCTCACGGGCGATAGCCGCAGCTGTCCGGTCCTCACCCTGCCACGGCGTGCTGGTGCGGTCGATGTTGCCAGGATTGTTGTTGCGTACGCCGCGCGGCGTGCTGGTGGTGCCCATGCGATCCCCCGTAGTCGCTGTGGAAGAACCGGCACCGCTCACGCCACCCGGGCGTATGTGAGCGGTGCCGGCCTGTTCGGTTACGCGCCTGCTGCGGCGGAGCCCGGCGTCAGCCGGACGAAAACGTTCAGGGCGCCGGCCTCGGCCGGGTAGACAGCGAAGCCGATGTCGCCCACCTGGTCGACACCGGCTGCACCGGCGGTCGCATGCCCAGCATCGGTGTCCCAGTTGACGGCGGTACCGACAGCGAACACGGCGGCCGGCAGCTTGGGCAGCTCGAACACGCCTTCGACGTGCGTAGCGATGGTCTCGCCGGCCTTCCCGTCGGTCACAGCGACGGCAACCAGCTTGCCCTGTACCACCAGCTCGCCACTCTTCGTGTCAGCGGTCAGGGTCACGTCGAGCACGCGACCGTCCTGATGTGCGTTCTTCATAAATACTCTCCGGATGCGTGAAAGGGTTCAGGAGACCGCCGCTTTCGTGGCGATCTCCATGGCGGGCGATCAGCCCTGAGCGGGTGCCGGGTTACCGGGGTTCTTGTAGATGCCGCGGAAATCGGCAATCGCCGGCGCCGCATCCAGGCGCACCTTCCAAGCCACGCCATCGACGGTGAAACCCTGGTGCTGTTCCAGGTACGGTGTCTGGTTGCCGTCGAGGTAGCCCACCACGATCCCATCCACGTAGGCGGGGTTGGAGATGCCGTACCAGGCCTGTGCATCCTTGGCGTCCAGACGGCCGTCATCCCAGACTTCGAAGGTCTCGCGCACGATGTTGGGGTCGTTGCTGCCAACGCCCGCGCCCACGGCGAACTGGGCGGTGCGCACGGTTTTTGCCAAGCCGCTCAGCGCCACCGGCGTCAGCAGGCCGCGCATCGGCACCTGGATGAGATTGCCATCCGCATCCTTCTGCAGGCGCATGGCAGCCTGCATCGCGCTGACGCTGGCGGTGCTGATCAGTGCAGCCGGGAGCAGGTTCTTGTGGTCAGCATGGAACAGGCGCTTGCCGTCAGCCAGGATCGGGTTGCTGTTGATCAGATCGAACACGGCCTTGGCGAGCGTACGGCGTGCCGCCTGGCCCATCTTGCGCGGCACGTCGCCAAACACGCCCAGTTCGTCGTTGATGATGGCCTGGCGGGTGATGGTGAACAGCTTGCCGTAGGTCACGATCTTCATGGCCTGCGACTGCTCGGAGAACGAACCCTGCTTGTACTCCCCGCCTTCCGGGACGACATCCAGATCAGAGAAGGCGCCCAGACCCACCAGGTTGGTCGGCTTGAAGTCGCTCACATTCACCGGGCGGGTGTACTGGTCGAAGGTTTCTTCCACTTCCTGGTAGCCCTGCAGCAGCGCCCGGCGCGAAGCGTCTCCCAGCAGCTGCGGGAAGTCCGAGCTGCTGTGGGTGAAGGCCATGCCCACCACTTCCAGTCGCTCCATACCACGGGTATCCACACCGGCCTGCTGCACGCAAGCGCGGGCGATCTCGGTCAGGGACATGCCACGGAAGGCGTTACCGTCCGTCGCCTGGACCAGACCGGCACGGGCCTGGATCGCATTGGACATGGCCGAGCGGGTCAGATCGCGCTGGTCAGTACCAGCGGTGACGGCCGCACCGCCATTGAGCGGTGCAGCGTTGCTGCCCAGCAGTGCCAGGATGTGGCGACCCACCGCGTCGGCGGTGATGTTGGAGTCTGCCTGCGCCATTACGCCATCCACGTACTCACGGACCTGTGCGTTGCCCATGTGCGGGAGCGCAATTGCCTGGATCTGGGTGTTGCGCTCACGCAACGCACTCAGCGCGGCCTGGACCGGATCGGCCGGCGTCGGCGCGGGAACGGGAGCCGCGGCGACGACCGGGGTGACCGGCGCGGCAGCGGTGGTTGCGACTGCCGGGCTCTGTCGACCGGCGTTCGCGAGGATGGCGCTGTACTGCTTCTTCATGGTTGGATCCTCGATATGGCCGATCACGGCCGACTGGCTGACCTCGGGAAGCGAGGCGAATACTTGCGGAGAGAGGCTGGCGACGATGCTTCGACGCAGCTGGGACAACACGGGAGCGCCAGCACCCTCGATGGACTGCAAATAGCCGCGAATGGCGACCGTAGATGCCGACGACCACATAGCCGTGGCTCCGGGGTCGGCATCCACCACCAAGTCGGCCAGACCGGCATCTACGGCCTGCGGACCGGAGAACCAGTGGTCGGCGTCGTCGTTGAGCAGTCGCTCCATCTCTTCACGCCGGCCGGAGCGGGCCGCGTAGGCCTCCAACATTGCCGACGCGTGCGCGTCCAGCGCCTCCGCGTTCTGACGAAATGCCGTAGCGCTGCCGGCAGCGACGGTACGCGGCGCATGAACCATGACCAAGGAGCTGGCATAGACACGGCGCTCATCGCCGGCCTGCAGGATCAGCGAGGCGATGGAAGCGGCCTGCCCCTCCACGGTGACGATCTTGTGCGCCGGATGGGCCTGCAGCGCGTTGTGGATTGCCATGCCATCGGCGACGACACCACCGACGCTGTTCAACCGCACGTGGATGGTGCCCGCCGTGATCTGGCCGATCCGCTCGACCAGGTCGGCAGCGGACACTGACTCTTCGAACAGATAGCCACCGATGGCGCCATAGATCATCACGTCGGCGACATCGGCCTCCGCGCGGACCTGATACAGCGCGGGGCCGAGCTCGGCTTCGGTTGCCGCGTCCGCGCGGATCGTATTCTGGATCGCGCTGGCCAACAGGCGTGCATGCATGTCATTCGCTCCTGGAGAGATCGCGCGTCAGCTGGCCCAAGACTTGGGCACGCGCTTCTGCACTGGTGTTAGGCGCCGGCGGCGCAAGGGGCTGGGTCTGCTCCTGCCAGTCCTGACGCTGACGCAGGACCTCAGCGGGGTTGTTGCCGTACTGAAGCGTGTTCTGCTGCGGCGACACCCAGCCGCGGTCCTCCGCCTCGCCGCGCGCGTAGGCCTCCTTCAACGGATCAATCCACGGCATCACCGGTCGGACGTACGTTGAAGCGGCCAGGTCCCGGAGCGTCCAGCCGCGGGGCAGGCGCACGCGGCCCGAAAGCACGCATGCCTCCACGAAACGCATGCGCTGCGGTCGCACGCACAGCGCAATGAAGCGTTCGGCCAGCATCAAGTAGCTGCCCCACTTCTCGACCAGCTCCTGACGCTGTGCCGAATAGGTTCCGTTGTAGTCCAGCGACAGGCTGGAATAGCTCACGCCGATGCCACCGGCAGCTGCGCGCAACTGCTCCTTCCGCCAGGTGGCGGCATTGGGATTCGGCCGGTCGGTGCCCAAACTCTCAATCGACTCGCCGGGCAACAGATCATCGAAGATCGCACCGGGGGCAAGGCGCAGCTCACGAATCGGAACACCGTCTTGGAGGATGGCCTGGCCGCCCAAGTCCGCGCCGTATTGCTCGCCGCTGCCCTTCTTGATCTGGAACGTCATCGACGCCGCCACCTTGGCAGCAATGCGTTCGGATTCTTCGTAGTCTTTCACGTCCTCAAATCGGGACATGGCGCTCGCGAACACGCTGAGCCCCCGTACCTGGTGCAGGCGCTTCATCAGCGCGATGCAGTGCATGAACTCGGCAGAAACCCGCTTGGTCTCCAGCCGCGTCCCCATCGGATCGCCCGGATGACTCTTGTAGACGTGGAACGCGATAGGCCGACCCCAGGCGTTGCGCTCGACACCTTGCAGGATGTTGCGCGCCGGATCGTTGAAGTCCAACGGCACCAGGTCGGCTTCCAACATCTCGAAGCTGTACGGCACAACAGTGCCGTGCTCGAAGAACGGCACTGTGCCGATCAGGTCCTGGTAGAACGCATCACCGTCGCGGAACCAGCTGCGTGCCAGCAGCTGCTGGCACATGCCGTAATCGTGCGTGCGGGTGGCCTCGGGCGCGTCCCACCAAGCGTCCCAGAGGTCGTCCAGCTGCAGTGCCAGATCGCGGTTGATCGGCTGCCCGGGGAGCCGAGGTGCAGAGAGCACGTCGATGCCTGCGCCAACCGTGTTCTGGACCAGAACGTTCAACGCGTTGTCCGCCAGATCAAGGTCACGCTCCAGATGGCGGGCCTGATCGCGGAGCTGGCGCGCATCCATGCCTGCGATGGCATTGCCACTGCCCCAGTCCCTCGCCAGCTTTCGGTTTCGCGACGGCCGCGTGACTTCGTGCGCGCGAGCGATGACCGGAGCCATCTGAGCCCGCGCCGATTGAATGGCGCGATCCGCGCTGAGTGCGGCATCCAACCGTGCCTTGGCGATCTGCGCGGAGGACATCAGGTCTTCCCGCCGAAATCTGCATTCGCCCAGCGCGCCCGACGACCGGCAACCGAGCCTGCACGCAGGACCGCAGCCTGCCACTCTTTCCGACCGGAACGAATCTCAGCCAGGTCCGCTCGGGACAACTGGCGATCACCGATGCGAACGGTCTGGCCCGAAAGGACGGCGATCTCCGCGTCGATGTAGAAATCCAACATTTCCTGAGCAGTCTTCATGACAACATAGGCTACGGATAGCGCTGTCCACGAACTCAATAAATTCGTGGACAGCAGCCCGCGTAACTAACTGATTTAAAAGAAGCAGAAAACTAATTTGTCCCCACTTTCATTGAAACCGTGGACTACACCTGTTTTTCCTTTCTCGGGAGCCCGCCAGGGAACAACTCGTGCAGCTTTGATCTCGACACGTCAAAGTCCCGCATGACCTGTTTCACGGGAATCCCAGCCTCTAAAGAACGACGAATCTCGGCCAGGGGATAGGTCCGAACTGCGGCAGGGAAGTACGGCTGCTCGCCGGCGAAGCATTGCATCACCGACTCAACGAACGGCAGCGCCATGCGCTCACTGATGCCAATGTCGGCCCGCATGGCGGCCAGGATCCGCTCCCTCAGCTCTTCGGCCGACTCGGTACGTTTTGCCATTACAGCGCCCACCCATCTCGCGCCAGTCCGCTGCTACGCGGCCGGACCTGTTGGGTTCCACGCGAAACAATCTTCGCCTCGACCTCGGCAGGCGCAGCCTCTGTTTCACGGGAATCCGTGCTGTTCACGGTCAGCAGCAGGCGGGCCTCCAGCACGTCCCAGTCTGCGCGCGTGTAGCGATGCAGGCGGACCTCCGGGTGGTGCGCGGCAGCATAGGCATAGACCCAAGTGTCCAGCGGCTCGTTACGTGCAACCCTCTTCTCGAATCGGTTCTTCACCGGGTTGTAGACCTCCGACACCAAACCGGGGAAGTACTCATCCGGCAGCTCATCGCTGAAGTGCACTAGACGCGATTCGACGGCGCGCTCCGCATCGGCAGAGAGGCGGCTATACAGATAGTGCTTCGCAGCCACGGTGCCTACGTGGTGAATGGTGATGCCACGCTTGTCCGTTTTACCGTTCCAGGTCACGTCAGCCAGCTTGCCCTTCGACAGAACCGGGGCATTGTTCGGCACGGCGCCGAAAATACACATGGGCCTTGTGACACGCCGCTGGCGCACGTAGTTCTTTACCGCCTCCGTGCGGTGGCCACCGGCATCGATAGCAACGGCCATCGGGCGCAGAAGAGCGCCGTCCGCTCGCTCGATGGCGCGGTTCAGAAGGTCTGTCAGCGCAACCCAGACGGAATCCTCTGCGGGATCACCCTGCAGCTCCACATAGTCCAAGGTCCAGGCGGTCATGCCACGCCCCCAGCCGATGGTGTGGACCGCCAGGCGGCCATCCTGGGTATCCACACCCACCGTCACCGCCAGCACCCCGAGGGGAGCCAACCGCAGGGCGTACGGCTCGGCACGATCCTTGATCACGTTGTGCTTGACCGCGCGCATCGACGGGTCTTCCCACGTCTCGGCCAGCCGATCATTCACGAAGGTTTTGAGGGAGGCAGGATCACCCTGTGCCTCTAGCCACTCCTTCACCAGGTCCAACCAGCGCGGCCCCAGGCCAAACTGGTAGTACAGGCAATTGATGGTGTAGCCGCGAATCGGCGAGTCCGGGTTGGCCGCCACCCAGCGCCCGTTGGCAATCATGTCGGTCTTGAAGTGTTCCTCGATGGCGACACCGCACTCGCAACACGCGTACCACGCGTGGCTCTTGTCGGGCGACCACACCAGGCCGCTCCACTGCAGCGCCTGGTAATGGCCGCAGTGCGGGCACGGCACGTGATACCGGCGCTGATCGCTCTTGTCGTACAGCTTGGCGATGCGGCTGAGCCCGGCGATGCCCGGCGTGCTGATGTACTGGCGTTTGTAGGTCGTTGGGAAGGACGACGTGCGGCCGTCCAGCATCTTCACCGGATCGTCGCCCGTGGAGAGCTGCTGCGGCGCCTCATCGATCTCATCCACCTGGAGGTACTTCACGGTCGAAGACTTCAGGCGCTGCGGACTGCCCATGTGCTCCACGAACAGCTGGCCGCCAGCGAAGTCCTTGAACGTGCGCTGGTTCGCGCTGTCGCGGCTGGCGGTGCTGGTCAGCGCCTTCTTGACCGCAGCGCACACCTCGATCATCGGGTTGAGCTTCTGGGCGATCCACTTGTTCATGGACACCTCACCCGGCAGCGCGTACATCATCGGGCCCGGCGCATAGTCCATCCAGTAGGCCATGGCATTGGTCGCCAGCTGGCTCTTGCCGAACTGGATCGGGAACATGCAGACCTGGTCATGCACCGGGCTGCGGGCGGACATGTTGTCCATCGGCTCACGCAGTGGCGGGTTGCGGTCCGTCACCCAGCGCCCGGGCTTGCTGCCGCTCTTGGTGGACAGGCGCATGTGTTCGTCGCACCACTGCGAAACGCTCATGGGCCGCCGCGGCTGCAGCGATCGCGCCAGCACCGACGCCATGCAGCTCTGTGCCTCCATCATTCCGCAGCCTCCGCTGCCTTGGCCGCCAACGTGCGGAAGCCCTGGCTGAGTTCTTCCAGGGCGTGGCTCACCTCATCCCAGACCAGCCGCCGACAACCGGCCTCATCCAGCGTTGCGGCGAGCTGCGGCGCCAGCGTATCGGCCAGGCGCTCCATCGCACCCCGGAACGTCGTCGCATGCTCAGCGAGAAACGCCTCCACGTCCGCGCGCGGCAGCAGCAGCCCCAGCTCCTTCTGCAGCGCGATGTGGGCCATGTGCGCGTCGGTTTCTGCCTTGTCGGCCAGCGCCTTGGCCTTGCGCGCAGAGTCCGGGGTCTGGGGCCGACCCACCCGTGAAGGCTTGGCATCGTCGTCGTCGCCATCGTCTTCGTCGTCATCGATGTCGGCGTCGACTGCATCGGCCCCCTCCCCGCTCCCCACCAGCGCGCTACCGCGCTCATCTGCGTGGCGCTGGGCGACACCGGCATAGACCGGGTCTGCGGTGCGTGCGTACAGTTCCAGGGAGGCGGACTTCAGGAATCCCTTGCCGCCCTGACCCACCACCACCCTGCCCTTCTTCCTCAGCTCTACCACGTAGGACGGCTTGCAGCCGATCAGCGAGGCCAGCTCTTTGCCAGTGATCGTCACGTCTTCCTCAGCCATTGCTTCCCCCTACTCCATTTCCTTCGAAGATCGTTAAAGCGGAAAAACGCGCGCGCGTGAGCATGTGCGGGCTGTGCGGCGTCATGTGCGGGACGCGATAGCCGCTGAATCGACGTGGCACAAGGCGTGTGCGGCGTGTGCGGGATGTGCGGTCACCCATATATGCACGCGAGGCGCATTGCGTCATGGGATCGCGATACTCGTTCGCGCCCGCGCCCGCGCCCGCCCATGTAGGCCAATACCCGCACGTCCCGCACACGTCTACTGCCGCAAGCGATTCGCAGCAATTCAATGCCCGCACATCTGCCCGCACATCCCGCACACCCCGCACATTGATGGGCATAGTGATCACGCACGCCCCTTGTAGTCGGCGTACATGCGGCGGAACAAAACGACCTGGTCGCCCAGCCATGCGGCCTCTGTCTTGCCGTCAGGCACCGTGCAGTCGCCCAGCATCAGGAACCCATGTGGCCCGTTGACGGTCTGCTCAATCTGGTAGCGCTTCCGCGCCCGGTCGGGGTGAAGGATCTGGCGCTTGCGCACCAGCGCGTTGATGAACTTTGGTGACGGCGCCGGGCGTGGCATGCCTTCGCGCGCGCACCACGCCTTGTAGACCTCGTACCACTCCTTCGACAGCGCCGGCATGGGTTTCAGCCCGGGAATGTCGTCGCCGTAGAGCTCGTCCAGAAACCGCTGCGGGCTGTCCTGACTCAGGCCGATCAGTTCTTCCTTGGCCTGCGTCATCGGCGGGTTGGTGCCGTTGGTGAAGCCGGTCAGGTCAACCTGCAGCAGGTAGTGGTGCAGCGCCGCCGTCGCGCCGTTGCGAATATCGGCCAGCACCTCGGTGTAGAACTCCAGGCTCAGCTTGTCCGGGGTCCAGATCACCGCATGGCGGCGGTCATCCTCTTCCAGCACGACCGGCATCGCCTCGTTTGAGAGGAACACCAGGTTGGCGTGGTTGTCTTCCTCGTAGGCCTGGATGTTCTTCGGGTTGATGCGGATGCGATCACCGGTGATCAGCGCCTTGAGCTTGTTTTTGAGGTGGTAGACCTCGGTGCGTGCAACCACTTCGTCGGCCAGCAGGAACAGCTTGCGGCTTGCCCAGTCGTTGAACTTGTCTTCAAGGGCGGCCTGGTCAAGCACGCGGCCGTACTCACCGTAAAGCTTCATGTACTCATCGAAGAACATGTTCTTGCCGGTGCCCTGCGGACCATGGATGACGATGGTCGATTTCATCTTGGCACCCGGATGCTGCAGCGGGTACGCCAGCCACTTGACCACCCAGTCGTACAGCGCCTTCTGGTTGGCCTCGTTCCCGCACATGTGCCAGAGCAGTTGCAGCAGCCGGTCGCAGTTGCCCTCCTGCGGCACCGTCGGCCAGCCTGCGAAAAGATTGCAGGTCACGCCCGGCTTCTCGCCCGAGGGGTCGAAGTCGACCTCGCGGACACGCACGATGGACCGATCCGAGTGCTCCATCCACGCACGGTGCAATTCCTTACGCACGCAGGCGTCGCGCATGTCGCCCAGCGCAACCAGCATGTGTTCCTTGTGGTCGAACACCGTGCCGCCCTGCCCGTACACCAGTGCGAAGCGCTCGAGCAGCTCGGTCAGCGAGTGGATGGGAGCAAGACGATCATTGCCCTCGCCCCCGTTGCTGGTGAGGGAAGGCGCGCGCTTTTCTGCAGGAACCCGCCATGAAAGCTCCGTGAGACGGGCCTCGACCTGCGCGCGCACGACATGCAGGCCTTCGTGGGCGTGCAGATCGTTGAAGTCGCTGATCTTGCGGCCAGTGTCGATGAAGCGCTCACGCCTGGCCGGCTCATCGGCAAAGACCGGGTGCAGCACCGCTCCGCCCACGTCGAGCGCTGCGGCCTCGGCACCGAGCAGGCCGGCATTCGATGCGCCATGCGGCTGCGCGCACGATGGGCAGAACTGCGGATGATCGGCCAGCACCAGGCGGCTCTTGCATTGCCGGCACTTCTGCAACACGTCGTCGTCTGCGCACAGCAGCATCTTGCTGCCGCGATAGCGTTTCGCCAGGGCCGAGGCGACGGCCAGCATGTTGCCGGCATCGAACGCCACGGCCACCGGGTAGCCCGTAGCCATGTGCAGCGTGGCCGCAGTGGCGTAGCCCTCGGCCACCAGCAGGATCCACTGGGGACTTCCGCCGATCAGGTGGAAGTGGCCCTTCTTGACCATACCGGCCGGCCAGTATTCCTTCGCAGGCTTGTGACCTGCCGCCGCCAGCTTCGCGCTGCGCAGCACCTGCAGGCCATGCACCTGTCCGTTGACGTCGAGCAGCGGGACAAGTGCGGCGCCCGTGGTGCCATAGCGCAGGCCGAAACCCTGCACGCCCTTGCTGACCAAGTAGTCGGCCTCGCCAACGGCATTGGCCTTGGCCCAGGCGGACGACGCTCGCTCTGCCGCTCGCTTCGCCTGGGTCTGCCGGGCGGTCTCCGCCCTGCGCCGATCCTCGGCCAGGCGGTTGCGCAGCGCTTCGCGCTGTTCATCGGAGAAGGTCTTGTCGCGCTTACGCAGATCAACCTTGGTCGCGCCGTTCTCGTTGCCGTGCCAGACGCCGTAGGTACCGACGACCAGAACTTCGCCGGCCGAGGTGTTCAGTTCGTGGAGCGCGTACCAGCCCCGGCGCTCGCGTGAACCTTCGACGCGGCACCGGACCATGCGCCCGGTGGTGTCCAGTTCGGTGACCAGCAGCCCGGCAGACTGCAGCTGCTGCAGCACATCCCCATAATTCTCAGACATTCAGTAGTTTCCCGAGCCGCTATGTACCCAGGAAATGCGCGTCCGAATACCCGCGTTCGTCAGGCCCAGGAAGGACCCATCGCTGGTATCGAGAACGCCTCTCGATCCCAGGGCGGATTCAGTAGCGCGGCCAGCACACGGCCTTTCACAAGCCACCCGGGGGGATGGGGCCGCATCAATGCTTGCTTGGTACATCAGGGTTCCCCAAAGGCAGACAGTGCTGCCGGTTGTCTTGTTGCTCTTGTCTCTGGCGTATGCGCTCGCGCTCTGCCATCGCTTCTTCACCAATCAACCCGGGCACTGCATCAGTCAGCGCCAGGGCTGCGAGTTCCATGGCTTGTCGCGCAGATGCGCTGGGTAGGCCACGCCTTCGATGTTTGGATCGATGGGCGTGGTGGGTCGCCACTTCAGTCCTCCATCCCCTGCTGTCCAGCCGCACGGCATGCATTGCGCTCCAGGCGGTAGCAGAGCTTGCGTACCTCACGCGACAGGTCTTGGATTCGATCCGCCTCGGGAACGGTCAGTCGCTGGTCGGCCAAGGCATCGATACCTGCACCAGCCAATGCCCCCGTCAGCTTGTGCAGCTCCAGCAGCTTTGCCTGGATCGCTGCCAGCTCGTCGGACCACCCGGCCTTCGGCGGCGGCGGGACGTAGTCAACCATCAGGCTGTACTGACCTGCGAGCGAGCAAACCCAGTCCGTGGCAATGTCTTGCGTGCCTACGAACAGCAGCAAGTAGTCCGTCAGGATCTCGGCCATCTCCATAGAGACCGACTCACCATCGATGCCCCGGAGCTTCTTCCGCAGCGTCTCCGCCGATATCGACTTGCCTCGGCGCTTGCTGATGTGGGCCGCCGCATCCTGCAGCCCACCAGGGGCGCGGGCCACTGCATTGTGCAGGGCGTCCCGCCAGTACAGGTCGGATCGGAGACAGGTCACGCAGCCCCCTGAAATGCCGAGCATTTCATCGTTTCCTGCCGGGGAACGCTGCCCTCAACATTGCTGCCATGCCAGAGATCATTACGTTCCCTCAGCGCATGCGCTTTCAGGCCATCCGATCCTTTGACGTCCACACGGGGGTGGGCGGCGTTGTTGCGGTCCTGTGGGCGCCCCTGTGCTCCGAGTACAAGAAGAGTAATCATCACCAAGAGCGCCAGAACCACCCCGCTCTTGCGGATCTGCTGCCAGACTCGGAAAAGACGGTACCTTCGGTGTCCGCGCACCCAGCCGTGGCGAGCTATGGAGAAGATTAGCGCTGGGTCACGGGCTGACATTAGCCACCCCCGCCGGTCCGCTGACGCGCTTGAAGTAGCCGACAATGGCACCACCCGCATCACGCTCCCAGCGCACATCCGGTATCAGCTCGTCAGCGGTCACTCTGCCTCCGAGGGTGTCGGCTCGCTTCGCGGCGTCCTGGTTCTCAGCCATCGCCGAGGCGACCGCCCTCTCGATGGCAATCGCCACCTCCTCGGTCACACCGTTCTTTCGCCAGTGATAGACGTAGCCAGTCGCGGGCTTGCCGGTCACGCGCCGCGCCAGCTCACTCTGGGTCCCACAGATCGCGATTGCCCGTTGCAGAGGGGTCATGGAATGTCCGTTCACAAGAATTCTTGCGACAAACTAACGCAATCTTTCTTGCGAATCAACAGTGCAAGATCGTTTGCATGTTGATCGGTGAAATCACACGGGGCCTTATGGAGGCCCACGGGCTTGGCGTGGAGGCTCTCGCAGCCCGTGTCCGCGCTGCTGGTGCTCCCAACGTGAAGTACCAGCATATCCAGCAACTACTGGACACCCCCACCCGTCGCCCCAGGTACATGCTGGAGCTGGCACGCGCATTCGGCATGTCGGTGGAACAGTTCCTAAGCTGGGACAAAAGCGAGCCTCTTAGCGCGCTCTTTTCACCTCGTTCTGCACAGTCTCAACCCGTGCAACTCGACGCCCCTACGCTTGCCGCGTCGTATCAACTTGTCCGCCTGGCCTGCCTCGCTCTTGGGTCATCGTTTGACCCAGAAGACGCGAACGACGCCTCGATTGTCATCTTGGCTCACAACTACCTGGCTGCCCGCCAGGAGAAGGCGGTTACGCCGGACAACGTGGTCGACTTCACCGCACACCTGCGGAAGCGCCAGATTTCAAAGGGGGTTGATCATGAAGGAAGCGGCAGCACTGGAAGCTCTCGCGCTGGCACTCGCTAGCAAGGTTCGGCAGCAGGCTCGGCCGCCCGACGGAAAGTGCCTGCGCCAGTGCCTTACGACTGGACCTAGCGACGCCATCGCCCTGGCATACATTCGGAGGATTCGCCTTCTGCGCGAAGCCTTCCAGCTCAACTGGCTGGTCGACCAGCACCTAATCCTGAGACAACGTCTCAGCGACCTATCCCCGACAGAGCTGCGCACGCTGCTGTGCGAGATGGAAGAAGCGAGGGAAGCGATCATGGAAGGCTTCCCCCTTGAACAAACTGGCCTCATCAAGAACATGGCCGAAGTGCTGCCACGCCCTTAGTTGGCGGTATCACGGCCTACGCTCACCACGCTCGCGAATGAATTCCTCCAGCGTCTGCGGCTCGCCGTCATCTCTGGACGTGGCAACACTTGCCACGTCCCTTGGCTCTATGCCCTGATCCCGAAGCCCTTGCTTTGCGAGCATGCGGTTCGTTTTGCGCTGCTCCTCGATCAGGACTCGCAATAGGGGCTTGATACCAAAAACCGCCAAGGGCATGAGCAGCCCCAGCACTGCCAATGCAAACACGGCAAGCGCCACAAGCCAAACACCCAACGCACCCATCGTGCTGAAGAACACGTCCATAGGCCCCCTCCTCCCTTGAAGGGCCGGAGATTAACACCCATCAGCCTATTCAGCCGGGTGCCATGCCCGACCAAACGCACGTCCTGAGCACTGCATCGCTCCTGGCGCAAGTTTTCTTGTTGACTTGCACGCAAGTTTGTTTGTAGAGTCCGCCCTGCCAGCTCTCCAGCTGGCGGGCGACCGGCGGGTCGCCACCCTGCCGGCCCCTCCCCTGACCGGCAGCAGCCGCCCCCTCGGCACCTGACCCGCCGGCGCCCTCCTTCGAACAGGAGCGCGCCATGTCCCATCGCTACGCCGATCCAAGCCCCTGCCTGCTGCCGCTGTTGGCCGTGAAGGCCCTGCGGGCCGTGGCAGCACGCGATCACAGCACCGCCCGAACCCTCTGGGTCCGCAGCAAGGGCGAACACAACCGCAACCAGCTGCGCCGCTCCCGGCGCATGGGCGTCGCCAGCCTCCGCCTGGAGGCCTGCTCACGGGACCTGTCGGCCGAGGTGCGGGCATGAGCGCACGAACTGCAGGCGCGATCTGGCGCCGTCTCGACCGCTTGGCGTTCAGCCAGCTCTGCGCAGAGGCCGCACGTTTGGCTGTCGAGAATGAGCGGCTTCGGGAACAGCTGTGGCGAGCAGAGGACGCCGCTCAATTCTGGCAAGAGGACGCTCTCGACCTGCAGCAGGCTCTGTGCGAGGCAACGGGCGGGCGTCCTGGAATCACCAGTGACGGCACCCTTGTCGTTGTGCAGGCAGGTGTCGCATGAGCCGGCGTCTCCGCCTCGCTTGGGCCGCCGTCGCACTGGTGGCCGCAGTTGTCGTGCCGCTGCGCATCGCCGAGATCCACCAGGCGCACACAGACCGTGATGCGGCCAAGGCACGCTGGGCGATCAGCACCTCGGTGAGGGGCTGACCATGCGCCAGACCTCTCGCCCGCTCCCCGATTCCGTGCCGCTGTGTGGTCCCGGCCATCGACCTCACGTCGTGGTGACCGAGGGCGCCCCTACCGGCCATCGCCTGGGCGCCCCCTGCCCGCCGCTGCTGCACATCGAATGCCATAGGTGTGGCCTCGCCACCCGCCCGGTACCGATGGAAAAAGCCGCGCTGGCAGAGCTGCGCTGGACGGAAGCAAGCCTGGCACACCTGCGCATCCCGATCTCTCTGCTCGCCCGCAATCGCGGCGAGGTCCTTGCCGAGATCGCTGCCGACTCCCCTTCCACGCCCATCGCTGCCTGACCAGGAGAACAAGCCATGTCCGCTCCACTCAAGCCGAAGGAAAAAGCCGCGTTGCTCGCAGCGCATGGCGCTTCGGACCTCACCCTCCACCGCACCGCCAACGGATTCGCGCCCCGCAACCGCCCCGAGAAGCTGTTCACGCGCCGCGTCATGAACTGGCTGGATGAGCGCGTGCTGATCAGGTACGACGACCCGCAGCTGCCGCGCAAGGCGACCTTGACCGCCACCGGCATCGCCGCCGCCGAGGCGGAGATCGCCAAGGCCCGCGACCTGGCAATGACGGCATGAGCGTGCAACCCACTCTGCCAGTGGAGCAGCAATTCGCCACCGGCCATCAGGGCGAGTCACTCGTATTGATGGTCTGCCAGGGCTGGCTATGGGCCGGCCTCTACACCGCCGCGCCGCGCGAGTCGCTCCTGAAGGTCGCCGCCAGCGCCAGCCGGAGCGTGGGGGTATCGCACCACTCGCTCACCCTCGGCGGCGTCTCGTTTTCCCTCAACCGACTTGCCGCCCAGGCCGCGCACCGCTGGCTCGACCGCCAAGGCGTGCGTGTTCGTTCGATCTCCCCCAACAACCGCGCTACGCGCCGCACGCGAGGAATCGCCGCATGAACCGCTCTGTTGTCATCTATGGGCCGCAACGCTGCGGCAAGACCTCCAACGCACAGGAACTGCGCACGCACTTTGGCCTGCGTGAGGTACTGGACGACTGGGACGGCCACACCGCGTATCCACTGGAGGACACGCTCGTCCTGACCAACAATCCGGATGCCGTTGCTCACCACTCATCGCGTGTCCTGCACCACGGCTGGGCAATGCGCGAAATGCTCGCGGAGGCCCGCGCATGAGCGCCCGCCCGCAACAGATCGGCCGGGCCGCCGAAGTGCGCAAGGTCCTGTCCATGTTCCCGCAAGGCGCTACGGTCGAACAGATCAAGACCGCTGGTCGCATCAACAGCACGCACCAGGCTATCGGCTACACGTTGAAGGGGTTGGCGCGCAGCGGCCAGGCCATCTGTCACCGCTCGGGCGTGCGCGGGATCTGGCGCCTCTCCAGCCACACGCAACATGCGATCGCGCCGCTGCGCGCGGTACCTGCGCGGGAGCGACCGACCTGCGTGGTAGGTCCGCTCACCGGCGTCAGTGACGCGGCGACCACGATTCGTCACAGGGAACTCGACCGGCAGCAGTTAGCCGACGACCTGGACGCCTTCCTCGCAGCGGGCGGGCACATCGAGGTGCTCGGGCACACCCCACTTCGCCCGCTGATGAGCCGGCACACCGCCAACCACGGCAGCTATGCAGAGCGCATGGCAGCCCATGAGATGGACTGAGGCACGCATGAGCAGCGAATCCCACCCCGCGACCGCCACCGAACCCGGCAGGCCCGGCAGTACCTATTCCGATGGCCCCGTCTGGCGCGCCTTCGGCCTCAGCCGCGCCGCCTATCACGTGGTGCCGCGACGCACCCTGCAATCGATGCCGGTCGAGTGGCAGGCGCGCTTTGTCGCGCTGATCGAGGAAGCACGCGAAGTGCTTCCGGATGAGGCTTTCACTGAGTACCAGGTGATTCGCATCGACGCCGGCCGGTTCGCCTCCGACCCGAACCGGCGCTATCGCCATGCCGCGCCCTTCCCCCTTCGCTCCGCTGGCGCCGAGCAAGCGTCCCAGGTAGTGCCGCTCGCTGGCGCGTTCGTCAACACCGACACCCAATTCAAGCAGGCCCGCCGATGACCGAGAAACTTGCCACTCTCCCCACGAACTGCCCCGTTCTGCGCGACGCATTCGAAACGATCAGCGCGCTCGCTGTCGAGGCTGTGTGGCTGCCCAACCAAGCAAAGGCCATCACCCTCGGCCAGGCTCAAACCGCGCTGCGGGATCTGCACCACCGCCTGCCACGCTTGCAGGATCTGCGCGTATTCGAAACCGCCGTCACCGCCTATCGCGCCACCCTGCGCAGCAGCATGCAGGATGGCGACACGCCTCTCTGCGATACGACCCGCGCCCGGCTGGCGCAGGCCGACGAACTGCTGGAGCTGGTCAGGAATCAGAGCCGCACTGTCATCGATCCTGCGGACCCGTGGCGCGGCCTGTACCACCCGAGTCGCCTCCCGGCGCGCAACGCCGACGGCGAGATCCTGTGCCACCCGGACGTGCCCAAGTGGGCTGACGGTCGCGAGGTGTCGCTACGGCCGTTGTTCCTCGCACAGGGATTCGACCTGCAGGTGACGTTTGGCGACTTCACCGAAGAAGCCGTGGAGACCGGGGACCATCGCTACTGGGATGAGATGCGCGCGTGGCAGCCCACTGGCCCCGGCGCAGATTGGCGCTTGGTCTGGCTGGGTGATACCGAAGATGGCCCAGCGGCATGGTTCGTGCGGCCGCTTGCAGCTGAGGCGCTTGTCGCCTGGGAGGCAGCACATGGCTGACGGTTCCCGCTCCTTCAACTTCCCGCCGCCACAGGTCTCCCGCCTGCGCCCCGGCGAGATCGTCGTGGATCTGTTCGCCGGCGGTGGCGGCGCATCGGAAGGGCTTAAGCAGGCCATCGGCATCGATCCCGCCCTCGCCTACAACCACGACGAGCTGGCCATCGGCATGCACGCCGCCAATCACCCGCTGACCCAGCACCACCGCGAGGATATCTGGCACGCCGACCCGCGCGTGGACGTGGCCGGCCGGCCCATCGGCTGGTTCCACGCCTCGCCGGACTGCACGCACTTCAGCCAGGCCAAGGGCGGCCAGCCGCGCAGCCGCAAGACCCGCGCACTGTCTTGGGTGGTACTGAAGTGGGTTGGCCAGCTGCTGCGTGCTGATCGGCTGCACGGGACCAACACCGCGCCGCGCATCATCTCCATGGAGAACGTGTGGCAGATCCTGACCTGGGGTCCGCTGGTGGCAAAGCGCTGCTCCAGGACCGGCCGGGTGATCACCCTGGACTTGGTCCAGGCCGTGCATCCGGAGTCGGGAAAGCCGATGTTCCGGCGTGGCAAGCCGGTCATGGTCAACCGAGTCGCCAACAAGGGCGAGCGGGTGCCCGTCGAGCGCCAGGCTCTTGTCCCCCACAAGCGCTACAGCGGCCGCACTTGGCTGCAGTTCGTCGCAGCACTGCGGGCGCTGGGCTACGCGGTGGAGTGGCGCAAGCTGGTGGCCAGCGATTACGGCGCCGGCACCAGCCGCGAACGCCTGTTCCTGCTCGGCCGCCGCGATGGCCAGCCCATCGTGTGGCCCGAGCCGACCCATGGGCCAGCCCCGGGACAGAAGCCGCGCGTGACTGCTGCTGACTGCCTGGACTTCTCGATTCCCTGCCCGTCCATCTTTACTCGGGACCGGCCGCTGGCCGACGCCACCATGCGCCGCATCGCCAAGGGCGTGATGCGGCACGTCATCAACTCAGCCGATCCCTTCATCGTCCCTGCAACGCACCAGGGCGGCGATCGCGTGCATAGCGTGCGCGACCCCATGCGCACTATCACCGCCGCCAATCGCGGCGAGCTGATGCTGGTGGCGCCCGAGCTGGCGCCGTTCCTCACCGAGCATGCCAACGCAAGCCGTCAGCGGACGATGGCAGCGGGCGAGCCACTTCCTACCGTCTGCGCCGGGGTGAAGGGTGGGCACTTTTCGGTGGTATCCCCGACACTTGTCCAGACCGGCTATGGCGAGCGCGAGGGCCAGGCCCCTCGTGCGCTGGATCTGCAGCAGCCGCTGGGCACGATTGTCGCGGGCGGTGTAAAGCACGCTGTGGCCGCGCCGCATCTGGTGAAGTTCCGCGGCGACAGCATCGGCAGGGGCGCCACCGAGCCGGTGCCAACGATCACTTCTGGTGCTGGTGCCGCGCGCCCAGCGGGCGCCGCGCATGCCCTTGGCGTGTCCTCGGCTTTCATGGTGCAGGCCGCGCACGGCGAAGGTCGGCCGGATGGCCCCAAGCGCTGGGGTACTGGCAGCAAAGATGCCCGGTCACCAGTCGGCACGGTCATGGCCAGTGGCAACGGCGGGCATGCCCTGCCAGAGGCCGAGCTGGCCCAGCTGTCGCCCGAGCAAGAGGCAGGCGCCCTGCGTGTGGCAGCGTTCTTGGTGAAGTACTACGGCAGCGGCATCGCCGTGAATCTGCACGATCCCGTGGACACCGTGACCACCAAGGATCGCCTAGCGCTGGTCACGGTGGTGATCAAGGGCACGCCCTACGTCATCGTGGATATCGGCCTGCGCATGCTCAAGCCGCACGAGCTGTTCCGTGCGCAGGGCTTCCCGGTGACCTACATCATCGACCGCACCGCCGACGGCACAGTGTTGAAGACCACGGCCCAGGTCCGCATGTGCGGAAACAGCGTCAGCCCGCCACCGTTCTACGCGTTGATCGCCGCCAACCTAGACCCGGTGGCCTTGCCGCTGGCGGAGGCCGCATGAGCTCAGCGCTAGTTGTCGATCAAGGTAGTCGCAAACCGCAGACCAGCGTGCAGCGCCTGTTCGAGCGTGTCGTGCTCCCCGCAGTCGGGTTTGTCGATATCAGGGAGCTCACCGGCTTGTACAAGGTGCACAAATGCCTTCCCGCCTTCCGGTTGCCAAGCCTCGACGTAGATGTCTTGGCCGTAGTAGCTGGTGCTCAACGAATCACTCTTGATCTCTGGCTTCATGACGCGCTCCTTGCTGGTCCCGAGATGCTCGCCGGAAGCCGCTCATTGGTCAATGGCAGCCGGTACCCGGCCCAAGCCGCCAGGGGGCTTCTATGAGCCGCCGCCAGCACGCCAACAACGGCATGGCCGCCGGTGGCCGTCCGATTCGCATCCCCCGCTCGATCGACAGCGTGCGCTCGCACCTCAAGCGCCACCTACTGGAGGAAGGCAAGCGCATGCAGGACCTGGCAGAGGTCTGGGGCTGCTCGAAGCACAACGTCTACGACCTGTTCTACCGCGACCGGCCCATCTCGCCGAACCACATCGAGCTCGCCGCGAAGATGCTCGGCCTGGACGAGTTCGGCACCAACGAACTGCGCCTGCTTGGGGCCCGCGAGGCCGGCTGGCACATCGTTATCCGCCCAGGGGAGCACGTGCGTGGCACCAGGTTCTCCATCCGGGCGCCCGACAGCGTTCCCTGCAACCAATGCAAGAAGGGGCCCGACCATGGCTGAGCGAAAGCCGTATGGCCGCACCGGCGACGATATGGATCTGCCCGAGCGTAAGACCTGCGGCGACTGCGTGCATTGCCGTCGATGCACAGCGATGTTCGGCCACATCCCCGCAGATGAAAGCTGTGACTGGTCACCGTCACGATTCCGCCTTGCCGAAGGAGGTCCCGCTTGATCGGAGAAGTTCTCCAATTTCAGGATCTACAGGAACTTTGCAGACCTGGCGAGCGTCCGCGCCTCGCAACAGTAGAGGCTTGGGCGCGTACTTGCGGCATCCGCTACAAGTACGACGGCAAAGGTGGAATTTGGACCACGGCAGCAGCAATGAACGCCGCTCTCGGACTGCAGCAGGCGTCGAACGATGCATATGGGACTGACGTAATCTGATGGCACCTCGACCGCGAAAACACAATCCATCCATCCCGTCACACATCGACCAGACGAAGATCCCCAAGGGCGTTTACTGGGATGCGACGGGCCGTGGCCGCTGGTACATCTTCGAAGCCACGACTGGCATCGATGGCCCCCGGAAAACTCGCCGAACGGTCGCGGGTCCCGAAGCCAAGCTCTCCGAATTGCATGGCCTCATGGAGTCAGCAGAAGGCACCGGAACTGTGGAATGGGTCTGCACTCAGTACCACGACAGTGCCAAGTTCAAGGGGCTCGCGGCTGGCACGCGTGCGGACTACGAGTCGGCGCGTAATGTCCTAGTGGGCTACCCCACGAACCTGGGCGTGCCGTTCGGCAAGCTCCAAGTCAACAAACTACGGAATCACAATTTCCAGCGCCTTATTGATCGGATTGAATCGGCAGGCACACCCACGAAAGCAAACAAGGTGCTGCGCTACTCACGGCTCGTTTTCCGCTGGGCATTGAATCGGGGCATCGTGAACCACAACCCCGCGCAGGGCCTGGAACAGGCGAAGGAGCGCAAGCGGCAGCGACTGCCCACCGATGATGCATACATCAAGCTGCTTAAATTCGCACAGGAGCGCAGCCAGCGACCAGCGAGAACTGAGGGCTCGGTGCCACAGTATCTATGGATGATCATGGAGCTGGGCTACCTCTGTCGGTTGCGTGGCATTGAGACCCTCACCCTGACCGAAGCACAAGGGACGGCCGAGGGCTTGCACACCAATCGACGGAAGCGCAGCCGGGATAATCTGGTGGAATGGACGCCGCGACTGCGTAGCGCCTGGGATGCTGCCATTGCGCGCCGCGACGGCATCATCAAGCACCACGGGCTGCCCGTGCAGCTTCGCGCCGACCTGCGCTTCCTTTTCCTCGCAGAACACGGCGAGCCGCTGCAGAAGACGAGCCTGGACAGCACCTGGCAGCGCTTCATCCAACTAGCGATCAGCGCCGGGGTCATCTCGGTCGAGGAGCGCTTCAGCCTCCACGACCTCAAGCGAAAGGGCGGTACCGACACGGCTGGCAACCGCGCTGAACGCCAGGACGCACTAGGCGTGACCGATGCGATGATGAAGGTCTACGACAAGAGCGTTCCACGCGTAAAGCCTTCAACGATCAAAGATCTCTAGAGCATGGGATGGTCACTCTCCCATAGGACACCAAGTACACAAAGGGCGGCCTGAGGCCGCCCTTATTTCACGCTCAACTCACCCAGTACAACTATTCGGACTGAGCCGGTACTGAGGGCATCCTACGCTTTGACCTCTGAGCAGAGGGCTTCTGGGCACTAGCCTTCTGAGCTGCCCTTGCCTTATTCAGCTCATCAATCTTCTCGTCCGTCATTCCAAACTGAGATCGAAGGATCTCCTCTCGGCCGTCCTGCTCATAGTTCAGGCTAATGTCGCGAGGCTCGATGATCATGGTGGGCATGCACGCGATCTCCCACGGCGCGCGCGCCGTCACGCCTGCGATCATGTCCCTCACTGAGGAGTAGATCACACGGACCACGTTTACACCGACTACACCTGGATTAAAGGCAGTCTTGTAAGCCTCGGCACAACCAACGACATCAATGGTGAATGGAGCGAATGCAGACACTTCTATCGTGTACGCGAATTGCTCATCCTTCTGGGTCACAGTCAATGTGGCGAAATGCTGCCCATTCGCTGAGTAGAACACAGCGGCCTCGATCTCGATCGGCAGGTCGCGCTCAATCGCGGCAGCTTCGACATTAGGCGTAGCACGGATGTTCACATCCGTGTAAGTGACCTTTCCAACCTGTAAGGGGCTAGTTCTCATGCAGCCAGACCAAGTTCCGGAGTCGACGCATAGCACACATCGTTCTCCGCGACCGAGGATGAAGACTCGGCGCTCATCCAGCCTGAACGCAAGGCTGCATGCCCGTGAGTCCATGCACCATTCAATGCACCGAAGACTTTCGCAGCTCGTCCAGCCCTGGCTCTATGCATAGTGTTGGCATAGATATCGTCAGGAGTAAAAGCACCGCGCGGATGTGTTCGCAGATGGAACGCAGAAGATGCGCCACGCTCGGAATGGCAGACTTCGAACTCACGATCTGCTAGCTCAATACAAAAGCGTGGCTTTCCGCCGATCGCTTCCACGAAGCGAAAAAGAGTCGAAAGCAGGACATCGTCTCGGGCTTCCATCTTGGACACTGCGGCTTGACTGATCTGCATCCGAGTCGCCACATCACCCTGAGTCAACTCAGCGGCACAGCGCAAGTCAGCAAGCGGGTAGGCAGACACTAGCTCATGGAAACGAGCGTCAATTGAACGCTGAACAGCGAGCGGCTGCGCGGCCAGGATTTCTTCAAAATTCAACGTTGCCATTTTACTTCCCCTGCTTCTTTCCACGTTTGGCCACCTTCCCACGAGGACTGTGAGTAGCTTGTCGGCGCCTCAACTCAATCTCGGCTTCATGCGCCTCGTAGAGCTTCTTCGCTCTGGCAATGTATTTGGGGTACCAGAGCTTCTCGCCAAGTGGGACCTTGTCACCACCGACGAGCAGAATTGCATTCTGTTCAGAGTCGAACGCATAGATGATGCGGAACTGTTTACGCTCAAAACGGATGCGGAGCTCTTTCAGGTTGGACAGGTCACTGTCACGCAGAGTTCCTGAGGCGGGACGACGCAATGCCGGCCCCACCTCGCTGAGCAGCTTGATAGTTGCGAACACTTCCACCTTTTCGTCGGCAGTGAGTCCATCCAAGAACTCCTTCGCATCGGTCGTTACATTGATCGTCCAGGACATTCAATATAACTCACGAGTTATGGAAAAGGAATGGCACGTACGTTCAGCCATTTCAATCCGTTCATTGGTCGCCCCCTAAGACTACGTTCCTTGTTGAATGGAGCATATCACGCACCGAGGAAGAGGCAATTGTCGTTAGAAATCAAAGAGATAAGAAGCTTTCACGCACAGATCAGCAGTGCCTATCGAGGCAGCTAAAGGCTTCTGGGCCTGATTAGCGAGTCTCGTCACGGCGCCGATGGCAGGGAGAATTCTGGAGTCAATTACGGAGCTGACGAAAAAAGCGCCACTCGGGCGCCTTTAAGTCATTGATTTCACTGGTGGGCCGTGAAGGATTCGAACCTTCGACCAAAAGATTAAAAGTCTTCTGCTCTACCGACTGAGCTAACGGCCCATTGCACTGCCCCAGCCTTTCGGCGGGGTGGGCATTCTACCCTACTTTGGCCGGTCGCGTGAAACCCCGGTGTGTCGAGGATGCCGGCCAGCGGCCGGCACTACCAGCGGCTTAAACCTTTCGGGCCATTGTCGCATCCCATCTGTGATCCTTTCCCGGAGCCATGGATGCGTCTGATCGCCAGCCTGCTTGCCGCCCTGCTGCCCTGCGCAGCCCTGGCCGCCCCATCCCAGGTCGTCACTGACGACATCGCCCGCTTCTGGGCCACCTATGATGCGGTGCGCGCCGAACCCGATGGCGAACGCCGGGTGGCGCTGGTCCAGCAACGCTACATCGATCCCGGCAGCCCCGGGCTGCATGCGCTGATGCAGGTGCGCCACTACACTGCCCGCGAATACGCCGTGGCCATGTGGGCGTGGCCGCGCTTCTGGACGTCGGTGCGGCCGCTCACCGCCAACGCACAGCTCGCCAGCGCCACGCTGGAGCGCGACCTGACTGCGTTCCGGGCGCTCTACCCGGCACTGCGTCCAGCCACCATCACCTATGCAGTGGGCGTGCTGCGCACAGGCGGCACCACGCTGGGCAACAAGGTATTGATCGGCGCGGAGATGGCGCTCGGCGATGAGCGCGTGGACGTGAGCGAGCTGCCCGAGCCGATGCGCAGCCGCCTGCGGATCTTCTACGACAGCCGCCCCGGTGCGAACAACGCGCAGAACAACCTGCACGAATACGTGCATACCCAGCAGCGCGAGACCACCGGCAGCCTGGCCCAGTACGCGGTACGCGAAGGCGTGGCCGAATACGTGGCAGAGCGCATCAGCGGGCGCCGCCCGGCGTTGCCGCTGTACACCTATGGGCCAGCGCACGAAGCGGAAATCCGCGCGCGCTTCCGTGCGGAGATGCACGGGGACAACCTGGACAACTGGCTGTACAACAGCGCGCGCAATCCGTTCGGGGTGAGTGACCTGGGCTACTACGCCGGCTACCGCATTGCGCAGGAGTACATGCGCCGGCAGACCGACGAGAGGACTGCTGTCGCGCAGATGATCGAGTTGGACTATGCCGATCCGGCTGCGGTGCGGGCCTTCATCGAGGCATCGGGATGGTTGCAGGCCCGCTAGGTCAAGGAGTGCGGACCAACGGTTGGCACCACCGAGGGAGTGATTGCCCCACCGGGGAAGCCGGCCAGCGGCCGGCTCTACCAGGCGCGGTCAGGCGTACCGCGTGGGGTCGGGCACGCCGGCTTCGGCAAAGCCTTGTGCGCGCAGGCGACAAGCGTCGCAGTGGCCACAGGCAGCTCCGTTGGCGTCGGCGTTGTAGCAGGACACGGTCAGGCTGAAGTCCACGCCGAGGCGCACGCCTTCGCTGACGATCTGGCCCTTGCTGAGGAACTGCAGCGGGGCATGCACCTTGATGCCGGCGCCTTCCACGCCCGACTTTGTGGCCAGGTTGGCCAGCGCCTGGAACGCGGCCACGAACTCGGGGCGGCAGTCCGGGTAGCCGGAGTAGTCGACGGCGTTGACGCCGCAGAAGATGTCATTGGCACCGAGCACTTCGGCCCAGCCCAGGGCCAGCGACAGCATGATGGTATTGCGCGCCGGCACGTAGGTGACCGGAATGCCGGCACCGCCCGCCTCCGGTACGTCGATGTCATCGGTCAGCGCCGAGCCACCGATGCTGCGCAGGTCCACGTCCACGGTCTTGTGCGCGACCACGCCCTGGGCCTTGGCCACGCGGGCGGCGGCATCCAGTTCGGAGGTGTGGCGCTGGCCGTAGCGCACGCTCAGGGCATGCACGGCAAAGCCCTGTTCCTGGGCCATGGCGATGACGGCGGCTGAATCCATGCCGCCGGAGACAAGCACGACTGCCTTCTTCATGGGAAATCTTCCGGTTGGGAGGGGAAAGCCAGCACGCTGTCCCGCGCCGGAGCTACATCAGGGAACGCTGCGCCGGCTCATCGGCCCGGCTCGTCGTTCCACAGGATTTTATGCAACTGCATCTGGAAGCGCACCGGCAGCCGGTCTTCGACGATCCAGTCGGCCAACTGCCGCGCGCTGATCTCGCCCTTGCTCGGCGAGAAGAACACGGTGCAACGCTCCACCAGGCCGTGCTCGGCGACCATGGCCTTGGCCCAGTCGTAGTCCTCGCGGTTGCAGATGACGAACTTGATCTGGTCGCGGACGGTCAGCAGCGGCAGGTTTTCCAGGCGGTTGCGGGCGGCTTCGGCCGAGCCCGGCGTCTTGATGTCGACCACGCGCGACACGCGCGGGTCCACTGCACTGACATCCAGCGCGCCGGAGGTTTCCAGCGAGACATCCATGCCCGCATCGCACAGCTTCTGCAGCAGCACCAGGCAGCGCTTCTGCGCCAGCGGCTCGCCGCCGGTCACGCAGACGTGGCGGACGCCCTGGGCCAGCACCTCGGCCACGATGTCGTCGATGTCCCACCAGGTGCCGCCGTGGAAGGCATAGGCGGTGTCGCAGTACTGGCAGCGCAGCGGGCAGCCGGTCAGGCGCACGAACACGGTCGGCCAGCCGGCGGTATCGGCCTCGCCTTGCAGCGAGGTGAAGATCTCGGTGATCTTCAGGCGCGGCAGCGGCGACTGCACGATGTCGCTGGGGGTGGCGACGGCGTTTGACGGGGTAACGGCGGTCATGGCGGGTACTTCTTGGTTGGACACGTGGCGGGTGGGCTACCGTGGCCGGAAACGAAAGCAGCCGAGCGTGGGCTCGGCTCTACAGGGCACCTATTGTACGCCCGCTCAGCGGATCAGCGGATCTGCTTGCCCAGGCGGATGGACTGCAGGCGGTCCTGCGCGGTGCGCGCGGCGTCCGAACCGGGGTACTGCGCCACGACGGTCTCCAGCGTCTGCTGGGCCTGGTCGACCTTTCCCTCGCCGTACTGCGAGAGGCCGATCTTGAGCAGGCCGCCCGCGGCCTTGTCGTGGGTCGGATAGCGCGAGAGCAGCTCTCGGAACTGGGTCTCGGCCATCGGGAAATTGCGGGTGGCGTAGTAGCTCTCGCCCAGCCAGTACAGCGCGTTCGGCGCGTAGACGCCGTTCGGGTACAACTCCAGGAAGCTCAGGAACAGCTGCGCCGAATCGTCGTACCTGCCGGCCTTCAACGCATCGAAGGCAACGTTGTAGGAGGTGCGCTCGTCGCCGGTGGCGGCAAGGCTGCCAGCATCACCATGGACCGAAGGCGGCCGCTCGGAAGTGGCCGCCGCTGCGGGTTTTGCCGGGGCCGGTGCGGCCTTCGGCGCGCTCGCCGGAACGGGCGGCAGGGCCGGGGCGGCGTTGCCCCCTTCCAACCGGTTCAGGCGGCTGTCCAGATCCAGGTACTGATCCTGGGCGGACTGCTTGAGCTGGGCGTTGTCATGCTGCAACTGCTCGATCGAGGCCTGCAGGCTGGTGACCTGCTGCCGCAGCTGATTGATCTGGTTCAACAGGTCCTGGTTGGCACTGTTGTTGTACATCTGCTGCTCGAGCGCGCCGACACGGTCAGCCAGGCTCTGTCGCTGTGCGTGCGCCGGTGCGGCAGCCACAAGGGCTGCCGCAACGACCAGCATCAGTTTGATGCCAATGCGCATGGATTACTGCGCGGTGTAGACGATTTCGACGCGACGGTTCTGCGACCAGCACGACTCGTTCGACTCGGTGCAGACCGGACGCTCTTCACCGTAGGACACGACGGTCAGCTGCGAAGCCGAACCACCGTTGGCCTGCAGGGCCGAGCTGACGCCGTTGCCACGACGCTCACCCAGGGCCTGGTTGTACGCGCGCGAACCGCGCTCGTCGGTGTGGCCCTGCAGGGTGATGCGCGAGGACGGACGGTCACGCAGGTACTTGGCGTGGCACGCCATGATGGCCTGGAATTCCGGCTTCACGTCTTCCTTGTCCAGGTCGAAGTAGACAACGCGCTGGCGCAGGCAGGCGTCGGTGTCCAGATCGCCCGGGCCGTACAGGCCGGAGGTCGACGGACCGGTCGGGGTGGTGGTCGAGGTGCCGGTGTCGACCGGGGCTGCCGGCTCTTCCTTCACCTTCTTCGAGCAACCGGCCAGGACGGCCACAGACAGCAGGGAAACAAGCAGAACGCGGGTGGACTTGTTCATGGCGATACCTTTGTGGCTCCTAAGCCGATGAGGGGTTCAAGACAACGAAAATATTAACACTCTTTTAGCGCTGGGTACGGTATGGGGACCATGCCGGTTCGCGCACATCACCGTCGGCCAGGACCAGGCGCTGGCGAACCCGCGCATCGGCCGAAACGGCATACAACACACCACGGCCACCTTCGCGGGCGGCGTACAGCACCATGCTTGCGTTGGGCGCAAAGCTCGGAGATTCATCCAGCGAACCCGGGGACAGCGTGCTCCAGCGGGGCGACCCCAGCGAGCTGTCCATCATCGCGATCTTGTAGCTGTTGCCCGAGCCCTGGGCGACGGCGATCTTCTTGCCATCGTAGGACACCGAGGGCTTGGCATTGTAGTTGCCCTGGAAGGTGACGCGCTCGGCGCTGCCGCCACCGGCACCGACCTTGTAGACCTGCGGACGGCCGCCGCGATCGGAGGTGAAGTACACCGCGCTGCCGTCCGGTGCCCAGGTCGGCTCGGTATCAATGGCGAAGTGGTTGGTCAGCTGGGTCAGCTGCTTGCTGCCCAGGTCCATCACGTAGATTTCCGGGTTACCGGAGCGCGACAGGGTCAGGGCCAGCTTGCGGCCATCCGGCGAGAACGCCGGGGCGCTGTTGATGCCGCGGAAGCTGGTGACCAGCTCGCGCGCTCCAGTGCCGATGTTCTGGATGTAGATGGCCGAATTGCCACGCTCGAAGCTGACGTAGGCCAGCTTGCTGCCATCCGGACTCCACGACGGCGACAGCAGCGGCTCGGCCGAGCGCACGATGGTCTGCGGGTTGAAGCCATCGGAATCGGCCACCATCAGCGCGTAGCGCATGGCGTCGCCCTTGCCACTGGCGGTCACGTAGGCGATGCGGGTCCAGAAGGCGCCGCGCACACCGGTGATCTTTTCGTAGATGGCGTCGGCCATCTGGTGGGCAACGTCGCGCATGGCGTTGCCACGGGCGGTCATCGCCAGGCCCAGCAGGCGCTCGCCCTTGGGCACGTCGAACAGTTCGTACTCGACGCGGTAGGCACCCGCACCGGCATCAAGCACGCGGCCGACCACGATGTAGTTCTGCTTCAGCGCGCGCCAGGTCGCGAACTGGATATCCCCCCCCCGCACGGGCTTCTCGGCGATCTGCGCTTCCGGCAGCGTGCGGAACTGGCCCGAACGCTCCAGATCGGCACGGACCACGCCGGCGACGTCGGTCTGCGGAGCGGCCGACGAACCCTGATAGGGCATCGGCACGATGGTGATCGGCAGCGCGGAGGCATTGCCGCCGATGATGTCGATATCCAGCCCCTTCTGCTGCGCGACAGCAGCAAAGGGCAGCAACAGGGCCGCAAACACGGCAAGCCAGCGAGGCATCTTTTTCATGGAGCGCTCAACAATAAGGGGAAACCGGAACGAGGGATAACAAAGCGGGAGTGAACCGCTTCGCAATCATGAACCAAGGGTACGTGAATTCCGGGTCAGTTCCAGCCCGTCTTCTCACGCACCGTTAACGTCGTGGCTAACATCGCACCGTCTGCCCTGGTCACGCCGCCCCGGAGGACGGTGTTCGACAGCAGCCCACAGCCTGCCCGGTCGAAACCGAGCACACCAGAGGCAAGCGCGACAACCGTGGGCGCGGGTGGCTCGAGAGCCGCCCCGGCCCGCCGCCTCAGCGATCCTGGGCAGTAAACGTGAAGTTGAGCGTGCGTGCGAACACCGACTCGAAGCCACGGTACGGCAGCGGCTGCGCGTTGAGCACGGCGGCCTCGATCGAACGCTTGCCGGCCTCGTCGTACGGGCAGTTCGGGCTGACCTTGGCCTGCATCACCGTGCCACCCGGAATCTGGGTGATGGTGATCTGGCAGCGCTGGCCCAGCGGCACCGTGTCCGGCCGCACCCACTGCGACAGCACCTTGGCCTGGATCGCCGCGGCGTACTTGGCCGAAAGATCATCGCTGTTGCCACCACCACCGGCGGCCGGCTGGGACGCACCGCTGGAACCGGCGGCGGCACTGCCCGCGGCATTGCGCGCGGCGGCGACCTGGCGCAGCTTCTGCTCAGCCAGCTTGGCTTCCTTTTCGGCCTGTTCGCGGCGGGCACGGATCTCGGCGATCTTCTTCTGCTTCTCGGCCTCGGCCTTGTCCGCAGCCTGACGCGCCTGATCGGCCAGCTTCTTCTTCGCGTCTTCTTCCTGCTGCTTGGCCAGGCGCAGCTTCTGCTCGGCCTCTTCCTGGCGCTTGCGTTCGGTCAGGTCGATCTGCTCCTGGCGGCGCTTGGCTTCCTGCTCCTGCCTGGCCTTCTCCTGCGAGATGGCCAACGCGCTGACCGCTTCCTGGTCCTTGGTATCCGGCTGCGCGACACGCTCCTGTGCCTGTTGCTGCTGCGGCGTGGGGGCGTCCTGTGGGCGCGGCTCGGGAATCGGCTGTGGCGGCGGAATGGTGTCTTCCGGCACCGGAACCGGCTCGGCCACCGGCGGCGGCAGGTCCTCCAGCTTTTCGGACTGGCGCAGGGCCTGGCGGGCGGCGGACGCTTCGGACGCGGACAGCGCCAGGCTGGCCTCCACCGACGGATCACCGGCGGCGGCGTCGGTGTTGCGCTCGGGCGACCAGAACCAGGCCACGATGAAGACCAGCGCGACCAGCAGGTGCACCAGCAACGCCAGCGCCAGGGGCAGGCCCCAGCCGGGTTCGCGCTGCTGCGGAGGTGGCAGGGCGTCAGCGTGCATCGGTGGCCAGGCCTACCTTGTCTACCTTGGCGCGCTTGATCACATCCATCGCGGCGATGACCTTTTCATAGGCCACGGCACGGTCGGCGGCGACGATCACGCGCACGCCCTTGTCCTGGGCGGCGATGCCGGCCAGGCGGCCTTCCAGTTCCTCGGCCGACACGGCGGTCGGCTCCTTGGCGTCGGGCAGCTTCAGGCTGAGCTGGCCGTCCTGGCGCACCGAGACGATCACCGGGTCCTGCTTGCTTTCCAGCGCCTTGGCGTTGGATTGCGGCAGGTCGACGTCGAAGCTCAGGGTGAGCAGCGGCGCGGTGACCATGAAGATGATCAGCAGCACCAGCATGACGTCGATGTAGGGAACGACGTTGATTTCCGATTTCAGCTTGCGGCGCTTGCGGCGACCGATGGCAGCGGACATGGCTTGGACTCCCGGGTCAGGCGCTTACTCGTCGCCAGCGCTCTGGCGCTGCAGGATGGAGCTGAACTCTTCGGCGAAGGTCTCGAACCGCACCGACATGCGCTCCACGCGGGTGGTGAAGCGGTTGTAGGCCCACACCGCCGGGATCGCCACGAACAGGCCGATGGCGGTGGCGAACAGGGCTTCGGAGATGCCTGGCGCGACGGCGGCGATACCGGCCTGCGCACCGCTGCTGATCATGTCGTGCATGGTCACCATGATGCCGAACACGGTACCGACCAGGCCCACGTACGGGGCAGTCGAACCGATGTTGGCCAGCAGTTCCAGGTTGCGCTCAAGCTGGTCCACTTCGCGGGTGTAGGTGGTGCGCATGGCACGCTGCGCGCCTTCCAGCTGCGCACGGCCATCCAGGCGGCGCTTGTCGCGCAGGCGGGTGTACTCGCGGAAACCAGCTTCGAAGATGGCTTCCAGGCCGGTCACGCTGCGGCTGCGGTCGGTGGCGGCGCTGTACAGCTTGCCCAGGTCGGCGCCGGACCAGAAGCGGTTCTCGAACTCGTCAGCTTCGCGGGTGGCCTGCTTGAACACGCGGGCCTTGCGGAAAATGATCACCCAGCTGACGAACGAGCCGACCAGCAGCAGCAGCACGATGATCTTCACCGGCAGGCTGGCCTTGGCCATCAGTTCGAGGTAGTTGATGCCGCCGCCGGTGGTGGCCTGGGCAAGGGTCTGTGTCGCGGCGTTGCTGACGTCGGCCGGCAGTGCCTCGGTGACCGTGGCCTGCAGGGCCAGGAGCGTTGCGATCATCCGTTGTTCCTCAGTGTTCGGATTCGGGGTGGAGGTGGGGTTGCAGCATGGCAAGGACGGCCTCGTCCATGCCACGCGGGCGGAAACTGGCCGCTTCCAGTGCGGCGATGCGGACCCGGGCCGACAGCAGCAGCTCGCCGTCGCGCAGGATCTGCTGGTCGAAGACCATGCTGGCCTTCTTCAGCTGGACCAGGTGGGCGCTCACCTGCAGGGTGTCATCCAGCCGTGCCGGCTTGATGAAATCCATCTGCATCGAGCGCACCGCGAAGACCATCCCATGCTCGGCGCGCATGCGCTCCTGGCCGTAGCCGAGCGCACGCATCCATTCGGTCCGGGCCCGTTCCATGAAGGCCACGTAGCGGGCGTGGTAGACCACGCCGCCTGCGTCGGTATCTTCCCAGTAAATGCGTGTCGGCCAACTGAATAGTGGCTCAACCGACATCGGGAACCTCCGCGAACAGATCCTGCGGCGGGTTCTTCGGCTTCAAGCCCATGTGCCGGTAGGCCTTGTGGGTGGCCATGCGGCCGCGCGCGGTGCGCACCAGGAAGCCCTGCTGGATCAGGTACGGCTCGACCACGTCTTCCAGCGTGCCGCGCTCCTCGGACAGCGCCGCGGCCAGCGACTCGATGCCGACCGGGCCGCCATCGAAATAGTCGACCAGGGTCTTGAGCAGGCGCCGGTCGAGCTCGTCGAAGCCTTCCGGATCAACCTTGAGCATCTTCATCGCGGCCTGCGCCACGGCCTCGTCGATGTGGCCGCCCGCCTTCACCTGCGCGTAGTCGCGCACGCGGCGCAGCAGGCGGTTGGCGATACGCGGGGTGCCGCGCGCGCGGCGCGCGATCTCGCCGGCGCCATCAGCGGTGCAGTCGATGCCGAGGATGGTGGCCGAACGGCGCACGATCCGGGTCAGCTCCTCGACGCTGTAGAACTCCAGCCGCTGGACGATGCCGAAGCGGTCGCGCAGCGGCGCGGTCAGCAGGCCGGCGCGGGTGGTGGCACCGATCAGGGTGAACGGCGGCAGGTCGATCTTGATCGAACGGGCCGCGGGGCCCTCACCGATCATGATGTCGATCTGGAAGTCTTCCATCGCCGGGTACAGCACTTCCTCGACCACCGGCGACAGGCGGTGGATCTCATCCACGAACAACACGTCGTGCGGCTGCAGGTTGGTCAGCAGCGCGGCCAGGTCGCCGGCCTTCTCGATCACCGGGCCGGAGGTCACCCGCAGGGCCACGCCCAGTTCGTTGGCGATGACGTGGCTGAGCGTGGTCTTGCCCAGGCCGGGCGGCCCGAAGATCAGCACGTGGTCGAGCGCGTCGCCGCGCCCCTTGGCCGCTTCGATGTAGATCTCCATCTGCTCGCGCACCGGGGCCTGGCCGAGATAGTCGGCCAGGCGCTTGGGGCGGATGCTGGCGTCGGCGGCGTCATCCTCGCGGGTGGCGCCGGCGCCGATGATGCGGTCGTCGGTCATACCGTGATTATGCGGTAAATGGTTGCATTCCGGGGCCGGAAGCACGGTAGTGCCGGCCGCTGGCCGGCAACCCCATGAACACCGGTGGTGCGGCGGATGCCCGCCAGCGGCCGGCACTACCAGACCTCAGATCTCGACCTGGGCCCCGAGTTCGACCAGGCGGTTGCCGGGAATACGGAAGAAGCCCGTGGCCGGCGCGGCATTCCGGTGCATCAGCGCGAACAGCTTGTCGCGCCAAATCGGCATGCCGCGGTTGGCGGTGGCCACGATGGTTTCGCGGCTGGCGAAGAAGGTGGTGTCCATCGGGTCGAAGTAGATGCCACCGTGGTCGCACGAGCGCATCAGCGCCAGCGGCACGTCCGGGGTTTCCATGAAGCCGAAGCGCACATAGACGCGGTAGAACTCGTCGCCCACCGATTCGATCTTCAGCCGCTGCCCTTCCATCGCATACGGGATCGGCAGGGTCTCCACGTGCAGGAACACGTTGCGTTCGTGCAGCACCTTGTTGTGCTTGAGGTTGTGCATCAGCGCATGCGGGGCGACGGTCGGGTCGGCGGTGAGGAACACTGCAGTGCCCGGCACGCGCACCGGCGGTGCCAGCATCAGCCCAGGCAGGAAGGTATCCAGGCGGATGCCGTCCTTGCGGATCTCATCGCGCAGCAGTTCGCGGCCACGGCGCCAGGTGCGCATCATGGTGAACAGGAAGATCCCCAGTACCACCGGGAACCAGGCGCCCTGCAGCAGCTTGGCACCGTTGGCGATGACGAAGCCGAGGTCGATGATGAAGAACACCACGCACAGCGGCAGCAGCCAGGCGCGCGCCTTCGGCCACAGCGAACGGGCCACCAGGGCCAGCAGCAGGGTGTCGATCAGCATGGTGGCCGACACCGAGATACCGTAGGCCACCGCCAGGTTGGACGAGCTGCGGAAGGCCAGCACCAGGCCGATCACCATCACCGCGATGCCCCAGTTGATGCCCGGGATGTAGATCTGGCCGATGGTGTCGTGCGAGGTGTGCTTGATGCGCATGCGCGGGATGTAGCCCAGCTGCATCGCCTGACGCGAGACCGAGAACGCACCGGTGATGACCGACTGCGAGGCAATCACCGCCGCCATGGTGGCCAGGATGATCATCGGGTACAGCGCCCACGGCGGCACCGCCTCGAAGAACGGGTTTTTCAGCGCCTCGGGGTGGTTGAGCACCAGTGCGCCCTGCCCCAGGTAGTTCAGCACCAGGCACGGCAGCACGAAGAAGTACCAGGCGTGTCGGATCGGCTTGGCACCGAAGTGGCCCATGTCGGCGTAAAGCGCCTCGCCACCGGTCACCGCCAGCACCACTGCGCCGAGGATGAAGATCCCATGCCAGCTGTGCTCCATGAAGAAGCGGATCGCCCACCACGGGTTGAATGCCTTGAGCACTTCCGGCGCATCGACGATGTTGTAGATGCCGATCGCCGCCAGCGAGATGAACCAGACCGACGTGATGGGGCCGAAGGCCTTGCCGATCTTCTCGGTACCGAAGCGCTGCGCCGCGAACACCATCAACAGCACCACCACCGTGATCGGCACGATGAAGGCATGCAGGCCCGGCGCGGCCACCTCCAGGCCCTCCACCGCACCCAGCACCGATATCGCCGGGGTGATCACGCCGTCGCCGAAGAACAGCGACGCACCGAAAATGCCGAGGATGCCGACCACGTAGGCCGAGCGCGAGCCGTTGCGCAGCGTGCGCTGGGTCAACGCCATCAGCGCCATGATGCCGCCCTCGCCGTCGTTGTCGGCGCGCATGATGATGGTCACGTACTTCAGCGTGACCACGATGTTCAGCGCCCAGAACGCCAGCGACAGCACGCCCAGCACGGTGTCGTGGTCGCTGTTGAGCCCGTAGTGTGGCGAGAACGCCTCCTTCAGCGTGTACAGCGGGCTGGTACCGATATCGCCGAACACCACGCCGATCGCACCGATGATCAGCGCCATGCCTCCTGCTGGAGGGGCGTGACCGTGGCTGCCGGCGGCAGCTGCGTGCGGGGTTTGACTGCTGGACATGGGACTCCTGGCGACGCTCAGGCGGTTCGTTGAAGGAAAGGGACGCGGCTCAGCGCAGCGCCGACTGCAGCGCCTTGCGGATCACGGTGGCCACTTCGTCGCCTTCGTTGAAGGCGTCGCGGGCCATGCGTGCCGCTTCGGCCGGCTTGTAGCCCAGCTGCTGCAGGGCCACGGTGGCATCGGACAGCGGGTCGGCCGGGGCCGGGCCGCTGCCGGTGGGCAGCGCGCCGCCGGCACCGAACTGGGCGGCACGGTCACGCAGTTCCAGCACCATGCGCTCGGCAGTCTTCTTGCCGATGCCGGGAATGCGGGTCAGCGCGGTGATGTCACCGGCCTGGACCATGCGCGCGAACTCCTCGACGGAAACGCCGGACAGCACCGCCAGCGCGATCTTCGCGCCAATGCCACTGACCTTCTGCACGTCGCGGAACAGGCGCCGCTCCCCCTCGCGCAGGAACCCGTACAGCGAAACGCTGTCTTCCTTCTGCGCGTAGTGGGTGTACAGCGTGACCTCGCGGCCGAGCTCGGGCAGGTCGTAGAAGGTGCTCATCGGCGCCTCCAGTTCGTAGCCCACCCCGTTCACGTCCACCATCAGCCACGGCGGCGCCTTGTAGGCGACGATGCCGCGCAGTCGACCGATCATTGCGTGCAGCTCCTCATTTGCGGCCCCACGCCTGGCGGGCACTGAGCCCCAGGCGGTTGGCCGTTGCCCGTACGTGGGCATGGGTGATCGCCACCGCCAACGCGTCGGCCGCGTCGGCCTGCAGCTTGGTTTTCAGGTTGAGCATGAGCCCGACCATGTGTTGAACCTGTTGCTTTTCGGCGCCACCACGGCCAACCACGGCGAGCTTGATCTCGCTGGCGGCGTATTCGTGCACCGGCAGGTCGCGCAGCACCACGGCCGAGATCGCCGCGCCCCGGGCCTGGCCCAGCTTCAGCGCCGAATCGGGATTACGGGCCATGAACACCTTTTCAATGGCCACTTCCTGCGGCTGGTACTCGCGGCACAGGTCGGCCAGGCCCAGCACCAGCAGCTTCATGCGCTGCGGGAAGTCGTCGGCGCCCAGCAGCACCAATGGCTGGTGGTGCACGTAGGTGACGCGGCCGGCGGCATCGACATCGATGATGCCGACCCCGGTCCGCTGCGAACCGGGGTCGATGCCGAGGATGCGGGTCATGCTGCACTCCTGGCGGGGCGGAACGGGATGCGCTGGCAGGCGTAGGGGCTCATGACTGTCCGCGGTGACCGTTCAACGGCCCGCGCCCAGGCCGTCGAAGACGGCTCAGGCGTAGGCGTCGGCGCCGAGTTCGGCGTTGGAATACACGTCCTGCACGTCGTCCAGGTCTTCGAGCATGTCCAGCAGCTTCTTGACCTGCAGGGCGACGTCGCCTTCAACCTTGATGTCGTTGTCCGCGCGGAAGGTGATCTCGGCGTGGTCGGCGACATGGCCGGCGGCGGCCATCGCATCCTTCACCGCGTTGAACGCGTCAGGGCTGGTGACCACATCGATCGAGCCGTCATCGGGGTAGACCACGATGTCATCGGCACCGGCCTCAATGGCCGCTTCGGTGATGGCTTCCTCGTCGGCCCCTGCGGCGAAGCTGAGCACGCCCAGGCGCTTGAACATGAAGGCCACCGAGCCCTCGGTGCCCATGTTGCCACCGCACTTGCTGAACGCATGGCGGACGTCGGCCACAGTGCGCACGCGATTGTCGGTCAGGCAGTCGACGATCACGGCCACGCCACCCGGGGCGTAGCCCTCGTAGCGGACTTCCTCGTAGTCGACGCCTTCCAGCTCACCGGTCGCCTTCTTGATGGCACGCTCGATCACGTCCTTGGACATGTTCACGGCCAGGCCTTTGTCCACGGCCACGCGCAGGCGCGGATTGTTGTTGGGGTCGCCTCCACCGCCGCGCGCGGCAACGCCGATCTCGCGGATGATCTTGGTGAAAATCTTGCCGCGCTTCGCGTCGGACGCGTTCTTGCGGGCTTCGATGGAGGGGCCTCTACCCATGGGTGCTACCGTCTGGCTGCTTCAGGATCAAGGCGCGGATTCTACCTGATCGGGCGCTGCAACCGTGTCTAGGCCCGTATTGTTGTAGAGCCGAGCCAATGCTCGGCTCAATGGGCCCGACGGAATGCTGCCGAGCATGGGCTCGGCTCTACAGGGCGGCCCTGCCTTCCCGCCCCTATGCCGCCGCCGCGTCGCGGCTGTGGTCGAACTTGCCATGACGCAGGAAATGCGCGGTCTGCCGCGCGGCGTCGGGCGACACCACCAGGCCGCTGTGGCTGGTGCGGACCACGCAATGGTCGGCCAGGCCCGGCAGCCGGGTCTCGGCCAGTGCCACGGTGCCATCGGAGGCATCGTCGATGGCACCCAGCAGGCTGCCCAGCCCGTGCGGCACCGAGCCGGCAATCAGGCCAACCTCGGCCCTGCCCTGCCAGTCCGGCAGGCCATCGAGCAGCAGCTCGCTGCTGCGTCCCAGCGCCAGGCCCCAGCCGTGCTCGGACAACGAGCGTGCGGTGCCACTGCCGCGCAGCGGTGAACCCAGGCAGACCACCCGCTGCACCGGCAGCTGCGGATTGCGCCGCAGCGCTTCCAGCGCCAGCAACCCGCCCAGGCTGTGGCCGACCAGCGACAACGGCCCGGCGTCGGCCAACCGTTCCAGCAGCTGGGGCACCGCCACGTCGGGACCACCGAACACCGAGGAGTAACCGAACGCATGCACCTGGAAACCACGCGCGCGCAGGCGCCAGGCCAGCGGCCCGACCCAGGCGCGGGCATTCCAGATGCCATGGAGCAGCAATACGGGGGGAGTCATGCAAACAGCCTGGCGGTCAGCGGGGCAGGAACGTGAGGTGATTGAACACGCGCGCGCAGCAAGCGGCGGTGAACGTCAGGCCGCGCGCGGTGCGCGGCGCAGGATGAATTCAAGATCGTTGGTATCGCCAACCGGGAACAGGTACTCGCCGGCCTTCTCGAAACCATAGCGGGCGTAGAAGCGTTGCGCGCCGAAGTTCTCCGACCACACGCCCAGCCACAGCGTGCGCGGGCCTTCGCGCTCCAGCCAAGCCAGCGCGGTTTCCAGCAGGCGGCTGCCCCAGCCGCAGCTCTGCTGCGTCTTGATCAGGTACAAGCGCTTGAGTTCGCCGTCACCGGGTTTCACATCCGGATGCGGCAGGCCACAGGGGCCGGCGGCGGCATGGCCGACCGCTTCCCCATCCAGTTCCAGCAGCCACACCGCGTAATCGGGGTGGGCCAGGATCACGCGCTGGCGCTCGACCGTGTAGGCCTCCTCCAGGAAGGCCTGCAGGTCCTGCGGCGGGTACAGATGGCCGAAGGTTTCGGTGAATGTGCGGGCGGCCAGCGCCGACAGGGTCGGCGCATCGTCCACAGTGGCGCGGCGGATCGAATACATGCAGGAAGTTGACGCCAGGGCGAAGCGGGGGTCAAGCCTTTTCAGGCGACTCCTCTTCTTCCTCGTCCTCTTCCTCGTACTCCTCTTCGTCCTCGTCCTCTTCTTCCTCGCCTTCCTCGTCCTCTTCGTACTCTTCCTCTTCGTCGTCCTCGTAATCCTCGACGCCGAAGTCTTCACCGTCCCAACGGCCTTCGCCGTCGGCGACGAAGGTCAGGGCCATCGCCGCCGGGCTGGTACCAACGCGGACCAGCCAACCACCGAACACGCGTGCACGCTCGGTGACCAGGTTGGCCTCGGAGCCTTCATTGCCCAGCTTTTCCCACTCCAGCGAAAACGCAAACTCGGTCATTGCCTGGATCTCCTGATCAGTTGGTCTTGGGGCGAACCTGGATGTGCACTTCGGCCAGCTGCGCGTCGACGATCGGCGACGGCGCGTCGGTCATCAGATCCTGTGCACCGGTGGTCTTCGGGAACGGGATGACGTCGCGGATCGACTCGGTGCCGGCCATCAGCGCGGCGATGCGGTCGATGCCGAAGGCGATGCCACCGTGCGGCGGCGCGCCGTAGTTCAGCGCGTCGAGCAGGAAGCCGAACTTGGCACGGGCTTCTTCGGCACCGATGCCGAGCAGCTCGAACACTGCGCTCTGCATGTCCGGACGGTGGATACGGATCGAACCGCCGCCGATTTCATTGCCGTTGAGCACCATGTCGTAACCGCGCGAGACGGCGGTACGGGCGTTGGCGCGCAGATCGGCGATGTCATCCACGGCCGGTGCGGTGAAGGGGTGATGCAGCGCGACGTAGCGCTGTTCTTCCTCGTCCCATTCGAACATCGGGAAGTCGGTGACCCACAGCGGCGCCCAGCCATCGGCGACCAGGCCGAAGTCCTTGCCGGCCTTCAGGCGCAGCGCGCCCATGAAGTCGGAGACCTTGTTGTAGCCACCGGCACCGAAGAACACGATGTCGCCGTTGCCGGCGCCAACATGGGCGACCAGCGCAGCGAAGGAGGCCTCGCTGAAGAACTTCTGGATCGGCGAGCTGACCTCGCCGTTGTCGGCGATCTTGATGTAGGCCAGGCCCTTGGCGCCGTACTTGGCGGCGTGCGCGGCGTACTCGTCGATCTGCTTGCGGCTCAGCGCTGCACCGCCCGGGATGCGCAGCGCGGCGACGCGGCCTTCGGCATCGTTGGCCGGGCCGGTGAACACTGCGAACTCGCTGTCCTTGACCAGCTCAGCCACGTCGACCAGCTCCAGCGCGATGCGCAGGTCCGGCTTGTCCGAACCGTAGCGACGCATCGCCTCGGCCCAGGTCATGCGCGGGAAGCTGGCATCCAGCTGGACGTCGACCACTTCCTTGAAGATGGCGCGGATCATGTCTTCAACGAAGTCCTGCACGTCGCGCTCGCGCACGAAGGCGAATTCCATGTCCAGCTGGGTGAACTCCAGCTGGCGGTCGGCACGCAGCGCTTCGTCGCGGAAGCAGCGCGCGATCTGGTAGTAGCGGTCGAAGCCGGCCACCATCAGGATCTGCTTGAACAGCTGCGGGCTCTGCGGCAGGGCGTAGAACTCGCCCGGGTGCATGCGCGCCGGCACCAGGAAGTCGCGCGCGCCTTCCGGGGTGGCCTTGGTCAGGATCGGGGTTTCGATGTCCTGGAAGCCCTTCTCGTCCAGGTGGCGGCGCAGGGCCTGCACCAGCTTGATGCGGGTGCGCTGCATGCGCTGCATTTCCGGACGGCGCAGGTCCAGGTAGCGGTACTTCAGGCGGGTTTCCTCGCCCGGGTTCTCGTGGGCGTGGAACGGCAGGGGCGCAGCCTTGTTCAGCACAGTGATGGCAGTGGCGATCACTTCCACCTTGCCGGTGCGCATCTTGTCGTTCACCGCGTGGCGGGCGCGCACGACGCCCTCCACCTGCAGCACGTCCTCGTAGCCCAGCGAAGCCGCCACGGCGAACACTTCGGCGTTGTCGACCTCCACGGTCACCTGCACGATGCCTTCATGATCGCGGAGATCGATGAAGCAGACGCCGCCCTGGTTACGGGCCACGTCGGTCCAACCGGCGAGGGTGACAGTCTGGCCAATCAGGGTCTCGTCGACCAGGCCGCAGAAGTGGGTACGCATTGGGGGAAGCTCCGCTGGAGAACGCCGGCACCGGATGGGGGCCGGAAAGCCTCGTATTCTGCGGCCGAGGCCCCGGCCGGGGCAAATCCGGCCAGTCTCACCGGCTTGATCATCCCCCTCCCTATAGTCAGACACCTGCCACCGTATGGGATGCCGCCATGAATCCGCTGTCCCTGGCCCGCCTGGCCGTGACCCTGAGCCTGGGCACCATCGCCACGCTCGCCCTGCCCTCCGCCCCGGCCGCCGCGCAAAGCGGGGTGATCCGTTGCGAGAGCCAGAACAACCGAGAACGCGTGTGCAACACAGGCTGGCGCAATGCGCAGCTGGTCCGCCAGCTGTCCGGCAGCGCCTGCGACGAGGGCCGCACCTGGGGCAGCCGCAATGGCAGCATCTGGGTCAGCAATGGCTGCCGCGCCGAATTCGTCGAGGCCCGTGGTGGCTGGGGCGGCGGCAACGGCGGTGGCTGGGGCGGCAACAACGGCCGGCCCGGCGAGACCATCCGCTGTGAGAGCCAGAACAATCGCGAACGCAGCTGCCCGGTCGGCTGGCGCAATGCCCGCCTGGTCCGCCAGCTGTCCGGCAGCCCCTGCGACGAAGGCCGTACCTGGGGGGTGCGCAATGGCGCGGTGTGGGTCAGCAACGGCTGCCGCGCCGAATTCGCCGAAGCTCGCGGCTGGGGCGGCGGGGGCGGTGGCTGGGGCGGCGGCAACAGCAACTACTCCATCACCTGCAGCAGCAACAACAACCGCACGCAGAACTGCGACTGGGATGAGCGCCAGGGCCGGCCGGTGCTGCAGCAGCAGCTGTCCGGCAGCGCCTGCCAGGAGGGCCGTAGCTGGGGCTACGCACGGGGCCAGGTGTGGGTGAGCAACGGTTGCCGGGCGCGCTTCGGTACGCGTTGAGTTGAGGGGTTGGGGTCAGAGCCCTCCGCAGGAGGGGTCCGACCCGGGGATCACGGCGCGGGTGCTGTGTCGTCGCCCCACGGTGGCGGTGGCAGGTCGACCGGCTTGCTCAGGTCGAACTGCACGCGGAAGCGGCGGCCGTCCGGGCGCGTCAGTTCGTAGACGAACGTCTGATCCGGATCGATCTCCATCGCCCAGGTGTTATGCGTGGAAGCCAGCATGTCGGCACGGCGGAACATCGCCACCGAATCGGCATCGGCCGGGAACTGCTGGCGCTCGGCGGTGCCCGGCGGCGTGCTGTCGCCACCGTACAGGGTGATCGCGTCGGGGCTGCCGTCTTCGTGGCGATGGTCGTGCTTCAGCCGCAGCCCGTTCGGCGTGCGGGTCAGCACCCAGGTCCGCGAGTGGTCATCACCGACATGGAACGGGATGCGCAGCTCGTGCGCCGGGTCGGCGCAGCCGCGCACATGCATGACCAGGCGCTGCCCGGCGAACGGATCCTTGGCGGTCGGTGCAGGCGTGTCCTCCACCACCTTGCCGACGTAGGCCTGGCCGCAATGTGCGGCGATGGCGGCCATGAACGCATCGGCCGGTGCGGTCGCCAGGTCATGGGCGACCGTGTCGGAGCGCTGCGTGCACGCAGCGAGGCTGAGCAGGAGGGCGGCGGTAGTGGCAACGGCAATCGGTCTCATACCCCAACCCTAACGGCCATGGACGATGGGCGCAAACCGCGCGCCAGTCCCGCTCAGCGCTCGGCAGACGGTGCTGCCGGCAGTGCTTCGGTCGCCGCCGCTACCGGCGCGGCCTCGCCCTCGCCCACCGGTTCCTGCTCCACCGGATCGACGTCGAACGGCGTGCGGAACACCAGCGACGGCAGCAGCGTGGTCAGTGCGGCGTACAGCAGCAGCGCGCCGAACAGCACCGCCGGAATCTGGAAACGCTCGCGCATGATCGCCGCCAGCACCAGGGTGAAGATCAGGGTCGGAGCCAGCGCCAGCGAGACGCGCAGGCTGCTGCGGAAGCTCTCGCCGAACATCACCCGGCGCTGCAGCCAGACCACGCCGATGCGCAGCGGCAGCACCACCAGGGTGATCACGATGCCCAGCCCCAGCGCCTCGAAGCTCAACGCTTCGCTGGGCACCTTGGTGCCGGCGTTGAAGAAGTAGAACGGCACGAAGAACGAGGCGAACAGGCGCAGCGCGTGCAGGTTCTCGTGCGAGGCCAGCAGCGGCATGCGCTGGTGCAGCAGGCGCGCAACCAGGCCGGCGATGAACGCGCCCACCAGGTAATACACGCCCAGCAGGTAGGTGATGTAGGCCGCCACCATGCCGACCATCACCAGCAGCGAGAACTCCGAGCCCGGCGCGTGCGGCGCCACCCAGCGGCCCAGCGCGATGAACAGCAGCGGCAGGCCGACCATCATCGCCAGCAGCGCCAGGCTGGACAGTGCCATGTGCCCCGGGTCGCCGGCCTGCAGCACGATGAACAACGCCGCCAGCGCCAGCAGCTCACCGGCGATGGCCTTGCTGGTCACCCAGAACCGTTCGTCCTCGCTCAGGCCCAGCCGCGACAGCGAGTCCATGATGAAACCGGTCGAGGGCGTCAGCAGCGCCAACGCCAGCAGCCCGGCGGCCTGCCACGGCAATCCTGCGTAACGCCAGGCCAACCAGCCGACGCCGAACAGCGTGCCGGTACGGATGACCAGATGTGCCAGCAGCGGCCACATGCCCCGGCGCAGCGCCTGCAGATCCACTTCCAGGCCGGCGAACAGGAACAGCGAGGAAATGCCCAGGGTGGCCAGCAGTCCGATCACCGCATCATGTGCCTGATCCCCCAGCCAGAGCATGCCGATGATGCCGAACAGCAGGCAGGTCAACGGGGCGGGCAGGCTGAAACGCTGCAACGCGCGTGGGATCACCAGCAGCGCGAAGATCAGCAGCAGGTAGATCAGTTCATGGCTCATGGGGTCTTCCGTGGGGTTGGAACGCGCGCAGGATGCGCGCGCTGAACCGATCCGGCAAGCCGTTTCTGGATGACTCCCGGTTACCTCAACCGATCAGGCGATCGGCAATGCGCCCCACCTGCGCCAGCACCCCGGCGCGCTGCTCGTTGCTGATCGCACTGGCCTGCAGATAGGCGGTCAGCACCCACGGTGCGCCGCCGGACAAGGGCCACAGGACGGCGATGTCGTTGCGCGCGTCTTCACCATTGCTGCCGGTCTTGTCACCCACCCGCCAGCGCTTGCCGAGTCCCGCGCGCAGGCAGGCATCACCGGTCTCATTGTCGATCAGCCAGTCGGACAGCTGCTGCCGCGACGCCGGTTGCAGCACATCGCCCAGCACCACACGCTGCAGGGTGGCGGCCATCGCCGCCGGGGTGGTGGTGTCGCGCGGGTCGCCCTCGGCGAAGCTGTTCATTTCCGGCTCCAGCCGATCGCTGCGGCTGACCGTATCGCCGCTGGCACGCAGGAACGCGGTCACCGCGGGCGGGCCACCGACCACGCCGAACAGCAGGTTGGCGGCGGTGTTGTCACTGGTGATCACAGTGGCCCGGCACAGGTCACGCACGGTCATGTCCTTGCCGGCATGACGGCGGGTGACCGGTGCATGCGAGAGCAGATCGGCATCGCGCACCGGCACGCGCCGGTCGAGCAGCGCGGGCGCACGCTCGGCCTGGCTGAGCACGGTAGCCGCCAGCATGCTCTTGAAGGTACTGCACATCGGGAAGCGCTCATCCTGGCGATGACCCAAGCGGCGACCGCTGGCGGTGTCGAGCAGGGTCACGCCCAGGCGGCCGGCGCAGGCCATCTCCAGCGCTGCGAAATCGTTGGCGGTGGTAATGGCAGCCTCGGTCGGTGCGCGTGCGCTGGCCTTGCCTGCCGCACGCGCCAGCAACGGCAGGGCAAGCGAAGAAGCGGCGGCGGCACCACTGAACTGCAGGAATCGGCGACGGGCGAGCATACGGAATCTCCTGGCAACCCCTCGATTATTCAGGCCAGCACGATGGGCGACCAGCGCGAAATATCAGCGAGAGACATGAAAATTATTCATTCCTGTCGCATTCAACCCACTGCTGTTACGAACAACTCCATCGACAGGGTAGGATCAGCCATCACTCCAGCTCACGACTGCACGATGCTGCACCCGACCCTGCCGCTGAATGCGCTGCGCGCGTTCGAGGCCGCCGCCCGCCATCAGAACTTCACCCGTGCCGCGCTGGAGCTGTGTGTCAGCCAGGCGGCGCTGAGCCACCAGATCCGAGGCCTGGAAGACCGGCTCGGCATCCGCCTGTTCCATCGCCTGCCGCGCGGCGTGGCGCTGACCGATGAAGGCGCAGCGCTGTATCCGGTGCTCAACGAATCGTTCGAACGCATCTCGGCCAGCATCGCGCGCTACACCGGCGGGCCGGCCCGCGAAGTGCTGACGCTGGGGGTGGTCGGCACCTTCGCCACCGGTTGGCTGCTGCCACGGCTGGCCGCATTCGAGGCCGCGCATCCGGACATCGAGCTGCGCCTGCAGACCCACAACAACCGCATCGACCTGGCCGGCGAGGGGCTGGATCTGGCCATCCGCTTCGGTGATGGCGACTGGCAGGGCCAGGCCTGCACGCCGATCCTCAATGCGCCCTTCGCGCCGCTGTGCGCCCCGGCATTGGCGCGGCGGCTGAAGCAGCCGCGCGACCTGGCCACGCTGCCGTTGCTGCGTTCCTATCGCAGCGACGAATGGCCGCGCTGGCTGCAGGCGGCCGGCGTCAGCGGCGTGGAAGCCCGTGGGCCGGTGTTCGATTCCTCGCTGACGGTGGCGATGGCCGCCGCCGGCGGTGCCGGCGTGGCCTTGCTGCCGCTGCGCATGTTCGAGCAGGAACTGGCCGAAGGCCGCCTGCTGCAGCCGTTCGGCACCACGCTGGAGCTGGGCCGATACTGGCTGACGCGGCTACGTTCGCGCGCCGAGCGCGAGCCGGCCAAGCGCTTCCGCGAGTGGCTGCAGGCGCAGGGCGCGTAGGCAGTGCCGGCCGCTGGCCGGCAATCCCTTGATCGTTGTGGGCGCATCGCGCTGCCGGCCAGCGGCCGGCACTACCGGTCAGGACTCGAGCAGTTCCATCCAGGCCGCTTCGGCCTTTTCCAGCTGCGCGGCAGCGGTTTCGCGGTCACGGCCGATCACCGCCATGCGGCTGGCATCGGCATAGTTGGCCGGGTCGGCGAGTTGGCGGTCCAGCTCGGCCAGCACACCTTCCAGCTCGGCCACCTTGGCCTCGGCGGCGGCCAGCTTGTGCGGGTTCACGGGCTTTTTCTGCACCACCTGTGCCACCGGGGCGGTCTTGACCACCACCGGCTCTTCCACCTGCTCCATGCGGGCCTTCGTGCCCTGCGCCTGCGGACGGGTGCGCAGCCACGCGGCGTATGCATCCAGGTCACCGTCGAACGGCTCGACCACGCCATCGGCCACGCGCCAGTAGGTATCGCAGACCAGGCCGATCAGGTGGCGGTCATGCGAGACCATCACGATCGCGCCTTCGAAGGTGGCCAGCGCTTCGGCCAGCGCTTCGCGCATTTCCAGGTCAAGGTGGTTGGTCGGTTCGTCCAGCAGCAGCACGTTCGGCTGCTGCCAGGCGATCAGCGCCAGCGCCAGGCGCGCGCGCTCGCCACCGGAGAAACCATCGACCGGCTCGAACGCACGGTCGCCCGGGAAATTCCACTTGCCAAGGAAATCGCGGAACGACTGGTTCGGCGCATCCGGGGCAATCTCGCGGAAGTGCTCCATCGGCGACTGGCCTTCGTGCAGCGACTCCACCGTGTGCTGGGCGAAGTAGCCGATCTTCAGGTCCGGGTGCGCCATGCGCTCACCGACGATCGGCGCCAGTTCACCCACCAGGGTCTTCACCAGGGTGGTCTTGCCGGCGCCGTTCGGGCCGAGCAGGCCAATGCGCTGGCCCGCTTCCAGGCCGAATCCGACGTTGTGCAGGATCACCGCGTCCTGGCCATAGCCAGCCTCGACGTGATTCAGGCGGATCAGCGAGAACGGCAGCTTGGCCGGCGGCGCGAACTCGATGCGGAACTCGCGTTCGGCGCGCACCGCTTCGGTGCCGGCCAGCTTGGCCAGGCGCTTCATGCGGCTCTGCGCCTGCGCGGCCTTGCTGGCCTGCGCCTTGAAGCGGTCGATGAAACTCTGCAGGTGGGCACGCTCGGCCTGCTCCTTCTCGTGCGCGATCTGCTGCTGGCGCAGCTGTTCGGCGCGCTGGCGCTCGAAATCGGTGTAGCCGCCCGGGTAGAGCTTGGCGCCGCCGCCGTGCAGGTGCAGGGTGTGGGTGGCCACGTTGTCGAGGAACTCGCGGTCATGCGAGATCAGCAGCAGGGTGCCCGGGTACTTCAGCAGCCACTGTTCCAGCCAGTACACCGCGTCCAGATCGAGGTGGTTGGTCGGTTCGTCGAGCAGCAGCAGGTCGCTGGGCATCATCAGCGCGCGGGCCAGGTTCAGGCGCACGCGCCAGCCACCGGAGAACGAGGACACCGCGCGGTGGTGGGTCTCGGCCGGGAAACCAAGGCCGTGCAACAGCTTGCCGGCGCGCGCTTCGGCGTCGTAGGCGCCCATCTCGGCCATCTTCGTGTGTGCGTTGGCCACCGCCTCCCAGTCTTCGCGGGCGGTCGCCTCGGCCTCTTCGGCCAGCACCGCGGCCACCTCGGTATCGCCGCCCAGCACGAAGCTCAGCGCCGGGTCCGGCAGCGACGGGGTTTCCTGGGCCACGCTGGCGATACGGACCTTGCCGGGCAGGTCGACGTCACCCTTGTCGGCCTCCAGTTCGCCCTTCACCGCCGCGAACAGGCTGGATTTGCCAGCACCGTTGCGGCCGACCACACCTACCCGGTAACCGGCGTGCAGGGTCAGGTCGACATTGGACAACAGCAGCCGCTCGCCGCGGCGCAAGGCGAAATTACGAAGGGAGATCATCGGGGAAGGGGTCCATATAACCGGATGGAATGTGCTGGTGAGCACTGTTCCTGCGACGCAATTCTAGCGTTAACGAATACTTGACGCGTCCCGGGATGCGCAGTGGCCGACGTTCCTCTCTCCCACGTCCTCGCCGCGCGCGTCCCGGGTCTCCTCCCCGCCGATGCCTGCCCGGGCTAAATGGTTGCTGCTGCAACGTTTTTTCCGATGACCGGCATTTGACAGGCACTGAATATCCCGTTAATTGCTGTATTGCGCACCGCAACAACCGCCGTCCGCCTCACCCCCGTGATGTCGATTCCGGTGCCGCCCCCGCCAACCGGAGCCCATCCCGATGACCCGCAAGACCAGCCTGATCGCCGCCGCCGTCGCTGTCGCACTCGGTGGCTCTCCGTTCGTCGCCGCCGCCCAGCAGGCCGGCACCGCCGCCAACACCCTGGACACCGTGATCGTCACCGGCACCCGCGTGGCCGACCGCACCGTCGCCGAATCGCAGTCGCCGATCGACATCATCACCCCCGAAGCGCTGCAGTCCACCGGCACCAGCGAACTGGCCACCGCCCTGTCACGCGCCCTGCCCTCACTGAACTTCCCGCGCCCTGCCCTGACCGACGGCACCAGCGGCGTGCGCCCGGCGCAACTGCGCGGCCTGTCGCCGGACCAGGTGCTGGTGCTGGTCAACGGCAAGCGCCGCCACACCTCAGCGATGATCAACGTCAACGGCAGCATCGGTCGTGGCTCGTCTGCGGTGGACATCAACGCGATCCCGATCGCCGCGATCGAGCGCGTGGAAGTGCTGCGCGACGGCGCGTCGGCGCAGTACGGCTCGGACGCCATTGCCGGCGTCATCAACATCGTGCTCAAGGGCAGCGGCAGTGGCGGCAGCCTGGCCGTGGACTACGGCCAGTACTCCGCCGGCGACGGCAACAAGTACCAGCTTTCCGGCGATACCGGCGTCGAGTTCGGCAACGGCCGAGGCCGCGTGCACGTGGCCGGCCAGATCAGCCAGCAGGATGAAAGCAACCGCGCCGGCCCGTACCGCGGCACCACGCCGAACACCGGCAACTTCCCCAGCATCGGCCAGAAGACCTTCATCGTCGGCGACCCGCGCGTGGATGCCACTGCTGCGTCGGCCAACGCCAGCTTCGACTTCAGCGACCACGTGACCGGCTACGCCAGCGCGCTGCTCAGCAATCGCGACATCACCTCGTTTGCGTTCTACCGTTCGCGCAACCACAGCGGGCAGAGCGCGCTGCTGGCGCAGACCTATCCGGACGGCTACGTGCCGGAGATCAACCAGTATTCCAAGGACCGCTCGCTGGTGGCCGGGGTCAAGGGCAACACCGACAGCGGCTGGACCTGGGACCTGAGCCTGAACCACGGCGAGAACACCCTCGATTTCCACACCCGCAACAGCATCAACTACAGCCTCGGTGCGACCAGCCCGCGCTCGTTCTACGACGGCACGCTGAAGTACCAGCAGGACATCTTCAACGCCGACCTGACCAAGTCGCTGGACTGGGGCCTTGCCTACCCGGTCACGCTGTCCTTCGGCGGTGAGTACCGCAAGGAGAAGTGGGACCAGAACCCGGGCGAACTGAACTCGTACACCGGCAGCGGCGCGCAGGGCTTCGCCGGCTTCACCCCGACCAATGAAGTGCATGCCGACCGCCACAACTACGCGGTCTATGCGGGCCTGGAAGCGGACCTGACCGAGAAGTTCTCGGCCGGCATCACCGGCCGCTACGAGGACTACTCGGACTTCGGCGACCGCTTCTCCGGCAAGCTGTCGGCACGCTATGCGTTCACCGACAAGGTCGCGCTGCGTGCCACCGCCTCCAGCGGCTTCCGTGCACCGTCGCTGGCGCAGCAGGGCTACCAGGCGGTCACCAGCCAGTTCCTCAACGGCGTGTTCGTCGAGCGCGGCACCTTCCCGACCACCAGCCCGGCCGCGCAGGCACTGGGCGCCTCGCCGCTGAAGGCCGAGACGTCCACCTCCTACAGCCTGGGCCTGGTACTGCAGCCGGTCGACCGCCTGTACATCACCGTCGATGCGTACCAGATCGACATTGATGACCGCATCGCGCTGTCGTCCAGCATCACCACCAACGCCGCCACCAGCGCGCTGCTGGGCACCCTCGGCCTGCCGCAGGTGACCGCGTTCTCGTACTTCACCAACGGCCTGGATACGCGCACCCGCGGCGTCGACTTCGTGTCCAGCTATACGGTGCCGTTCAACGCCAGCAGCCTGGAGCTGACCGCTGCGTACAGCTACAACGACACCGAAGTGCGCCGTGTCGGCGGCACCCCAGCGGTGTTCGGCACGCTGGGCCTGACCCAGTCGCTGATCGGCCGTGATGAGATCGGCCGCATCGAGGACAGCTACCCGCGCGACAAGGCGATCCTGAGTGGCACCTGGCGTTCGGATCACTGGGAACTGGGCCTGGCCGCCACCCGCTACGGCAAGTTCACCGTGCGCAACTCGGCCACCGCGCTGCGCGACCAGACCTACGGCGATGCCTGGGTGGTGGATGCCTCGGCCAGCTACAAGCCGAGCAGCAACTGGACTCTGACCGTGGGCGCCGACAACCTGCTGGACAAGTACCCGGACCGCACCGAAGACCTGCAGAACTCCACCTTCGGCATGCTGCCGTACAGCAACTACTCGCCGTTCGGCTTCAACGGCGCGTATGTGTACGGGCGGATCAAGTACACCTGGTAAGCGGTAGTGCCGGCCGCTGGCCGGCAACCCCGGGCCGCATCTGGAGGAGAGCCCCTTCTTGTTGAAGGGGCGCGCCGAAGGCGGGGGTAGAGGAGAAATGCGTGGCAAACCCGCCGGCCACGGCACGTGGACGGCAGGTTTGCCGTATCTGGCTTCATCGGTGAAAATCGGGGCACCCCCGATTTCCTGCGAGTGCCGATGCACCATGACACCGACCTGATCAACATCGTGGCCGTTGGCCTGGGGCTCGCCTTCATCTTCGGCGCGCTGGCCAACAAGCTCCGCTTGTCTCCCCTGGTCGGTTACCTGGTTGCTGGCATCTGCGTAGGCCCGTTCACCCCCGGCTTCGTCGCCGACCAGGCGCTGGCCAACCAGCTGGCCGAACTGGGCGTGATGCTGCTGATGTTCGGCGTCGGCCTGCACTTCTCGCTGAAGGACCTGATGGCGGTCAAGGCCATCGCCATCCCCGGCGCCATCGGCCAGATCGCGGTGGCCACCCTGCTCGGCTGGGGCGTGGCCTCGCTGATGGGCTGGCCGGCCATTCACGGCGTCATCTTTGGTTTCTCGCTGGCCACGGCCAGTACCGTAGTACTGCTGCGGGCGATGGAGGAACGCCGTCTGCTGGAAACCATGCGCGGCAAGATCGCGGTCGGCTGGCTGATCGTGGAAGACCTGGCCTGCGTGCTGGCACTGGTGATGATGCCGGTGATGGCCGGTGTGTTCGGCCCCGACGCGGCCAAGGAGTCGCACTCGCTGGGCAGCGTGCTGGCCGACATCGGCTGGACCTTCGTGCAGCTGGGCCTGTTCGTGGCGGTGATGCTGGTGGTCGGGCGCCGGGTCATCCCTTGGATCCTCGAACGTATCGCCGGTACCGGTTCGCGCGAACTGTTCACCCTGTCGGTGCTGGCAATCGCGCTGGGGGTGGCGTTCGGCTCGGCGATGCTGTTCGGCGTCTCGTTCGCGCTGGGCGCGTTCTTCGCCGGCATGCTGCTCAACGAATCGGAACTGAGCCACAAGGCCGCGCACGATTCGCTGCCGCTGCGCGATGCGTTCGCCGTGTTGTTCTTCGTCTCGGTCGGCATGCTGTTCGACCCCAACATCCTCGTCCAGCATCCGTGGCAGGTGCTGGCCACAGTGCTGATCATCATGTTCGGCAAGTCGGCAGCCGCGTTCTTCATCGTGCGTGCGTTCGGCCACCCGACCAGCACTGCGCTGACCATCTCGGCCAGCCTCGCCCAGATCGGCGAGTTCGCCTTCATCATCGCCGGCCTCGGCGTGGCGCTGCAGATCCTGCCGAAGGAAGGCCAGTCGCTGGTGCTGGCCGGCGCGCTGGTATCGATCATGCTCAACCCGCTGGTGTTCGGCCTGCTCGACCGATGGCAGGCCAAGCAGGAAAAGCAGCCGCAAACGCCGGAGCCGGAGGATGCGACCGGCCCGTCGCGCGACCTGCATGACCATGCCATCGTGATCGGCTATGGCCGGGTGGGCAGCGAGCTGGCCCAGGTGCTGCGCGATCGCGGCGTGCCGGTGCTGGTGATCGATGACAACAAAGAGCACGTCGAGCAGGCGCACGCCAGGGGCTTGGCAGCGATCCGTGGCAGCGCCGCCGCCGACCGCGTGCTGGCCGAGGCCCATCCGGAGCGGGCCAAGATCGCAGTGCTGGCGATCCCACAGCCGCTGGAAGCCGGCGAGGCACTGGCCAAGCTGCGTGCGATCAACCCGGACCTGACCCTGCTGGCACGTGCGCACAGCGATGCCGAAGTGAAGCATCTGCTGGAGCATGGTGCCGATGGCACGGTGATGGCCGAGCGCGAGCTGGCCTATTCGCTGGCGGAGATGGTCATGTCCACGCCGCCGTACCGGAATCTGGGGCAGCACAGCATTCCGGTGGTATGAGGGGTGTACTTGCGGCAGGGCTTGCAGCCCTGCACCTGCCAAGGCAACGGCAAAGGCAAAGGCAAAGGCAAAAGCTGACTATCCGTGGGATGGCGGGGTGGGTCCGCTTGCAGGGGCCGCTGCAAGTACCCCTCCGGGGCCCGGCCCAGCCGCTGGCGGCTGTGCGTTCGGGCGCTTGCGAAGCAGTGCTTCGCAAGCAAAGCGCCCTCACC